>DATBFX010000604.1:0-4546 GCA_036558305.1 Thermomicrobiales bacterium | reverse complement strand
AGGCCTGGTTGAAGCCGGTCTTGGTCGGGTTCGATCCGGATTCCGGGCAGATGGACCTCGACGATTTGCGTGGTAAGCTCTCGGACCAGGTTGCGGCGGTTTATGTCGAGGTGCCGTCCTACCTCGGGGCGATCGAGGGGCAGGCAGCGGAGATCGCGGGGTTGGCGCATCGGGCCGGGGCGCTCAGCATGTTCGGGGTCGACGCCTCGTCCCTCGGGGTGCTGGCGCCGCCGGCGGATTATGGTGCCGACATCGTCGTCGGGGAGGCGCAACCGTTCGGGGCGCGAATGCAATACAGCGGCGGGCTCTGCGGGTTTATCGCCTCGCGGGATGAGCCCGCGTACGTGATGGAGTACCCGTACCTGATGGTCAGCATCGCGCCGGGGCGGACCGCAGGTGAGTTCGGGTTCGGTTGGTCGACGATGGAGCGGACGTCCTACGACAAGCGCGAGTACTCGCCCGACTACGCGGGGACGACGCAGTGGCTCTGGGGCATCACCGCGGCGGTCTACCTCTCCCTGCTCGGACCGCTGGGGCTCAGGGAACTCGGCGAGGGGATCATGCAGCGGTCGCACTACGCGATGCGCACGCTGGGGGCGATCCCTGGGGTGCGGGCGCCGCGGTTCGAGGCGGCCCACTTCAAGGAGTTCGTCGTGGACTTCACCGGGACCGGGAAGACGGTCGAGGCGATCAACGCGGCGCTACGGGAGCGCGGCATCTTCGGCGGGCACGACCTGAGTCCGGAGTTCCCGAACCTCGGGCAGAGCGCGCTCTACGCGGTGACCGAGGTCCACACGAAGGCGGACATCGACCGGCTGGCGTCGACGATCGAGGAGGTGGTGGGATGAACCGGCCGCGCAGGTACCACGCCGCGAGGTGGGACGAACCGCTCGTCCTCGAGATGGGGAGTCCGGGCGAGCGCGGGTACATCCCGCCGGCAGTCGAGGAAGACCTGAAACGCGAGGTCGGGGATATCCTCTCGACGATCCCGCCGGCATTGCGACGAACCACACCACCGGTGTTGCCGGAGTTGGCCCAGCCGACGGTGCTGCGGCATTACCTGCGGTTGTCGCAGATGACGCTGGGGTGCCACGTCACGCCGGATGCCAGTCTCGGGACGTGCACGATGAAGTACAGCCCGCTGGTGGACGAGCAGTTGGCGCGGATGCCGCAGTTGACGGAACTACACCCGCTGCAGGACGACGAGACGGCGCAGGGGATCATCGAGATCGTCTGCCGCTTCGAGCGGATGCTCTGCGAGATTTCGGGGATGGATGCCTTCTCGTTCCAGCCGGCGGGCGGCTCGCAGGCGATCTTCGGCAACGCCTGCGTCATCCGCGCGTACCACGCGGCACACGGCGAGGGACAACAGCGGAACGAGATCGTCTCGACCGCGTTCTCCCACCCAATCGACTGCGCGGCGCCGGCGGTGGCCGGTTTCCGGGTGATCACGCTGATGCCGGGGCCGAACGGGTATCCGGAGGTCGAGGCGCTGAAGGCCGCCGTCTCAGAGCGCACTGCCGGGTTGATGATGACGAATCCGGAGGACACCGGAATCTTCAACCCGCACGTCGAGGAGTTCACGCGGATCGTCCACGAGGCGGGCGGGCTCTGCGCCTACGACCAGGCGAACGCGAACGGCATCCTCGGGATCACGCGGGCGCGGGAGAACGGGTTCGACCTTTGCCAGTTCAACCTCCACAAGACGTTCTCGGTGCCGCACGGTTCGACCGGTGGTTCCTGCGGGGCGCAGGGGGTGACGGCGGAGCTGGCGAAGTATCTGCCGGTGCCGATGGCGGCCTTCGACGGGGAGCGGTACTACTGGGACTTCGACCGGCCGGAGAGTATCGGCAAGGTCCGCAGTTTCCACGGCAACGTGCAGGCGGTGCTGCGCTCCTACGCCTGGACGATGGCCCACGGGGCGGAGGGATTGAAACTGGTCGCGGAGACGGCGGCGCTGAACAACAACTACCTGGCGGCGAAACTCGGCCAGATTCCGGGTGTCGAGATCCCCTACGGCGGGAACGGGCACCGGTTGCAAGAGGTGCGCTACAGTTGGCAACCGCTGCTCGACGAGACGGGGGTGGGGACGGAGGACGTGCGCCGGCGGATCGTCGATTTTGGGTTGCAGGCGTACTTCACGAGCCACCACCCGGTGCTGGTACCGGAGCCGTTCACGCTGGAACCGTCCGAGACGTACGCGAAAGACGACCTCGACGAGTACGCGGCCGTGCTCGGCGAGATCGCGCGGGAGGCGCACGAGGAGCCGGAGGTGGTGCGGACGGCGCCGCACGCGAGCTCGGTCGGCCGCATCCAGGAAGACGCGATCAACGCGCCGGACCAGTGGGCGATGACCTGGCGGGCGTGGAGGCGGAAGCACGGGGCGACGAGATCGGTGGCTGGCGGTTGAGAGCGCGGGACCGGCGCTTGGTTCGCGATGCCGCGTCACGCGGAGACGCTCAGGCACGGCTAGGACACATCTGAACCCACCTGAACGGTAATCCCGAATCGCCGCTCGGCGTCGAGGATGAGCTCGGCGTCGATCAGTTCGGTCGAGACGACCGACCAGTCTGCCTTGCCGCCGCGGCCGAAAAGGGCGATACCGATCTCTCGCTGCGAGGGATCGTGACGCACGAGATAGCGAATGCCGCCGAATCCCGCCGTCGCCAACGCCTCGGCCCATCGCCGGGTGATCGTGCGATCGACCGCCGTGTGGATCTCGCCGGTCAGACCAAAGCGGCGTACCCGTGAATCGGTGCAGTCAGCCAGCAGCATCGTGTCAGGAACACGGAGCGAGGAGATATGCCGTTGTCGCACGATTGCTTGCGGGATGACGACACCGGCTCGCCGAAATGCCTCGACGAAGGCGCCGAGAGGACTCTCGGCCAGATAGCAGGTACCGTATGGCGGTGACAGGTCGAACCGGCCCTGTCCGTCGGCGCCGAACCACCACGGACCACGCACCGCTTGATGGATGCGAAAAAGCGTCTGATCGGGTTGGAGGCCGAAGGTCGGAAAGTCACGAAGATCCCCGGAGGGAGCGGGCAGCGTGCTCACCGACGGTCAAAACTGTTCCATGTGCGCCGCCGCGTACCGCGCCTCGGTCAAGACCCGTTGCGGATCGCGTTCGGTTCTCAGCAGGTGCATCGGCGTTGCATCGCCAAGGAATTCGTTGGGACTCATCAGCCACGAGGCGATCGTGTACGGCGTCACCGCAACCGGCGCGAGGAGCTCGATGACCTCGGCGATCGTCGGGTAGGGCTGCCCGTCGTCGTCGAACTGAAAGGCCGGGTAGACGACACCGCCCGGGCGCGTCGGCAACGCCAGGATTCGCCACTGTTGGACGAGCTCGTCGAGGTCGTCGAGCGAGGCGAGCCCGACCAATTCGCGCACCTCTTCCGCGTGCAAGAGCGGTCCGAGGAATTCGGGCCAGGGATCGCCGCGCTCGGCCCGGCGTGCCAAAAGGAAGTCGTCGAGTTCCTTCCGATGGCGGATTTCTGCCTCGGTCAACTCCTCGTCCGGCGGGAGCTCGTTCGGGACCACGGTCACCGCACGGACGCTGGGCGGTGCGACAGCGACGGCCGTAGCGCGGTTCACCGGCGCGGGCAGTGGACGATCGCCGCTGGATCGGCCCCCGTTGGCGGAGCGGCGTTGATTGTTGCTCGGGTCGATTGGTGCCACGTCGCCACTCTCCTGCGCTTGCCCCGAAGCATAGCAGACGGTTGTTGGCTCGCTGCCGGTGATCCTTCCGGAGGTACCATCGGGGTGCGGGATCTCAAACAGTGACGTAGCGGACTCAGAGGCACAAGGACCGAACATTCGTGGCAGACTACCGCGCGACGCGAACGGTCATTCGGAGAACACCACGAGGTAGCCCCTGATGCGCCTGTTGACGATCCTGCTGGGACTCCTGTTGTCGATCCTCAGTGTCGGCAGTGGCGCGCCGACGGAAAGCAACGCGCGTGCGGCAGATCAGACCACGAAGCTTCTGCTGGTGCTGCAAGCGGACCCAGCAGATGGCTCGACGGTCGATCCGGATGCGCTGAACGCGACCGCGCGGACGATCGAACGGCGAGCGAAAGGGCTCGGGATCGACACGCCCGAAGTTTGGACGACCGGTGGCAATCAGATCGTGGTGGAACTGCCCGGCGTCACCGGCGACGATGCCGCCCGGGTGACTCAGACGCTGATCACGACGGCGCTGCTCGAGATCATCGATACCCAGGGCGCCTTCTTGCCGTCGGGGACCGTGGTCACGACGACGCTGGGAGGACCGGCGGGCGGGGCCACACCCGAGGCGGGAACGGTCTTTCAGACGATCGTCAGCGGGGGCGACGTCAAGGAGGCGTACCCGACCGCGAATTCGCTGGGTCAGCAGGTGGTGGGATTCGACCTGACGGACGAAGCGGCCAGCAGGTTCTACGACTTCACGAGCAGCCACGTCGGCCAGCCGATGTCGATCGTGATCGACAAGGAAGTCATCTCCTCGCCGGTCATCAACAGCGCCATCAGCAACCAGGGCATCATCGAGGGCATCCCCGCGGCG
>DATBFX010000603.1:0-2039 GCA_036558305.1 Thermomicrobiales bacterium | reverse complement strand
GGGTCGCGTGCCCGGACGATCGTGCACGCGCGAGGGTATCGTGGTCGTCACGAACACGGGCACGGCGACCGGCACCGCGACAGGAACGGGGACCGGCACTTCGCGGACGACCGGTTCCGGTTGCTCCATCACGATGGGCGGGGGCTGGGGAGGCTCAGCGGGTTGCGGCGCGTTCTCGACGGGCTGATCGGCAGGAATCTGGACGACCTCGCGTCCGCTCCGGATCATGGCGATGATGACGGCCTCGCTGACCCCGGCCTCCTTGAGCATCTTCAACGTCGGCGTGTCGATCGTGAAGACGGTGTGATCCACTTCGATCAACGCGAGCAGCACCTGGTCGCTCAACCCCGCCTTCGACAGCTCCACGACATCGCGAACGGTGAGCGCCTCAGCCCTTGCGACAGGTAGGGCGATGAACAAGAGCGTGAACGTGAAGATGACGAGCGCGGCCGTAAGGCGGTGCGTTCGACGCATGGGTGGACCTCCCGCTTGCCCCCTATAGTGCAACGCAAGTGCCGCTGGGTGCCAGCGTTACTGGCCGCCGTCGACGCCGGACCAGCCGTTTGTCGAGGTCCTGTGGGGAGGACAGCAGTGTCCCCCTCGCGTGGCGCCCGATGTGCGCCGCGGAATAGAATTCGACGGATCGGGCCGAAAAGACGGGGTGTCGCCGCTCCGGACCCGGGGGTACGGCTATTGCTCGACTGATCGGTCGCAGCCAGGAGTCTCAGATGTTCTCGAAACCGGTGGCGTTCGGCCTGCTGGCCCTCGGATGCCTTACAGCGGCGGCAGGAGGGGCGTATGTCGCGACCCGCCACAACGCCTCGGATCGGATCGCGGCGGCGCCTCCGGTGCAATCCGCACCGGCTCCTCTGGCGAGCGCCCCGGCGTCGCAGGCCGTAGCCGAAACAGAAGCCAGGGTGCCTGATAAGCCACAGACCGCTGTCCCCGAAAGGCCCGAGGTCGAGGCGACGCCGGCGAAATCGGCTCCGGCTGAGGCCGAAAGGACGGCGACTACGGAGACGCGGCGGGCTTCGAGCGAACGGCCGAAGGCCACACGGTCGAATCGGCCGCCGGTGGGACGCACCACCCCTCCGCCGGACGCCCAGAGCGGGTCCGCGTCACCAGCGGGCGATGGGCCGGCGCCGGTGTCGTTTCCAGCACCCGTTCAACCGGCACCCGCAGTCTCTCCGAGGCCGCCGGATCCGCAGCCCGAACCACCGCCTCACGTTCCCCAGTTCGACGAGGTCGTACTGCCCACCTCGTCGGTGATCGGCCTGCAGGTCGAAACCTCGCTCTCCTCGGAGCGTGCACGCATCGAGGATCGCGTCGACGCCCGCGTCACCCGCGACGTGATGGCGAACGGCCGCGTCGCCATCCCCGCCGGTTCCCGCGTGCTCGGATCGGTCACGCTGGTCGATCGCGGTGGGAAGCTCAAGGACCGCGCGCGCCTCGGCATCCGCTTTCACACGCTGGTGCTCGCCGACGGCAGCGAGGTGCCGCTGACCACCGAGCCCTTCTATCGTGAGGGTGAATCGCCGGCCGGAGACAGCGCCAAGAAGATCGGCGGCGCCGCCGCGGTCGGTGCGATCCTCGGCGGGATCCTCGGCGGCGGCAAGGGAGCGGTGATCGGCGGTACGACCGGCGCAGGCGCCGGGACCGCCGCGACGATGGCCGGTGATCGCAATCCCGCAACGCTTGCGGCCGGCTCGATCGTGACCGTCCGTCTCTCGTCACCCGTCACCATCCAGGTCGAACGCCGCGAACAATGATTCTTATCCGAGGGGCTTCGCCCCTCGGACTCCCCTACACGCGCTCTCGCGCGGCGCTCCGCCGGCGCGCTCGTTTCGCGTGGCTCGCTCGCGACGCTCGCTCGCGCGACTGACTCTGCCGCCTCTTTGGGAGTAGACCGGGTTGGCAACGGGCGTCGGGTAATTGGTAATCTGGGGAATTACCAGCCACCGACTGCCCGTTGCCAATTCGGCCGACATGGATCCGGAGACCTTCCGCCGCGAGGCGCATCGTCTCGCGGATTGGGTCGC
>DATBFX010000602.1:0-2733 GCA_036558305.1 Thermomicrobiales bacterium | reverse complement strand
CCTCGTCGGTTCCGGTAACCCGTACCTTTACCTGGTGCAGATCTCGACTGCGCTGATCTTGGTCCTTGCGGCCAACACGGCCTTCGCCGACTTCCCTCGCCTGCTCAGCATCCTCGCCCGCGACCGTTGGGTACCGCGCCTCTTCGCCTTCCGCGGCGATCGCCTGGCCTTCAACGGCGGCATTCTCCTGCTGACCGCGCTCGCCGAAGTTCTCATCGTCGCCTTCCACGGCAGCGTCACCAACCTGATCCCGCTCTACACCGTCGGCGTCTTCGTCGCCTTCACCTTGAGCCAGAGCGGGATGGTGGTCCACTGGCGGCGGCTGCGCGCCGAGCAACCGCGCTGGAAACTGCGGGCGGCGATCAACGGACTGGGGGCGGTCACGACGGGGATCGTCGCCATCGAGGTCGCCATCTCCAAATTCCTGCTCGGCGCCTGGATGGTGCTGATCCTCGTCCCGATTCTGGTTCTCGTCATGTGGGGCATCGGTCAACACTACCGCCGCATGGTCGGCGCCCAGCGTCCCGAAACGCCGCTCGACCCGTCGGAGGTCCGCCTGCGACCGATCATCCCGATCGCCAACCTGGCCGTCCCTGCCCAACAGGCGCTCGCCTTCGCCCGCGCCATCGCCCCCGACGACGCGATCACCCTCGTCCACGTCACCGACGACGTCGCCGCCGCCGACCAACTCCGGGTCGAGTGGGGCCAGTGGCCGCACGGCGGCGCCCGTCTCGTCGTCATCGAGTCCCCCTACCGTTCCCTCAGCGGCCCCCTCTTGCGCTACGTCGACGAGGTCGAACTCGCCCACCCCGGCGACACCTTGATGGTCATCCTCCCCGAATACGTCCCCGGCCGCTGGTGGGAGCATCTCCTCCACAACCAGACCGCCTTCCGGTTGAAAGCCTCCCTCCTTTTCCACCCTGGAATCATCGTCGCCAACGTCCCGTATCACGTCGCCCCAACCGTCGTCGGCTGACCCAACCCGCTCGACGTTGCGCATCGATTCCAATGCATTTCTAAGAACCGCACCGGCATCCCTAACCGGCTGACAATGCCCCCAGCCCTATGATGGGTTCGGTTTGTTGCGGGATCTTCCGATCGGGGAGCCCCGCACGAGAGACGAGAAAGACCCGAAATGGGACATCACAATACGGCCGAAACGGCCTGGCAACCGAGTACCGGGTTTGAGCATTTCGATTGGAGTTTCTCGAACGGAGCCGACGTCGTCGACGTGAATGGTGAGCGCCTCGGTTACGTCGTTGGGATCTATCCGACGTGTCTGGTCTTTACGCGCGGGCTGTCGCTCACCGACTACGTCCTGCCGCTTGCCGAGGTCGCGTCGTTCGACGATGCAACGCTCTACCTGCGCACCGCGAAGGGACAGGCGCTCGACAAAAGCCGGCGTGCCGGCGCGGTCACGGCGCACGACGAGCGTTGTCTCTGGCGCCACCACTCCTGAGCGTAGCCCCAAACCCACCCGGCATCACTCCGCCCGCAGCCGATACCCGACCCCCGGTTCCGTCACCAACAACCGCGGTCGCGCCGGGTCGTCCTCCAGCTTCCGCCGCAAGTAATTGACATAAACCCGGAGCTGCTGCGAGTTCTCCGCCGCATAGCCGCCCCAGACGCGTTCGAGGAGCTGGCGGTGGGTGAGGACTTTGCCGGCGTTGGTCGCAAGCACGCGAAGCAGATCGTATTCGGTCGGCGTCAGGTGGATCTCCTGCCCGCCCTTCGTGACCACGTGCCGGGCGACGTCGATCGTGACGTCCCCGACGGTGATCTGCTGCGCCTGCTGCGTTCCGCCGCGACGGAGGACCGCCCGCAACCGGGCCAGCAACTCCTCGATTCCGAACGGTTTGGTCAGGTAGTCGTCGGCCCCGAGGTCGAGTGCCTCAACCTTCGACCGTTCTTCACCCCTGGCCGACAGGACAACGATTGGGACCTGCGACCACGTTCGGGTTTGGCGGACGACCTCGAAACCGTCCACCCCCGGCATCATCAGGTCGAGCACCACCGCGTCCGGCAACCAGGTCGCGATCGTCGTCAGCGCCGCCGCACCGCCGTCGGCCACCTCGACGTCGTATCCGTGGCCGGTGAGGGCGGTGCGCAACGCCCGCCGGATCGGCGCCTCGTCGTCCACCACCAGAATCCGTTGCCCGCTCATTCCCCGTCGTCTCCGGTCCGGTCCGCGTCGTCGACCGGCAGCGTGAAGCGAAACATCGTTCCTTCGCCGACCCGGCTCTCGACCGAGATCCGGCCGCCGTGCGCCTCGACCAGCCCCTTGGCGATCGCCAGCCCGATCCCGGTGCCGGGCACCCGCCCCGTCTTCTCGGCCCGATAGAACTTGTCGAACAGGTGCGGTACGTCTTTCGGTGGTATCCCGGTTCCGGTGTCTCGCACCGCCAGCTCGACCGCCCCTGGTACTCGCCGAGCGCCGATCGTCACCGCGGTCCCGGGCGGCGTGTACTTCAGCGCATTTTCGCCGAGATTCATCAACACCTGCGCGATCTCGACGTAGTCGATGTGGACGAGCGGAAGAGCCGGCGCGACCTCGGTCGTCAGCACGTGACCGCGCTGCTTGGCCCGCGACGCCAACCGTCCCGCGACGTCTTCGACCAACTCGGCCACGTCGTACCACTCTTTGTCCGGTTTGAGAACGCCCCCTTCGATCCGCGACAGATCGAGGAGGTTGCCGACCATCAGCGCCAGCCGGTCGGTCTCCTCGTCGATCCC
>DATBFX010000601.1:0-7340 GCA_036558305.1 Thermomicrobiales bacterium | reverse complement strand
GGGAGACGAGGCGACCAGATCGGCAAGCCGGCGTTTGGCGACGACCTGTTCGCGGCGGCGCTCGGCGAGGCGCTCCGGGTCGCGCTCCGATTGCGGCGGCAGGCGATCGAAGGCGGTGATGATGCTCTGGTATTCGAGGAGGTGCAGATCGTCTGCGGCCAGCCTCGCTTCCATCTCGGGCAGCGGTCGGCGGAGGATGAGCGGATAGGTGGGGGGCGCGATCGGGAGCGGGAACTGGTAGTAGCAAACGGTGAATGCGCCGGCTTCGAAGCGGAGCCGAAGCTCGCCCTTTTCGAGGACCGCACCGTAGTGATCGCCGAGGAACGGCAAGACCACCTTCCCCGTGGCGGCGGACTGGAGCGGCGCCCAGTCGATGTCGAAGTACCCGGCGTACGGCGAGGACTGACCGTTCTCCAGGACGTCTTGCCACCAGGCGTTGGCGCCTCCGGCGACACCCATGTGGTTCGGCACGAAGTCGACGACCAATCCCATGCCGTGCTCGCGGAGGGCGGCGACCAGGCGCGCCAATTCGGCCTCCGTCCCGATCTCCGGGTTGAGCGCGCCGAAATCGACGACGTCGTACCCGTGCGTGCTGCCCGGATGCGCCCTGAAGAAGGGCGAGGCGTAGAGCGCGTCGATGCCGAGTTCGGCGAGGTACGGCACGATTCGTGCGGCGTCGCGAAACGTGAATCCCGCGTGCAACTGGACGCGATAGGTTGCCAGCGGCGCGGACGGGGCGGGCGGGAGTTGATCGAGGATCGCTTCCGCTGCGGCGGCGACCTTTTCGGGCGACGGGGTCAAGTCCCTCCCCTCTGCCTGTTCGTCAACAGTCATTCGGGTTCCTTCGAGCGATTCAGTTGGTTGGCAAGCCGGCAGATAATGGTCAGAAGAGGAGTCAAGAACCGTGCCAGTCGTACCGAGATGAAGCCATCGAACGCTTTGTCGTTCTGTAGAATGTACCGGTGTCTGCCTCGTCACCGCCCGGTCTTGAGCGACCGCGTTCCCCGTCCCACTCTGCCGCACGAGGACCCGCCATCATGAGCAAACTCGGGCGCAACGATCCGTGCTACTGCGGTAGCGGCAAGAAGTACAAACACTGCTGCCTGGGCAAGACGCCGCGCCCGGTCGCTACGGCCGACTCCGCCCTTGCGGACGCGCAGCCATACTCCCATCCATCCGGTGTGCCATACGTCGACGACGGGCTCGACGAGGTCGTGCAGGACCTGATCGAAGAGGCGGAGCAGAGGACCGCCGACACCCCCCTCGATCGCGCCTACGATCTGGCCGCCGACGCCTGGGATGCGGTCGGCCGGGAGCGGGTCGACCTGGCGCGGCGCGCCCTCGCCGAATCGCCGGACTGCGTCGACGCCTACAACGCGCTGGCGGCCGAGGCTGCCACACCGCAAGAGGCGATCGTTCTGTACGAGCAGGCGCTGGCCGCGGCGGACCGCGTGCTCGGCACCGATTGGTGGCAGCTCCACCCGATCCGCGATTGGACCGAACCACTCGCGGTCGAAGACGTCCTCGATACCCGCCGCGGTCTCGCCCGCGCGTACATGGAACTCGGCCGGGACGAGGAGGCCGTGGAGCAACTGCGCACGGTCATGGCATTCGATCCCGAGGATTACGACGCCGTCCGCTACGACTACCTCGAAGCGCTCCTGCGTGCCGACCGCGACGACGAGGCGATGGAACTCCTCCACACCCACGCCGCCTCGCTCTCGGCGCTCTGGCCGTACGCACGCGCCCTCCTCACGTACCGGCGCGACGGCGACACGCTCTGGGCCCGCCGTGCCCTCGTCGACGCCCTCGCCGCCAACCCCGTCGCCGCCGTCCACCTCCTCGGCAAGCAACTGCCTCCCGAGTTGGCGATGCCGGCCGAGACCGGATTGTTCGACCCGAACGTCGATGCCGCCGGCACCGCGGACCGTCTGACCGACGTCTGGCAGCGGACACCCGGCGCGATGGAGTGGTTGCAGACCTTCTTCGACGCCGGTCCGGACGCCCACCTCGACGACGTCGAACGCGGCGACGGACCGGTGCTCTGCCTGACCCCGACCGACGTCGTCGCCTACGTCCGTTGCCCTCACTGCGACCGCAAGACCAAACCGCGCAAGCGCGACGTCGCCGTCCTGGTCGAACCGGACGACCTCGTCGTCGCTCGCCTGTCGTGTCGACACTGCGAGGACTGCAACGTGCTGAGCATCCTCACCCGCGACGTCGACAAGGGTGCGAAGGCGGTGGCGAAAAGTCGCGGCCTCGACATTGCCGGTCGCGACTACGTCCTCCTGGGCATCGTCGATCCCCAGGTGGCCGAGCAACGCCCCACGGGGTCACAGGACGCGACCTGGGCCCACGAACACCTACGGCGCTGGAGCGACGAGATCCGACTTCTGGAGGAGCTGCGGGAGCAACTCGGTCTCGACGACTTCGATGACGTCGACGACGGCGATGGCGAGGGAGTGACCGACGACGCCGGGGTGATCGACGTTCCCTATTCGCTGCGGCCCAGTTGAGTCACCAGGGACGGTGCCGGACCATCGGCTGGTGCTCGACCCCGCGCACCAAGAACCGATTGCCGTACGGCACGAATCCGAGGCGTCGGTAGAACGCCAGGGCGTGCGTCTGGGCACTGAGGGTGACGGTCGGTATCTGGTCCCGGTCCGCCGCGGCGAGGAGTTCGCGCATCAGCGCCGTCCCGATGCCGCGCCCGCGGTAGGCCGGCAGGATCGCGACCCAGGCGATGTGGGCCTCGGGCCGCGACGCGGTCGGCGGGCTGAGCCGGCCGGTGCCGATCGCCCCATCCGGCACCACGACCAGGGCCTGGAGGCTGTGGCGGTCTTCGCCGTCGACGACGTCGCGCTCGACGATCGCCTGCTCGTCCCGAAAGATGCGGCGACGCAACTCGACGACCGCCGTGAACTCCTCCGGGGTCTCGGCGAACCGGATCGCGTATCGGGCCGCGGTATCGAGCATCGGTAGGGTTTCGACAAAGAGACTCATCGCTTTACCGCACGTCAATCCGGGCCGGTTGAGTTGCGGCGCATCACCGCACCGAGTTGCCGTTGACGCTGCCGCAGCCACGACCGCGCGGTCTCCAGCCGGGCGGCGGCATCAGCATACCCCTCTTTGACGCGACCCGGCGCGGTGCCACCGGGGACGTCGCGGGCGGAGACGCTCTCCCAGGCCGTCAGCGGCGGTCGCTGTTTGGCGAAAACCGGGTGGATCGCCGCCCATTCCTCTTCGGTCAGGTCCGCAAAGGTGATGCCGTCCTCCAGGCAGCGCCGCACCAACCGCCCGACGACCTCGTGCGCCTCCCGGAACGGGACCCCGTTGCGGGCCAGCAGGTCGGCGGCGTCGGTCGCCAGCGAAAAATCGGCAATCGCCGCCTCGGCCAACCGCTCCCGGTTGAACCGCATCGTTTCGACGACGGGCGGCATCACGCGCAGGACGGCGAGGACGGTATCGACGGTGTCGAAGAGCGCCTCTTTATCTTCCTGCAGATCGCTGTTGTACGTCAGCGGCAGACCCTTGACGACGGTCAGGGTGCCGAGCAGGTGCCCGAAGACGCGCCCTGTCTTGCCGCGTGCGATCTCGGCCACGTCGGGGTTCTTCTTCTGGGGCATGATCGAGCTGCCGGTAGTAAAGGCATCCGACAGTTCGACGAACCGGAACTCGCCCGACGACCAATAGACGAGCTCCGCCGCCAGCCGCGAGACGTGGACGGCGATCATCACGCAGGCATGGAGCACGTCGAGCACGTAGTCGCGGTCGGACACCGCGTCCAGGCTGTTGGCCGTGATCCCGGCGAATCCGAGATCGGCCGCGACGGAGGCGCGGTCGAGCGGAAAGGTCGAACCGGCCAGGGCCGCGGCGCCGAGCGGAAGTTGATCGAGACGCCGCTCAGCGTCCCGCAACCGATCGAGATCGCGGTCCAGCATCGCGACATATGCGAGGAGGTGGTGCGCGACCAGGACCGGTTGCGCCCGCTGCGTGTGCGTATAGCCGGGCATCACCGCGTCCATGTGCGCCGAGGCGACGGTGAGCAGCGCCTCGCTCAGCGCCACGGCGCCGGCCGACAATTCGAGGATCGCCCCCTTCGTCCACAACCGGGTGTCGGTGGCGACCTGATCGTTGCGGCTTCGCGCGGTGTGGAGTTTTCCCTGAAGCGGCCCGATCAACTCGCGCAGCCGCCGCTCGACCGCGGTGTGGATGTCCTCGTCGGCCAACCCGAAGGTAAACGATCCCGCCTCGACCTCATCCCAGATCCGCCACAGTCCGTCTTCGATCGCGGCCGCTTCGGCCGGCTCGACGATTCCTTGCCGTCCCAACATCCGCACGTGCGCGACCGAACCCCGGATGTCCTCTCGTACCAACCGATTGTCAAACATGATCGACGACGTGAACGCCTCGGATCGTGCATCCGGTGCGGTCGCGAACCGCCCACCCCACGCCTTGGTCGCGCCCGCCGGCGGTTGGTTGCCCATGCTGCCGTAGACTCCCTACCCTGACGAGATGCCGCATCATCCGTAGGGGCGGGCATCGCCCAGAGGGCACCCGGCCCGCCCCCGCGGCGATTAATCCGCCGCCAGTGGCACCGGTTCCCCGATCTCTGCGATTTCGTCGAGCGGGCGACCGTCGGCTTCGACGCGGCGTGCGTTTGCCAGCCGCGGTTCGGTGCGGACGGCGTGCCCATCGGCCGCGAGCACCGGCACAAGCGCCGCGATGGCGACTTCGAGAATGGCGTCATCCGGTTGCCGCGTCGTCGCCCGTTGCATGCGCATGCCGGGCGTCAGAAGGACCCGCGTCAACCACCGGTTCGCGTGGCGACCGCCGAACTTCAGGCATTCGTAGGCCACGCCCGCGATCAGCGGCACCAGCAGGATTCGCGAGGCGATGCGCAGCTCGAGCGCCGGACGGCCAAGCAGGGCGAAAACCACGATCGAGAGGAGCATCACCAGGAGCAAGAACCCGGTGCCGCAGCGCGGATGTTCCAGCGGATAGCGGCGGACGCGCTCGACGGTCAGATCGTCGCCCGCCTCCCAGGCGTGGATCGCTTTGTGCTCGGCCCCGTGGTAGGCGAAGACGCGCCGGATCTCCGGCATCCGGCCGATCGCCAGGACGTACCCGAGTAGGATCGCCAACCGGATCACGCCCTCCACGGTGTTGCTGACCACGGCCGAAGCGATGAAGCGGTCGAGCAGTGCCGCCGCGACCAACGGCAGCACGAAGAAGAGCACGATCGCGAAGATGACGGCCGCGGCGACCGCGAACCAGAGCGACATCCCGCGGACCGGAGTTGGCCGGTCGCCGTTTTCGTGCGCCTCGTTGCCCCGGTTCGGTGCGGTGAGTGCGGCCGAGAACATCAGCGCCCGCATCCCGAGGGCGAGGGTGTCGCCGAGCAGGATCGCACCACGGACGAAGGGCAAAGGTCGGACTCGCCGGGCGAGCCGGGAGCACCTGATCGGTTCCGACCAGACGAGGATCTCGCCCGACGGGGCACGGACGGCAACCGCCATCGCGTCCCGGCCGCGCATCATCACCCCTTCGATTACCGCCTGGCCGCCGTAGGTTACCTGCTCGTTCATGCATCCCGTACCGTTCGCCCGGCATCGACCGGGCGCGCAACCCCACCCCTGGCCTGGATTGACACGGAGAGTGTACTACCGTCGTGTCATCTCGCTCAGCCGGTCGGACGGCCATCTGGTCCTGCCCGAGCGAACTTGATGCTTCTTGGCGGCGGGTTGGGGGACTGAAGAGTCTTGGCCGCGGCTTGCGAATCGGCTCAAATCGTAGTAACGTGCACTACGGGGCCGTGGAGTATCTACGGTCTGTGCTGCGGTTTCCGCTGGAAGGGGAACGACCGTGACGACCGATGAGTTGAATCGGCGTAGCTTGCTGCGCCGCGGCCTCGCCGCCGGGACGACCCTGGCCGCCCTGGGGCTGTCGTTGACCGTCGCCGAAGACGCCGACGCCAAAGCAAAAACGTCCAAGGCGAAGGCCAAGGCGGCGGCAAAGGTCAAAAAGGCGGACACCAACGATGGTGACGACGGCGTCCCCGAGCACGGCCACTCCCAAGCCGCCAGCAGCGGCGGTTCGGACGGCATCGACGGCGCGGGTGATGACGACGCCGGCAGCAACGGCAGCAACAAGACCTCGAACAAGACCGGGAACCCGACTTCTACGAGCACCAAGAAGGGGAATTCGGGCAGCTCGAACAACGTCAACGGGTCGAACAGCGGCAACGGCAATCCCGGTACCGGCGGCAGCAGCCCCGGCGGCAGTTCGAACCACTCGACGACCGGTGACTCCTCGACCGGCGACTCGCACACGGGCACGCACGTCCATACCACGGGGGGGACCCATAAAAAGGACGGTGGAAACGGCACGCAAGGCACGCCCGGAGATCCTGGCACGCCCGGCTCGTAACCGCTGAGTTGCACGTTCCAAGTGGCACGTTGAGTGTTGCGCCTTGTGTCATTTCTATCGCACATGAATCTGGCCCGCCGTGTGACGCGGCGGGCCGATTCTTTGTCCGGCGGCATGCGATTTGTCGCGTGCGACTTGCCCCTTGCTCCTGCGAACGGAGGAATCGATGACGACCCTCGTGACCGGTGGGAACGGCTGGGTGCCGAGTCACATCGTCCGTCGCCTGGCACGACGCGGCGAGATCGTCGTCTCGTACGACCTGATGGAACCGGACGACCTCCTGCGCGCGTTCTTGGGACCAGACACGGCACGGGTGGTTTTCGAGCACGGAGACGTCGCCGACGGGGACCGCTTGCGCGAGGTCGCAAACCGGCACCGGGTGACGCGCATCGTCCACGCTGCCGTCATCACGCCGCGCCTCGATCGCGAGCGACGCGAACCGGACCGGATCATCGAGGTCAACCTGATCGGCACCGTCAACGTGCTCGAAGCGGCGCGGCAAACCCCCGGTTTCGAGCGGTTGGTCTACGTCTCCTCCTGCGCGGTGTGGGGCGAGGTCCCCGGGGCGACGGTGCTGACCGAAGACACGCCGTCCTGTGCGACGACACTCTATGGCATCACCAAACACACCAGCGAGCGGGTTTGCCAACGCTACGCCGCCCTCTACGGACTCGACGTCGTCTCGGTGCGCCCCGCCAACGTCTACGGTCCGATGGAACGGGTCACACCCGGCTACGCCGGCGCGACGCAACTGCGCGAGATGCTCCGCCTGCACTTCGCCGGTTCGCCCATCCTCGTCAATTCGCTCGAAGGCCCCTACCTGGATTGGACCTACGTCGAGGACATCGCCGAGGGAATCGAACGTGCCTGGGCCGTCCCCAGCCTCCCTCACGACGTCTACTCCCTCACCT
>DATBFX010000600.1:0-3614 GCA_036558305.1 Thermomicrobiales bacterium | reverse complement strand
GGCGAGCCGGTCGTCTTGTTGGTGCTCCCCTCCGGCAACTTGGGGTCGATCTCCATCATCTTGAAGAGTTTGTCGGTGTAGTCGCGGCGGACGTCGGTCCCCTCGACGTAGGTGTCGAAGAAGAGTTGCAGCTTCATCTGCTTCGGTTGACCGCCGCCGAAGTGGAGGGGCGGCGTGTCGCTGCCGCGGTTGGCGTCGGCGGCACTCCAGGTGTTCGATTTGCTGATCGTGTATTCCTTCGGGTTGAACTTGAACTCGACCTTGATGCTCTCGCCCTCAACCGCTTCCAACGATCCCTTCGTCGCCATCGTGCGTCCTCCACATTACCGGCGATACCCGCCGCGCTCGCGCTCGACGATGAGGCGGCGTTCCAACAACTGGTAGACCTGCTCGGCAAGCTGGGCCGGATTGGGTGCGGCCGCGCCAGGGGGCTGTGCCCCCGTGACCGATGCGATGGCATTCTCCGCCTTGCCCAGCATCCCTTCGGCCGCCTGCCCGGCTTGCTGGAGCGGTTGCTGCACCGCGTTCAGCGCGGGGCGGGCGAGTGTCAACGCCGAGTCCGGCAAGGAACTGAGGCTGGGCACGTTCGGCAAACCGCCGGGCAAGGAGCCGAGGTTCGGCAGGCTCGGCAGGTTCGGCAGCTTCGGCAAACCGCCCGTCGGCAGCGAACCGAGACCGGGCAGACTCGGGAAACGGCGCACGAACTGGCGCTCGATTCGCTCGGCCGCGTGTTCCTCGTCGGAGGCGTGCCGCGCCAGCGTCATCGGGGCCGGTACGGCGGACGGCACCCGGTGTCCCAGGTGCTGGGCGACGTGGGTCAGCTCGTGCGCCAGCAGCGGGATTTCGTCGGTCGCCGACGAATCGGCGACGCCGCCGGGCAGGAAGACGTCGGTCCCACGCGCCATCGCCCGTGCACCGACGAGATTGGCGGCGCGCATTACCGCCGGTCCGGAATGCAGGCGGACGGCGGCGAGATCCATCCCGAACCGGTGCTCCATCGACCGCCGCACCAGCGGCGGCAACGGTTGCCCGACGCTCTCCGCCATCGCTTCGGCCGCCTCGGTCCGCTGCGCCTCCGTCGGCTCGGCCCGATCGGCAACCGGACTGCGGTACACGACGGGAGGGACGACCTGACCAGACGGCGGTGCCTGGAGACCGGGGAACGCACCAAAGAGCGGCGAAGCAGAGCGCGACGACGGCAGCGAAACGGACGCCGTCGAGCGGCTGACATCTCGCATCGATCCGCCCGGTAGCGGCAACGGCGCTGTGGCAGGTGCGAGCGGTCGACTGGGCGGGATCGTCGGTACGACCTGACGCCCGAGCGCGCCCCAAACCGGCGAGACCGTGCCGAGGAGCGCCTGCCGTGCCCGCTCGCTGCCGAAGGACAACCGGCGCACAACCATCGGCAGTTCGCCGGGGACCACTGCTGGCGGCAAAGACAGACTAGGCACGTCGGCACCCGCGTTCGCCGCGCCCTGCGAAACCGTGAACGATGCAGCACTTGCAAACGTCTGGCCAACCGCGGCAGCGACGCGCTGAACCCCGAGTCCAAATCCTCCTGCTGAAGCGGCACCCGCTCCGCGGATTCCAGGTCGGGGCGGAAGATGGAGCGCGGGGTGTTCCGATGCGACTTCCAATGGGCGAGCAGATTCGCCCACGCGGGTCGCAACGGGCGTGATCCAGGCTGCTTGGGCCATGCGCGCCGCCACGAACGGGGGCAGCAGCGGTGCCGGTGTCGATCCCGACCAGGCAGAGGACGGAGCGACGGCGGCCGGCATTGGGCTCGGCCAATCGACCGTGGGCGCCGCCAAGGTGCTCGGCGGCATCGGCGGGGCAAGCGTCGTCGCGACCGGCGCGATCCGCATGAAGCGGGCAATCGGCGATGCGGCCGCGGCGGACTGCGGGGTCCCGGTCGAACCGAAGAAACCCGCATCGGGGCCGACGATTCCCTGTGCCTCGCGTCGTGCCCGTGCGTCGCCCGCGCTCCGCGCCCCGAACACGGCGCCGATCGCGTGACGCTCCGGCTGCCACGAGACGTGACGGAGCAGATCGAGCGTGAAGTTCGGTCGGAAGGGCTCCGAGCCACGCCGTTGCTCGCGCGAAGAGAGGTCCTTCGCTTCGCTCGGGATGACAGGAAGGGGATGGGCAGGACGTGACACCGTACCGTCTAGTACGCCCCAGTGATCTTGCACTCTTCCGGTATCCCGAATCGCTCGGTCAACCTGAGCGCCCCCATCCTGAGCGGCCGCGAAGAGCCTGCCCTGAGCTTGCCGAAGGGTCTGTCCTGGAAGGAAGCCCTCTGCGACCCGAGGAGACGCCGCGAGCGAACGCGAAACGTCCGTCGGCGAAAACATCTCCGGTACCGCGTGCTGGTCCGCGACGCGCGCCGCCAGATCGCCGATGCTCACCAGCGCGGCGGGATGGTCCTGGGCGTCGGTCAGCCTTCGCATCGCCGTCAGCCCGGTCACCGCAACAGACGCACGCTCGGGGCGAGGTCGGTGCAAGATCAGCGGTGGCGCGTCGGGTCCGGTGATGCCGGACGCAAACGCGGGCGCGGTGAACGCCGGCAGGAACGCCGGCGCCACGACCAATGCCAATGCATCCGGCAGAGCTGAGCGGCGAGCGGCGGCGACGGCCCCTCTCTCGGGACGAGGACGCGGCAGGATCGGCGGCGGTGCTTCCGGTTCCACGATGCCGGCCGCGAACTCGGGGGCGGCAAACGGCGGGAACAATTCCGGCTCATCGGCGAGCATCGCCGCCTCCGGCAGCACCGGAAGCCCAAGGAAGTGCTGATGGCGCGCCGGGATCCCGATCGCGGGCGGCGCGGCCCAGACCGGCCAGCGGACGACCCGGCGCTCGACCGCACCGTACCGCTGCCGCAGGCGCGCCCGATGGCGCAACGCCAACGACACCTCGGGCAACGCGACGTCCCGATGCCCGCCGAACACGGCGAGACGGCGACCGAAATCAAGCGATCGGTGGGCGATGCGCGCGACGATCCCCGGCCCGAACGGGGCAACGAAGTCTGCGGTATGCCGCACGGCAGCCGGTTCGGTCGCGCCCAGCCCCAGGCGAAGCGGCCGGGGCGGCGGCAGCGGGCGGGAGACGGCGATGGGGCGGAGCGGCGAGGGGTTCATCGTTCACGCCATCCGCGATGCGCCAACTCCAACGTCTCGATGGCCACGTCCATCGAGCTGGCGCGCATGTCGGGTCCGGTCCACTTGACGGGGTAGGCGTCGGTCACCTCCCACGTCTTGACGGTCTCCCCGGCGTGGTTGAAGAGGATGATCGAAAGGTTCTTCGGTTCGACCGAGATTTTGCCCCCCTCGACCTTGGGACGCCAACTCGCAAACTGCGGGTTGTCGCTGATTCCCCGTTTCAGCGTGATGTTGGTGTACTTCATCCGCCCGGGCAGCTTGTGGATGTATTCGTTGTTGCCGCCCTCGACGTACTCCTGGACCTCGACCTCGACGGTCAGGCCCGTACACTCCTGGAAGTTGGCCACGACCTCGCTGCCGATCTCGACCAGAAAACGCCCCGATTGCAGCGGCGGCATGGCGTCGATGCCGGCCATAACTCCTCCATTAGGCGGCAAGGCGGCGAGGCGGCAAGGC
>DATBFX010000599.1:0-40429 GCA_036558305.1 Thermomicrobiales bacterium | reverse complement strand
GGATCGACGTCGCGCCCGGCGACCACGTCACCTGCTACTGGTACAACGTGCCCGAGGTTCCGGGCGGGACCGTGACGATCGTCAAGGAGTATTGCCAGGGCACGGTCTTCGTCTCCTCCGACGATTGCCAGATCTACGAGGGCGGCGCCGGCTTCTCCCTCACGGTCTGGAATGGCAGCGATTGGGTCGAGGTTGCCCAGGGCACGACCGACGGCAGCGGCTACCTCTCGTGGTACGGCTTGCAAGCGGGCACCTACCAGATCGACGAGATCGGCGGTACCTGGTGCTATGCCGTCGCCGATCACACCGACAAGAACGGTTATCTCGTCGTCGGCGCCGGTGAGGAGACGACGGTCACGGTCTACAACTGCGGTGTCAAAACCAAGCCGAAGCCGCCGAAGAAGTTCCCCAACACCGGTGTCGCTCCCGGTGCCGCGACCGATCCGACCGCGCACGATGCGCCCGTCAGCCCGGCCGGTGATCCGGCTCCCGTGCAGAACGGCTGGCCGTGGTTCTTCGACAGCCGCCTGACCCCGCCGGTCGGCTTCGCGACGAAGCCGGTCTCGCTCCGCATCGCGTCGGTCGGGATCGACGCGAAGACGGAGACGCTGGAGATCGTCGACGGCGGTCTCCAAGACCCGACGACCGCCGACAAGGTCGCTTGGTACAAGGACACGGCGAAACTCGGCGTGCCGGGCAACGTGGTGATGGCCGGACACCTCAACTACTGGGGGATTCCCGAAGGCGTCTTCTTCCACCTCGCCGACGTCAAGCCGGACGCCATCATCGAGGTGACCGGCGAGAACGGCGTCGTCTATCGCTACAGGGTGCAGTGGGTTAAGCAGATCGACATCGCAAACGCGGACGTCGCCAAGCTTGTCGGCAAGACCAAGAAGCCGAGCCTGACGCTGATCACCTGTGGCGGCGAGTGGGACGGAAACGCCCAGGAGTACAACAAACGCACGGTGCTGCGGGCGGTGCTCGAAACGGAGTAGCGTTCTCGACCGCTGCGTGAATGCGAAACCGGACGCCGGCGGAGATCTCCGCCGGCGTCCGGTTTGTTGGGTCGGCCAGGATCGATCGCGGGCGCACTTGTCCTTGACGCGTACCCTGGACCGCCTTGCATACTCACCCCGAGTCGTTGAGGAGGTTTGTCGCATGACACTCTCGCGCCGCGCATTCGTTTCGTTGCCACTCGCGGCAGTGCTGGCCGGTCATACTTCGGCTCAAGAGGGCGAGGCGGAGCGTCCGTATTGGCCGACCAAGCAGTGGAGCCGGTCGCGACCGGAGCGACAGGGGATGGACCCGGCCCTGCTCGAACAGGCGGGGCAGATCGTGGCGAGTGAGATGCCGGATGTGACCGGATTGCTGGTGATCCGGCACGGCTACGTCGTCTTCGAACGGTACTTCGGCAGCGCGTACGGGCGGAACGATCCGGTCAAGATCCGGTCGATCACCAAGAGTTTCGTCGGGACGTTGATCGGGATCGCGCTGGCGGACGGGAAGCTGGAGAGTCTGGACCAGACGATCGGCGAGTCGATTCCGGACCGTATCCCGTCGAAGGCGGATCCTGGGACGCCCAATATTACGATTCGCCACCTGCTGACGATGACGAGCGGGTGGCAGTGGGACATCGGCACCGACTATCAGCGCCTGATCGCGAGCAAGAACTGGTCCGCGCTGACGCTCAGTCTGCCGATCGCCTACGAACCCGGCACGTTCTACGCCTACAACACGGGTGGTTCGCATTTGCTGTCGGTCATCCTGACGACGGTGACCGAACAAGACACGGCCGACTACGCGCAGGAGAAACTCTTCGACCCGCTCGGCATCGCCCGGCCCACCTGGCAGCGCTCGCCGCAGCACGAGACCGTCGGCGGTTTCGGTCTGGAACTGACGGCGCGCGAACTGGCGAAGCTCGGTTACCTGTACTTAAACGGTGGGCAATGGGACGGCAGGCAGGTGGTGCCGGCCGACTACGTCAAGGCAGCGACGAGTTACCAGTCCACGGGAGATTCCACCGGCTACGCGGCCTACGGGTATCAATGGTGGGTGGCCGACGTCGCCGGGATGCCATCGTTCTTCGGGCTGGGGTTCGGCGGCCAGTATCTCTACGTCGTGCCCGCGCTCGACCTGATCGCGGTGGTCGTCGCCGGGTTCGAGACGGCCCCACCGGTCACCATCCACCGGCCCGTGATCGAGAACGTCATCGTCCCGGCTGTGGTCGGGGAGTAAACCCACCGGCGTTCGAACGGTCCGACTTGCACGAACACGTGTTCTATTCGACAATGGCGCGGGTTGGATCCGGGCGAAGGGGACGGGAGGCGGCGGGGAGTGGAACTGCAGACGGCGATCATTCGCGAGGCGGCCGAGACGCGCTGCGCTTCGGAACTGGCCGCCCTTGAGGCGCAAGACCGGTTCCCGCGCCCGCCCGGTTGGCACCTCTCACCGCGGATGGTCGAGACGTTCATTCTCGGGACCGACCTACCGGTCGCCGGGCCGGACGGCGAGAAGGTTGCGATCACGCCGAAGTTCGTCGGCGACCGGCGGCTCGTCCAGGTGGCGATCGCGACGCTGGCGTCGGATCGGGCGCTGCTGCTGGCAGGCGAACCTGGAACCGCGAAGAGCTGGGTTTCCGAGCATCTGGCGGCGGCGATTTCCGGTACGTCGGGGTTGACGATCCAGGGCACGGCGGGGACGACCGAGGAGCAGATCAAGTACGGGTGGAATTACGCGCTCCTGATCGCCGAAGGACCGACGCGGCGGGCGCTGGTGGAGAGCCCGATCTTACGCGGGATGCAGCGGGGTCAGGCGGTGCGGTTCGAGGAACTGACGCGCTGCAGTGCCGAGGTTCAGGACGCGCTGATCTCGATCCTCTCCGAGCAGCAGGTCGTGATTCCCGAGCTGGCGGAGACGGTCGAGGCGCGGCGGGGATTCGCGGTGATCGCGACGGCGAACTCGCGCGACCGCGGCGTCAACGAGATGAGCGCCGCCCTCAAACGCCGGTTCAACTTCGTCACGATCCCGGTGATCTCCGACCTCGAGCAGGAGGCGGCGATCGTCGAGCGCCGGAGCCGCGAGACGCTGCGGCAACTCGGGGCACCCGGGGAGATCGATCTGCCCGGCGACCTAATCCGGCTCCTGGCGACGGTGTTTGCCGAGTTGCGCGGTGGTCAAACGCTCGACGGGACGGCCAAAGTCAAGTCGCCGACGACGATCCTCAGCACGGCGGAGTTGATCTCGACCGTCACCAACGGCGCGTTGATGGCTTCGTTTTTCGGCGGCGGCAGCCCGACGGTCGAAGACGGCCTGACCAGTCTGCTCGGGGCGATCGCCAAAGAGAACCGGGACGACCTCGGTGTCTTCAAGGAGTATCTGGAGACGGTCGCCAAACCGCGTCGTGGCGGGTTGTGGCCGTCGTTCTACAAGGCGGGGCGGGAGATGCTTTCGTAGCCTGCCAGGGCCGGCGCCAACAGCTTTTACCCTATACCGAGGAGCCTCGGTAGAGCCGCAGTCCGGTAATGTCTTGGAAGTGGTCGAGGTTGCGCGTCACCATCACGAGATCGTGTTCCATCGCCGTCGCGGCGGCCAGGATGTCCAGCGCCCGCTCGTGGATTTGCCGCTTGTTTCGTCGTAAGTCAATTCGGATAGCGGCCGCTCGTTCCGCCGTTGTTTTCGTGAAGTCGAGAACAGGGGTAGCGGTCAGGAAGCGCTGAAGAACCAGGGCGGCCGATTGAGGGTCTCGGCTACCGATGACGCCGTGGATCACCTCGCTGAGGGTGATCGAACTGACCGCGATTCCCTCTGGAGCAAGCGCCGCGATCAGGCTGACGGCCTCCGACCGACCCGCCAGAAAGTCGATCACCCAGTCGGCGTCGAGCAGGTATTTCACGTTTCCCACGATCGCTTCGCCTGTCCTCGTGACTGGCGAAGCTCATCCTTTAGCGCCTCCACGTCGACGATGTCTTTCCAACCACCCGCTGCCGACATCAACGTTTCGAACTCACCCGTCGTCAGCACGCCAACTTTTCCGGAGTCGGCCGGGAGCACTGGGGTGATGATGGCAACATCGCGGCCGTCGAGGCGGAGCACGACCGGGGCCCGGCTCTCGCGTACCTCCTCCGCGATTCGGCGCAGATCCGGAAGGTGACTGGCGTCCAGCGTTGCAACCGATGACATTTCGCGATCCTTCCTTGGCAGGGTCGTCGCATCCTACGCCGGTCCCGCTCCGACGTTCTCTTCGTGCGCCACGACCTCCGGCGTCGGCTCGACGTCCACGAGTTCCGGCTCCGGCGTGGCCGGCGGCTGCCAGACGTGGCCGGGGGCGACGCGGCCGGCGAGGACTTCGGCGATGTGGCGGGTTTTGCGACCCGTGAAGTGCTCGATTTGCTGGCGGCAGGAGACGCCGGCGACGGCGATGACCGTCTCTTCGGAGGCGGCGTTGACGGCCGGGAAGAGGCGCTCCTCGCCGATCTTGCGGGAGACGTCGTAGTGCTCGGTTTCGTAGCCGAAGGAGCCGGCCATGCCGCAGCAACCGGCGCCGCTCTCGGTCGGGACACAACCGGCCGCCTTCAGCAGCGCCAGGGAAGGTCCGACGCCGATCAGCGCCTTCTGGTGGCAGTGCCCGTGGTAGAGGACCTGGGGGCCGGCGCCGTGCTTCCAGGTGATCCCGAGGTCGTCTTCGGCGGCCAACATCGCCAGGTACTCGTCGATCATGAACGCCTGATTGGCGACGGCCTCAACTTCGGGATCGTTGGGCAGGAGATCGCGGTACTCGTCGCGGAGGGTGAGGATGCAACTCGGTTCGGTGCCGACGATCGGGATGCCGGCGCGGGCGTGCGGCGCGAGAACCAGCACGTTTTTGCGCGCCACCTTGCGCGCGTCGCCGACGAGACCCTTCGAGAGCATGGGGCGGCCGCAGCAGGCGCGGCGCTCTTCGACGATGACGTCAAATCCGGCCGCTTCGAGCAGTTTGACGGCGGCCAGACCGACCCGCGGATAGTTGTAGGTGGTGAAGGTGTCGTGGAAGTAGACGATCTTGCCGCGCGTCGCCCTGCCCGGGGGCTGGTGCTGGAGGTGGCGGCGCCAGCGCGCGACGAAGGTGCGACGGGTAAAGGGCGAGAGTTTCCGCTCCGGGTGGACGCCGAGCGCCCGCAGGGCCGGTCGCGCCAGAGGCGTGCGCAACGCGAGGTTGGCGACGGGGGCGATCGGCGCCGTCAGTTTCGACAGCATGTGGATGTGGCCGAAGACGCGGGCGCGGAGTGGCGTCCCGTGGGCGTCATGGTATTGGGCGAGAAACTCCGTTTTCAGTTTGGCCATATCGACGCTCGACGGGCACTCGGTTTTGCAGGCCTTGCAGGAGAGGCAGAGGTCCATCACCCCGTACGTCGCTTTCGAGGTGAAATCCGAGCGGTCGAATCCGCCGCGACCGGCCAGGGCGTTGCGGAGGGCGTTGGCGCGGGCGCGGGTGGTGTCGGCTTCGTCCCTGGTCGCCATGTAGGAGGGGCACATGGTGCCGGCCTTCAGCTTGCGGCAAACGGCCGCACCGTTGCACATCTCGACGGCACGCATGAAGCCGCCTTCGCTGGAAAAATCGAGGTGGGTCTTGATCTCGAACGGCTGATAGGTGGGGCCGTAGCGCAGGTGCTCGGTCATCGGCGGCGCGTCGACCTTCTTGCCGGGGTTCATCAGACCGCGCGGGTCGAAGATCGCCTTGAATTCCCGCATCGCCTGGTAGAGCTCGGGGCCGAAGATCAACCGGTTCAACTCGGACCGTTGGAGACCGTCGCCGTGTTCGCCGCTCATGACGCCGCCGAAGCGGTGCGCCAGTTCGGCGGCAGCGCCAGCCACCTCCTTCATCGCCTCGACGCCGTTGAGCTCCTTGAGGTTGATCAGGGGCCGGATGTGGAGGCAACCGGCGGAGGCATGGGCGTAGTAGGCGGCGGTCGTCCCGTGGGAGGCGACGAGGTTTTCGACGGCACCGACGTACTCGGCGAGGTGTCCGACGGGAACCGCGACGTCTTCGATCACCGGGATCGGTTTGGCGTCGCCGCGGACACTCATGAGGAGTCCGAGACCGGCCTTGCGGACCGACCAGACATCGGCCTGGCGTTTGGCATCGAGGACGCGGAGCGGGTCGGTGCTGAGGCGGACGCCGCGCTGGGTGAGGTGGGCTTCCAACCGGTCGCACTTGGCGGCGATCTCGTCCTCGCTCTCGCCGTAGAACTCGACGGCGAGGATGCCGGCCGGGTCGCCGTGGATGAAGGCGATCTGGCTGGCGTAGCCGGGTTGCGACCGGGTGAGGTCGATCAGCATCCGGTCCATCAATTCGATCGCCGAGGGGTCGACTTCGAGGATGATCGGCGTCGCGGCCATCGCCGCGACGAGCTCGTCGAACTGAAGGAGGACCAGTCCGGTCAGCTTCGGCGTGGGCACGAGGTTGAGCGTCACCTGAAGCGTCGTCGCGAGCGTGCCCTCTGACGAGACGACCAGCCGGGCGGGATTGAACTCGCCGTCGGGTTTGAGGAATTGATCGAGGGAGTAGCCGGTGGCGCGTCGCCAGTGGGGTGGAAAGTCGCGGGCGATCAGGTCGCGGTGCCGCTCGCGGAAGTCGAGTAACGCGCGGAGGAGTCGTCCCCGCGGATCCTCGGCGGCGGCGAGCGCCGCGAACTCCTCGTCCGTGCCCGGTCCGAGTTCGACGGTGCCGCCTTCCGGCAGGGCGACGCGGACGCCGACGACGTGGTCCGCCGTCATCCCATAGAGGATCGAATGGGCGCCGGCCGAGTTGTTGCCGACGACGCCGCCGACGGTCGCACGGTTGCTCGACGACGGGTCCGGGCCGAACATCAGCCCGTTCGGTTTGAGGTTCTTGTTGAGGAGATCGAGATTGATCCCCGGTTCGACCGTCACGCGACGCGCTTCGACGTCGAGGTCAAGCACCCGTGAGAGGTATTTCGAAAAGTCGATGACGAGGGCGGCGCCGACGCACTGGCCGGCGAGCGACGAGCCGCCGCCCCGCGGCAGGATCGGCACGCCGTGACTGGAGGCGAGTTCGACGGCGGCGTGGGCGTCGTCGAGCGACCTGGGGATGACGACGCCGACGGGTTCGATCTGGTAGTTGGAAGCGTCGGTGGAGTAGAGCATCCGCGAGGTATGGTCGAACCGAACCTCGCCGGCGAGGCGCGCACTCAGCTCGGCTTCGAGTACCCGCGCGGTTTCCTGCGCTGCCTGCGCCTCGCGGGCCGCGGGGTCGTACCGCCCGTTCCCCATACCCCTGGTCCTCTGTGCGGGCGCGTCGACCGTGGCGGACATCTTGAGAATCTCCTTCGGTGGAAGCAGCACCGGCCGCCGGGGTTCGCCCGTGGCGACGGGACGGTCGGACCCGATGGCGCGAGTTTAGCACCGGGGGTTCAAGGATTGGGTGGAATGGAATTGACCGGGTCGTTTGGTGTGCCTACTCGAAGAATTTCCGGACGCGGATGCGGAAACCGGGGAAGACATCTTCGATGACGAGGTCGTCCGATTCGCTTAGGGTTATCGGTGGATGTCCCAGGCGAAAGATTGACACCGTGCGCGGGCGAGGGTTGAATGTGAGCGCGACGCGGGTTCCGCGCGAAAGAAAGTCTGCGATCTTCTCGTCCAAAGCTCGGGAACTGTCGAATGGCGAAGCGATCTCGATGATCGCATCGGGAATGAGATCCATGAACGAGCTTTCGGTCGGTGGAAGCGGGAGCCGCTCCGCACTGACGAAGGCGAGGTCGGGTGCCCGAACCGTAGCGGGATCGTGTTCGAGGATGACGCCGGGATCGCCACCGTACAACTCGCCGAGACCGTTGTCGAGCACAAACGATCCGAAGTACAGGGCGCACCGGACCAGCACTCGCCCGTGCTCGCTTCCGACCGGCGACATCTCCCGCAACTCCCCTCGAATCAGCTCGAAGCGTTCCGCGCGCGTGCCCAGGCGAGCGAAGTCCACCGCGGTCATCTGTCGAGTCACGGTCATGGTCCGGTTACCCCCCGCCCTCGCGAGACAGCTTCTTCCGCGTCCGAATCGTACTCGATCAAGCATCGCATCGCGGAATGCGGCTCAAACGCGGTCGGTCCCGCCTTACGCCTTCTGCCATCCTTCCTCACCCCACACGCCTCGTCACTGGTAGATGACGATGTCGGGGATCGGGTTGAGGGCGAGGACGTCGTCGGGGCTCATCAGGGGGTCGTCTTCGCCGCTGTACCAGAGTTTGAATCCGTAGTACTGGATCGGGTTCTTGGTCATCACGGAGTAGGTGAGGCGTTTCTCGTCGGGGGTGCCGAACCCGTCGACTTCGAGGACGAAGAGGACGCCGGCCATCGGTTTGATCTTCTCCTTGTTGGTCACCGAGTAGATGCTGAACTGGTGCAAGATGAGGACCTTCGGCGGGATGCCGGCTTCCTGGGCGATCTCGACCATCTGGCGCTGGGCGTAGCGGACGTCTTTGGCGTCGAGACTGCCGAGATCGACCCCGGGGACCTCGCCGTCCTTGACCGCGAATTCGGCGTCGAGGGCGAGGATGACGTGCGGGAGTTTCAGCCAGTCGCGGACCTTGGTGATCTCCTGCTGGACGGTGGTGCGGCCGAATTGGACGTCGAGGATGAGGAGCATGTCGTTGGCGGCGGTGTAGTCGGCGTACTCCTGGATCAGGGCGGGATCGGTGTAGGTGAGGTACGACCCGTCGTCCTGGGGGTCGCGTTGGGCGACGGAGGCCATGATCTCGAAGGCGAGCTTGACGGGTCGGTCGGGATCGGCCGCTTCGTAGGCCCTGGCCTGCTTGACGAGTTTCTTCCGGAGATCCGACTTGGAGTATTTGCCGAGGATGCCCATGTATTGGTTGCCGGGGAAACCGTAGTACGACAGGATCCGGTATTTGGGGAGAAGGGTCTCGCCGGTGACGGGTTGGTCAACGGTCGCCGGGGGCGTCGAATCGACGTCCGTGCCGTCGCCCTGGGTGGTCGCAGACGCGGAGGCGGCCAGGGGCACCACAAGCAACGCCAGGGTGAGCGCAATCCAGGCCAATCGTTTTGTCATGCAAAATCCTCCGATCGTCGTCACGGTCGTTCCCGTCTCCACAACGCCTACTTCGGACCCGACGTTTCCGCGGCGTGGGCTGCCGTGCCGGGAATGGTACGGGGATCGGTGGTTCCGGTGCGGTGCGGGCGCGCCTGGGGTATCTTGTGTCGGGAAGGAGTCCGACAATCGCGATGGGACGGTGACTGGTCGATGGACGTGCTGATCGTCTTTTTGCTCTTGATCATCGGCGCGATGATCGCCGGGGCGGCGGTGTATGTCCCGCGGGAACTCCGCAAGGGCGGTTCGTCGCCGATGGCGCTCGAGCCGGGCGGGACGAATCTCGACCCGTTGCGGGTTGCGCTCGAAGCCCGCTACGAGGCCGAGGTGGAACGGTTGCGCGCCGAGTCGCAACGGGTGATCGGCGACGTCGAGACGGAGTTGGGGCGGTTGCGCGAAACGCTGCGGACGTCGGCACACGAGCAGGAATCGCAGATCGTTCGCCTGCGCGAGCGCTATGCCGAGGTGGACGGGCAGACGACGCAGGCGTTGGAACAGGCGCTGCGCGATCTGCGCTCGCACCACGACGCCGAATTGGGTCGGCTGCGGGAGGCGATCGGGGCGGCGATCGCCGCGATCGCGGCGCGGCAGCGGTCGGTCGAGGATGCGAGGGGCGCGGCGCGGCGGGCCGAGGCGATCGGCGAACTCTACCGGCGGTTGACGAAATTGGAAACGACGTTCGTCTCGGTGACGAACCCGGTGCTGTTGCCCGGCGAACCGTTCGTCTTACCGCCCGAATTGTCGGCCGAGGCGCTGCGGTGGGAACCGTGGAAAGAGGTCGGCGACGCGACGTTCGCGTTCGCCGAGACCTTCGCGCAGCACCGTCTGGAGTTCGACGACGCCACGTGCCGGGATCTGACCGCGTTCATCCGCGAGGTGCGCGGGCTCCTGACGCGCTCGATCTACCCCAATCTCCAGGCAGCGGCGACGAACCCCGAGACGCGGGCGGCGCTGCGCAAGGCGCTCGACCAACTCGGGGCGGAGATTCCACGGGCGCGGGAGGGACTGGAGCGGGCGTATCGGGAACAAGACGGGGAGCGGTGACAGGCCGATCAGGTCGGATCGCTCAGGAGACGGGTGTCGTCGTGGGCTGAATCGTCACGACTTTGACCCCCGTGACGCGGTGGATCGGAGTTCCAAGCCGCTCGGTGGTAACCAACTCGTCGGCATTCAACGCAATCGCAGCGGCAACGTGAAGGGCATCGAGTGCGCTCAGTCCGGAACGCTCGGCTTGAGCTTGGGCGTCAGCGATCAGCGGGTCGACGGGTTCCGCCCACCCCGCGACGGCAGCGAAGAACGTTTGATAGAAGGCGACCTCCTTCGCACGCCGCTGGTAGACCGCCTTTGGCATGACTTCCAAACGCACGAACGCGCTCGATACAAAGTCGCGTCCAGCTTTGCCGAGCACGGCGAGGGCGGCACGCTGGAGCATGGGATCCCGACCGGTAGCTGCCGCGATCAGGACACCCGCATCGACGTAGGTTCGGGTCATTCGCGATCGAAGTGACCGCCGCGCCGCTCGGCGATCTCGCGTTCAAGCTCCTCCCAGGAATCGATGAGAGGCTGACCGGAAGCAACGATCTCTTCGTGCAATTCCATCAGTCGGCGCCCGAGCGGGGTTGCCGGCTGGTACGGCGATAGACTCGGCGTATCGCTCAATGGAGAATCGACGCTAGCCGGGTCCGCGCGACCCGTCTTGGCGACTTTCGTGTTCGAAAACGTCATCGACAGACCTCCTTTATTTCCGAGTTTGGTCTGTCTCGTAGATTACCGGAGGTTGTCGGTGGCCGCCATGCCTGGCGCTGGCGCGGTCGTCGGTGGGAAGATTTTGCGCGAGCGATGAAGACCTACCCGGACGCCTTCCGCGCCATGCGGGCGGTCCACCGGAAGTTCTCGACGAGGGAGTCGACGGACTCGGCGAGACCGGCGGTGGCCATGATGGCGAGGAAGAAGCGGGTGGGACCGGGGGCGACGCGCAGACCATAGACCAGGAAGGCGGCAGCCCAGGTGCCGACACAGGTTGGGCACGAGATGAGTTCGCCAATCGCCTTGCGGACACCGCTGCCCTCGGCCACGGTGTTTTCGCCGACGCCGCTGGCGTCGGGTTCGGTCTCGGTGAAGGGTTCGCGCAGCGGTTGGGTGACGCGGTCGTCGGCGGTGAGCCGCGCGAGGCGGAAGGTGGCAAACCCGAGCATGGCGAGATCGAGGGAGCCGAGTTCAAGCGGCCGGCGCTCGCCCCGGCGGGGCAGAAACGCGAGGAAGAGGGCCCAAAAGATGCCGATCAGGGTCAAGTAGGTTGCCCGCTCGCGGGTACCGTCTCGCGGTTTGGTACTGTTGGACACCGACGGCTCCTTTCCGGCGACGGCCGACGCCGGGCGGACCGCAGGAAGCGTGCCGGGGAGGCAGGCAGCGCGGGTTACCATTGGCTGGTGCGGGATGGGTGTTGACCGAACGGATGTTCTACGCGACAATGGGGCCGGGCCGCGCGGCGTGGCGGGCCCGAGGGAACACGGCGGGGATAGGGTGAGCCTGTGCTGATCTTCCCGATTCGCCACCATTCGCCCGCGGCGGCGTTGCAGATCGACCGGCTGATCCGGGAGCGGCGACCGCGTGCGGTGTTGATCGAGGGACCGGCCGACGCCGACCGGTTGATCCCCTACGTCCTGGACGGGGCGACCGTGCCGCCGGTGGCCATCTACGCCTATCCGGCCGATCTGGGCGGAATGGCGGGCGATCGCGCGAACAGTCGCTCCGTCTTCTATCCCTTTTGTCAATACTCTCCCGAGTACGCGGCGCTGAAAGCCGGGGACGCGGTCGGTGCCGTGCTCCGCTTTTGTGACGTGCCTGCCGGTGTCACCCTCGGCTGGCCGGATTCGCCGGACGATGGCGACGCAACGCTCCCTCCAACCGATGACACGACGGCGGCGAGGGACGACTACGCCGCGTTCACCGGGCGCCTGGCCCAGGCAGCGGGATTCGATACGTTCGACGCGTTCTGGGAGGCGGCGTTCGAGCAGGCGTGTGGCGGGGTGCCGTTGGATTCCTTTTTGGGCGCCTTCGGCGAATACGGCGCCGTGGCCCGTGCCCTTGGCGACACGGCGCGGAATCTGGGGCGCGACGATCTGCGGGAGCGGCACATGGCCGGGGTTGCCGGTGCCGTGGCGGGGTCCGGCATCGCGGCCGAGGAGATCGTGCTGGTCTGCGGGGCGGCGCATGCCGGTCCGATCGCCGAATGGTTCGCCGCCGGCGCGGATGTGCCCGAACTCGGTGCGGGCGTGGAGACCGAGGTGGCGTTGGTGCCGTACAGCTACCCTCGGTTGAGCGAGCAACTCGGATACGGGGCAGGGAATCGGGCGCCCTGGTACTACCAGCAGGTCTGGCAGTGCGGCGGTGACTACGGTGCGGCGAGCCGCGATGCATTGGTCGCGGTCGCGCAACGGTTGCGGCGGCGGGGGCAGATCGCCTCCCTGGCACAGGAGATCGACGCGAACGAGTTGGCCGCGGTACTGGCCGGGCTCCGCGGCAAGCAGGCGCCGGGTGTGGACGAGGTGACGGACGCGGCAGTCGCCTGCTTCGGTCAGGGGCAAACGGCCGTGGTGACCGAGGCGCTGCGCGAGGTCTTGATCGGCGAAGACCTGGGCCGGGTGACGCCGTTCGCCGGGCGAACGCCGCTCCAAAACGAGTTTTACCTGACCGCGCACCAACTGGACCTGCCGGTCGTCGACGCGCCACGTCAGGTGCTTGTCCACCTCCCGGTGCCGCACGAGGCGGCGCAATCGGTGTTCCTGCACCGGCTGACCGCCGCCGACGTCCCGTTCGGACGCGAGCTGCAAAGCGGGATCGGCGGTGGCGGGCGGGCGGCGCAGGGGGGGCCGCTGGCCGGATTGGGGCGCGCGCTCGAAAAATGGGAACTCTGCTGGACGCCCGCGACGGACGCCGGATTGGTGGAACGGAACGCCTGGGGTAGCACCCTGGCCGAGGTCTGCGTGCGCTTGCTCCGGCGTCGCCTCGGCGAGGTGACGCGGATCGACGAGGGGACCGCCGTTCTGTTGCAGCTGGCCCTGTGCGAACTGCCCGAACCATTTCCGGCGGCGCTCGCGCGGTGCGAGGCGCTGGCCGCCGACAGCGGCAGTTTCCCGGCACTGGCGCGGGCGGTGTTTCACCTCGATGGGCTGCTTGCCTACGGCGCGGCTCGCCGGTTGCCGGAGGGCCAGCTCGGCGATCTGGCGGAGCGGTTGTTCGTCCGCGCAATGGTCCACCTGCCGCAGGCGACGAACTGCGCCGACGAGGCGGCGGATGAGGTCGAGCAGACGTTGACCCCGCTGGCCGAGCTGGTGCGCAAGGGAAGCCCGACGGTCGCACCGGAGGTCTTCTGGGAAGCGATCGAGGCGGTGGCGGCGTTGGAGCAATGCCACCCCGGAGTGCGTGGCATCGCGCTGACACTCCTGGAGGTGGAGGGGCGATTGCCGGACGGCGAACTGGCGCGTCGTTTGCGGATCTGGTTCTCCGGGAGCGATCCGGCCGCCAATGCCCGGCTCGTGGCGGGGATCTTTTCGCTGCACCGAAGCACGCTGATCCGCAACCGATCGCTGCTGGGGGCGGTCACGGAGTTCTTGCTCGGATTGGAGGTCGAGGCGCTGATTCCGCTGTTGCCGGCACTGCGCCGGACGCTTGGCGGTCTGCGCCCGGCAGAGCGGAGGTATCTGGCGGAGACGCTGGGCGCGGTGCTCGGGGTCCAAGGTGCCAGGTCCGTGACTCTTGACCTTTCCGAGTTGGAACGGGCGTTGCTGGTCGAGGCCGATACTGCCGTCGCGACGACGTTGGCGGAGTGGAGGGAACGGTATGGCATTGGCTGAGGGCTGCGTCGGCGCGCTATTCGCGTCGACGCGGGGTCGCCCAGGCGCGGGGCTGAAGCGCCCAGAGGGCACCCGGCGCTCAACCGACCAAGCCCCCTGAAGGGGGCTGAGACCGGAGCGATGACGGAGCAGTCAGCATCCCATAATGCCGCTGGTATTGATCGAGATCAGCGGGCCGAAGCGGCGCTTCTCCGCTGGCGGTTGATCGTGGGGCCGGAGGCGGGCGGGGGCGCGTCGTCGGCGTTTGCGGCGGCGGACGGTGCCGTGGGCGCGGATGCCCGGTTGGCGCGGATCGATCGGGCACTGGACTTTCTCTATGGGCAGCCGGAGGAGCGGTCGGGCGGGCTGGGTGCGAGCGCGCCGTACGTGCCGACGTGGTTGGGCGACATCCGGCGGTATTTCCCGCGGGACGTCGTCGCGTTCATGGAGAAGGAGGCGATCGAGCGGCGGGGGTTGCGGCAACTGCTGCTCGAACCGGAGACGCTGGCGACGCTGGAGAAGGACGTGGCGCTGGCGGCGACGATCCTGGGTTTCAAGAGTCTGATGCCGGAGGAGACGCGGCGGACGGCGCGTCAGGTCGTCGCGGAGATCGTGGAGGATCTGCGGCAGCGGCTGGAGATGCAGATCCGGCAAACGGTGCTGGGCGCGTTGCAGCGGAACCGGCACGCGCCGATGAAAGTCGCCCGGAATCTCGACGTCAGGCGGACGGTGCGGGAGGGGCTGCGTCACTACGAACCGTCGCTCGGGAAGATCGTTCCCGAGCGGATCTACTTCTACGCCAATCAGCGGCGATTCCACGAATGGCGGATCGTCGTGCTCGTCGATCAGAGCGGGTCGATGGGAGAATCGGTCGTCTACAGCGCCGTTTTCGCCGCCGTCTTTGCGGCATTGCCCGCACTCGACACACGGCTGGTGCTGTTCGACACGAACGTGGCGGACGTCAGCGACCAACTCTCCGATCCGGTCGAGTTGCTGTTCGGCGTCCAACTCGGCGGCGGCACCGACATCGCGCGCGCCGTCGCCTACGCGAGCGGGTTGATCGAGCAACCGGAACGGACGCTGTTGATCCTGATCACCGATCTCCACGAGGGCGGCGACCGGGCGTCGCTGCTGCGCGGGTTGGCGGCGTTGCGGGAGGATCGGGTGCGCGTGCTCTGCGTGCTGGCGCTCAACGACGGCGGCGTTGCCTCGTTCGACCACGCGCTGGCGCGCGACGTGGCGGCGCTCGACGTGCCGACGTTCGCGGCGACGCCGAACCGCTTGGTGGAGGCGGTCGAGCGGGCACTGAAGGGGGAGTCGGTCGATGGCGGCCGCCTTTGATCCGTCGCGGTACCAGGCGCTGCTCGCCCTTGGGGAGCGGCTGCGGGAGTTGGCGGGCGACACCGCCTACGGTGCCGGTCGCGACTACCTGCGGCAGGGCATGATCAAGGACGGGACCGTCACCGGGCTGGTCGCGCGGGCGGTGGTGAGCGGTTCGACCGACTACCAGGTGACGATCTCCTTCGACGGCGAGGTGAAGGTGATTTGCACCTGTCCTGCCCACCGTCGCAAGCGGCATTGCAAGCACGTCGTCGCCGTCTGCGTCGCGCTCCTGGAGCAGCCGAAACATTTCAGGATCGTTGCCCAAGCCGAGATTCCGCAGGTGGCACCGGCGGGACGGAAGCGGCGCGAGGGCGTGTCGAAGCAGCGTGCCGAGGCGTTGAAGCTGGAGCAACGACGGGCCGGTCTGATCCTGGTCGACCGTCTGCTCGACGAGATCGCGGCGGGCGGTGCCGGCGCGTTGGGCCGGGAGCAGGTGGCGTTGCTGACGAGTGCCGCCGAGACCGTCCGGGCGCTCAAACTGCGCCGGCTCGGAAACCGGCTGATGGCGCTCCGGCACTTTGCGGCGGATGGGGGGCAAACGGCCGGCGACCCGGCGCGGTTCGCGGCGCTGTTGACCGACATCTGCGTGACGCGGCAGGTGCTGGGCGCGTACCTCGACGGAACGAGCGGGTTCGATCCGGCGCTGGCGGAGGAGCTGGTCGGGAAGACGTGGCGCGAACGCGAGCTCGCGCGGCTGACCGATCTCGAGTTGATGGCGGTCGCCGAAGACGTGAACGACGACGGCGAGTTCCGTATCGAATCGACCTATCTCGTCGATCTGCCGACGGGCGAGGTCTACGTCGAGCGGCAGATCACGCCGCGCGGTCTGCGCGGTGAACGGCGACCGCCGCGGCGGCTGCGCCTCTTCGTCGACGAGGCGGGGGTCTATCCGGGCGAGGCGCCGCGGCGGCTGAAGCTGCTGCGGGTGCGGCGTGCGTCGGTGTCGGTGGCGGACGTCCGGCGCATCGTCGAGCGGGCGGTGGACGAGGTGGCGGAGATCCGCCGGCGCCTGATCGAGCGGGTGGCGATGCCGGTCGGGGCGCCCGAACTGGCGGTCGTCTTTCGACCGGAGGCGCTGGTGGCGCAGGGCGATCGGATCGCGGCGACGGATCGGCACGGACGGGCGCTGCCGCTCGATTGGCCGGCTGCCTGGTCGAAGCACGCACTCGGCATCTTGCCCGACAGGGCGGGGGGCTACGCATTGGTTGGGCTGGCCGGTTTGGGGGACCACGGACCGGAATTGCGGTGCCTGGGAATCGTCGGCGAGTTGCGGTGGGCGAACGGACCGACGTATCCGGATCTGGCGTGAGACCGAGTGCTGAGGACCGAGTGGGCGTGATGCACGGTGTTGGCGACCGTTTGCAGGAGACGGAACTGAGGCTGGCGCGACTCGTCGCCGCCGGCTGGAGGAATGCCGCGACCGAGGTATCGGCCCTGACCGACGAGGCCGATCGCTTCGCCGAGCTTGGTCTGGAGGCGTTCGCGATGCGGTTGCGTGCGGTAGCGGCGGCGGGGTCGCCGACCGAGGCGTTGCGGGCGCTGGCGCTGGCCCTGGCCGCTTGCCGGATGCTGCGCGCCCGCGTCGCCCTGAGCGACCAATCGGCGGATCGCTGGCACCCGCTGATCGATGCGCGGCGGAGGCGGGCAGCGGAGCCGGATATGGTGCAGCCGCTGTGTCGGTACTCGCTGGCGGGAGCGGAGGTGTGGTCGTGCCTGCGCTCGCGGGGGTTCGCGGTGGAGTGGGTGCTCGTTGAGCCGTGTGAGGTAACGCCCGATGGCACTGCCCCGTGGCTGAAGAAACCGCTGTACGGGCACCTGCACTGGCGGGCGCGCTACCCGCTGGGCGCGGGCCGCGACGTCCACGTGCAGGCGGTGCAGAAGCCGTCGTGGGAGTCGACCGAGCCGCCGGTCGTCGATCCGCACGCCGCGTTCCGGCGGCGGTTGGCACCGGAGAAGCTGCGGGAGGACAAGTTGCCGGTTTGGGGCGGCGGCTGGGTCCACCTGGCACCACTCGATCGGGCGAAGCTCGATGGCTACCTCTGGCTCGATCCGGTCGTGCCGGGCGATTTGGCACGGATGCCGTTCGAGCAGACCTGGGCGCTGGTGTGGGATCAGGAAGGGACTCCGGCGGTGATCGCGGTGATGACCGAAGACGAACGGTCGCCCAAGCGACTGAGCGTCGTGCACCTGCTTCCGGGATGCCCGGTCGAGGCAATCGGCTAGGGGTACATCTGCCTCAAGGCGATCGCCGGCCGCAATCGCGCGAGGAATCGGCCGCGCGCGCTATAATCGCGCAACTTCAATGATGGCGGGCGTGGGTTCGGGACGCGACGGTCCGTGGTCGATGGCCGCGACCGACGTCGAACCCGAATGTCGTGACGTGGAGGAACCGATGGCCGGACGGGATCAGTTCGAGACGTTGTTCCGCGAGTTTTTGCAGGGCAACCTGACGCGGCGGCAGGCGATGCTGCGTGCGGCGGGGCTCGGCGTCGGAGTGGCGGTGGCCGGGCCGCGATTGGCGGCGGCGGCGCCGGCAAGCAGGACCGGCGTCCGCTTCGGTCGTGCCCAGGATGCAACGCCGAAGCCGGGCGGCACGCTGAAGTTCGGGATGCAGTCCGATCCGGGCGGACTCGATCCGCACCTGCAAAGTCTGACCGCGATCTGGCACGTCGTCGAGCACATCTACAGCCGTCTGACGAAGGTCCAGCCGGATCTCTCGATCGCGCCGGAACTGGCCGATTCCTGGGACGTGTCCGAAGACGGTCTGACCTACACATTCAAACTGCATCAGGGCGTGAAGTTCCACAACGGCCGCGAGGTCGTCGCCGCCGACGTCAAGTACTCGTACGAACGGCTGGTCGACCCGAAAACGGCCTCGCCGAGCGCTTCCACGCTCGCCTCGATGGCGAGCGTCGAGGCGCCGGACAACTACACCGTCGTCTTGACGCTGAAGGCGAAGGACGCGTCGATTCTCGCCAACCTCGGCGCCGACGCCTCCTGCATTATCATCCCGAAAGAGGTTGTCGAAGCGAACGGAGACCTCTCGCAGGTGGCCGTCGGCAGCGGTCCATTCAAGTTCAAGGAGTACGTGCCGAATACGCACGTCAGCCTTGAAAAGAACGCCGACTACTTCGAAGAGGGACTGCCGTACCTGGATGCGCTCGATCTGCTGATCGCGTCCGAGGACACCTCTCGCACCGCGGCCCTGGTCCAGGGAACCGTGGACATCATCGAGTACACCCCGCCCAAGGACATCGAGATGCTGAAGAGCGATTCGAGCATCGCGCTCGCCGGGAACAGCATCCAGCAGATCCGGATGATCGGGTTCAATCTGCGCCGGCCGCCCTTCGACAACGTCAAAGTTCGCCAGGCGATCAACATGGTGGTCGATCGGCAGGCGATCGTCGACGCCGCGCTCCAGGGCTTCGGCACACCGGCCGACATCCCCTTCTCGCAGGACTTCTGGCCGGCCCTCAAGCGCGATGTTCCGCCGCCGGACGTCGAGGGCGCGAAGGCCCTGATGGCCGAGGCCGGCTTTGCCGACGGTTTCAAGACGACGCTCACGACTTGGGCCGAGTACATCACGATCAAGGACTCCGCGGTCGTCGTTCAGGAGCAACTCAAGCAGATCGGCATCGACGCCGAGCTGAACGCCCTCGACACCGGCAGCATGGGCCAGACCGTCTACGTCAAGTTCGATTTCGACATGGCGGTGACGGGACAAAGCGCCTTCGTCGATCCGAACCAACTGGTGTCCGGTTTCAAGACCGGCGACAGTGGGAACTTCAACGGCTACAGCAACCCCGAGGTCGACAAGCTGCTCGATCAGGGCATCGCCGAGACCGACCAGGCCAAGCGCGCCGAGATCTACCAGCAGATCCAGCAGATCCTGCTCCAGGATCTGCCCTGGGTCAACCTCTACATCGGCCAGCAGTACGAGGCGATGAAGACCTACGTCAAGGGCTACGTCCACATCCCGACCGGTTCCAACCTCTCCGTCCGCGAGGTCTGGCTCGACAAGTAGGCGCGAGGAGGCGGACAGACGGACAGACGGACAGTAGAACGTCTTTTCCGTCTGTCCGTCTGTCCGTCTGTCCGTCTGGCGCGAGATGCTGACATTCATCCTGCGGCGGTTCGTGCTCCTGGTACCGGTGCTCTTTGGGGTTTCGGTGGTGGTCTTCACCTTGATCCACCTGATCCCCGGCGATCCGGCCTCTGTGCTCATCTCACCCGATCGCCGGACCACGCCGGAACAGTTGGAATTAATGCGCAAGTCGTATGGACTCGATCAACCGTTACCGGTGCAGTACACCAAGTGGATGGGTCACGTCCTGCGTGGGGACCTCGGGAAATCGTTCCGGACGAAGCGCCCGCTCACCGAAGAACTCCGGCTGCGGCTGCCGGTGACGATCCAGTTGACGGTGATGGCCGGGTTGATTGGGACCATCCCGGCAGTTTCTGTCGGTGTGCTCGCGGCCGTCCGGCGGAACTCGGGGCTCGACTACGCGGCGACGGTCGGCACGCTGCTCGGCGTCTCGGTGCCGAACTTCCTGCTGGCGACGTTGCTGGTACTGGTTTTCTCGATCTGGCTGAAGTGGTTGCCGCCGATTGGGTATACCTCGATTCGCGACGACGCGGCCAACAATCTCAAGACGATGATTATGCCGGCCATCAGTCTGGCGCTGCCATACGCGGCGGTGATCATGCGCAACACGCGGTCGGCGGTGCTGGAGGCGCTGTCGCAAGACTACGTGCGGGTGGCGAGGGCGAAGGGGTTGCCGTCGTCGCGCGTGCTCGTCCGGCACGTCCTGCCGAATGCCTCGATCCCGATCATCACCGTCGCCGGCATCCAACTCGCCACCCTGCTGGGCGGCACGGTCATCATCGAGCGCATCTTCGGGTTGCCGGGGATCGGTCGCTACGTCTACGACGCGATCTCGAACCGCGACTATCCCGTCGTCCAAGGGGTGACGCTGGTGGTGGCGACGATCTTTGTCCTGGTGACCCTCCTCGTCGACGTGCTGTACGCGGTGATGGATCCACGGCTGCGGGAGCGATAGGCGAGGCGGCGGGATACGACGATGGCGCAGGCAGAGGGAAGCGGCGGGAGCATGGCGACGAGGGCGTCCTCGCTCGCCGCCTCGACAACGCCGCTGTCGGGCACCGTCCGGATGCCACGCCGACCGTCGATGTGGTCGGTCATTCGCCGTCAACGGTTGGCGCTGACCGGCGCCGTGATCGTCGCCTTGTTTGCGATCGTCGCGATCGTCGGACCGGCGTTGGCACCGTACGGGGACACCGAGCAACACACGGAAGACCGGCTGCAGGGACCGAGCAGTCAGTATCTCTTCGGCACCGACGAGTTCGGCCGGGATGTGCTCAGCCGCCTGCTCTACGGCGCGCGGATCTCGTTCGAAGTCGGCGCGATCGTGGTCGGTATCGCCGGCAGCTTCGGCATCGTCCTGGGCATGATCGCGGGTTACCGCGGTAAGTGGGCGGACAACGTCATCACGTTGCTAATGGACGTGATCTATGCCTTTCCGGCCGTCTTGCTGGCGATCGCCGTGATTACGCTGCTCGGCAACAACCTGACGAACGCGATCCTGGCCATTTCGCTGGTCTACATGCCGCCATTCATGCGGGTCGTCCGCGGTGCGTCGCTCACGGTTCGGCACACGGCGTACGTCGAGGCGGCGCTCTCGCTCGGCGCGACGACGCCGCGCATCCTGACGCGCCACGTGTTCCCGAACACCACGGCGCCGCTGATCGTCCAGACGTCGCTGAGCTTCGGTTTCGCGATCCTCACCGAGGCCGGTCTCGCCTTTCTCGGACTGGGCAACAAGGCACCCGCCCCGTCCTGGGGCTCGATGGTCAGCACCTCCTACCAATACCTCCAACTCAGCGCCTGGGCGGCGATCTTCCCCGGCGTCGCGATTGCGCTGACGGTGCTCGGGTTCAACCTGCTGGGGGACGGGTTGCGGGACGCCCTCGACCCGCGGTTGCGGACGTAGTCGGATTCGCCCAACTCTCTGATGAGCGAACGTCCGTTTCGGCGGTTGGCGCCGGATGGCTAAGGTCCCGATCAAGTCGAGGCAGCGATCGCCGATTTGCCGTTCGAACGTGCTTATCTGTTCGATGCCGATGGACGGCAAATTGCGCGCTTCGATGGTGATGAAGCCCGGACGCTGATTCGGCTGACGCCATCGGAAATTGCGCGACTGCAGGGCGGATCGATGATCCACAATCACCCGCCGAATGTTGACTTGCCCCGTGATGATCCTCGGTTCGACCCGGCGTCATTTTCTGATCTCGACATCTGTTGGGCTGCCTCGGTGGACGTTGCCTTGATGATCGCGGTGAGTCCACGATGGCGCCACGTCATTCATCGTCCTCAAAATGGTTGGCGTGGTACGCTGCCGACCGAGGCAGAGTTCGATGACTCGCTTCGTCTGCTATACGCGGTGATCGATGGGGAAGACGCATGGCGGATGGATCATGGCGAAACCGCAAAGGATCTGGCGGCAACGCGGTCACACCGAGTGAACATGCGATTCAGCCGGGAGATCGGGGCGACCTACCGGAGAGAGCCGCGATGACCGAATGGCTGCTCGATGATCGAGCAAACGACTTCATGCATAGTCCGATTTGCGCGCATTGCCGTCATCAAATGTTTCCGTTCCGGCTTGGCCGGTGTAGCGCATTCCCAGAGGGCATTCCCGACGAGATCTGGTCGGGTGCTAACGATCATCGCTCTCCCTATCCGGGTGATCGGGGCATCAGATTCGAACGCCGGACCGAGGCCGATCTTGCGGAAATGGAGCGGAAAATCGACGAGTTGCGAGCCGAGCGCGAGCGGAAGCTCGCCTCCTTTCGCACCCAAGCAGAGGCACGCCGGGCGGCAGAGTCGGCGGCCAGCTAACCCACCACGCCGATGTTTCTGCCGTGGGCTTGACCCGTTCGAGTTTCCCGCCACTCCTCGTCACATCTCCGGTGTCGGCAAGCCGTGGCTGCCGAGCGTGAGGAAGAGTTCGCCGCCGTGGTGGATGTCGTGCTCGAGGACATGCCAGATGACCCATGCTCGGGGGTGGGTGACCTCCCGCTCGCCGTAGCGGCGCGAAAACGAGTCGGCGAGGTTCTCCGGCGTCCAGTGGTTCAGGCCGTCTTCGATCATCTGCCAGGTTGCCGTCAGTCCTGCCATGAGTTCCGCGGCGGTGCGGGGTGGGGCGTCGTCAAAGTCCCACGGGTCGAAGGCGGCGATCGACGGGTCGCCCTCGCCCATGAAACCGTGGAACCAGCCGACGCGAGTGCCGATGATGTGGGCGGCGATCAACCAGACCGGGCGCTGGTGCGGTGCCGCCTGAAGCGCGAGTTGCTCCGGCGTGAGCGTGGCGATCCGTTCGACGAGCATCGACTGGTACGCGGGCCATCCGTCGTAGAATCGGGTCAGCGAGTTGGTTCCTGGCGCCATGTCTGCCTCCATCGAATCCCTCTGCGAAAGGTTGCCCCCATTAGAACGCGATTGGGAGCGAGTTGCGAGATCCGAAGACGACGGGCGCCGGTCCCGCGCGGCGCGGATGAACTGAGGCGATGGTAGCGCCACCCGGCGGGGAGGAGTCGGACACCGATGCGGGAATTCGGTGCAGAGGGGCTGGGCGATCCGCCGTCGACTGCCGAGCGTGAGCCACTGGCACAACTCGACGAGCTGGCGCGGCTGGCGATCGCGCGGGTGGCGCCGGTGCGGTACGGGGTTGCCGGGTCGACCGCGGCGCGGGAGGCGGTCTTCCGGCTCCGCCACCGGGCCGTGGTAGAGCGAGGGTGGGCGGCACCGGACGATCTGCCCGACGGGCTCGAACGAGACGCCGACGACGAGCGGGCGGTGCTGATCGGGGGCTGGCGCGGCGAGGAACTCGTCGCCGCCGCCCGGTTGATTTTCCCGGTGCCGGGGCGGCGGCTGCCGGTCGAGGCGGTCTTTGATCTGGTCGTCGAACCGTGCGGCCAAATCGTCCACGTCGATCGGGTGACCGTCGCGCGGGCGCACAGCGATCCCGGCAGCCGGGTCCTCCTCGGCTTGATCGGTCGCTGCTGGCTGGAGATGCGAGAGCGCGGATTTCGGCTCGGGGCGGGCATCGAGTCGCCGGGAGTGATCCGACTTTTCCGCCTCGTCGGTTTGGACGTGACGGTCCTCGGACCGGCGAGACGGTACTGGGATGAGGATCGCTATCCCATTCGTTTCGACCCCACCACCGCGATGACGACGATTCGCAGCCGCCGCGCCCCGGTCGCCAGCGGACCGACGCATCGCCCGTGACGCGAGGTCTCCGTCGGTGATGTGCCGGTGTTCGGAGTCGTTGCCGGCGGAGTTTTGAGCCGCGCGGACGGCGTAAGAATAGGTAGTGGCGATCACGTTCTCTCCGTCTCCGAAAGGTGCGGCCTCCGAGCGTCGTCCGCGATTCGATTCCTGACGTCGATTCGACGATGTGTGCGACCGACTCGGGCGAACATATAGCCAGGTTTGTGAAGGATCGCGCGGTACGGCATTGTTATAAGGAATGGCGATGGGGGATTCGACCGGAACGGCGGGATGTGCGAGGATGGCGGGAGTCCGCGAACCGTTGAGCCGACCCAACCGGAGCCAGCATGACCAGTTATTTGACGCACCTCGAATGCACCAACTGCGGCGCCATCCTGCCGGCAGATAGATTGACGACGACCTGTCCGAAGTGCGGCAAAGTGCTGTTTGCCCGGTACGACCTGGCGGCAGCGGCCCGGTCGATGACGCCGGCCTCCCTGTGCGGACGTCCGTGGAACCTGTGGCGGTACGCCGAGATCATGCCGGTGCAAGACCCGTGCTTCGCGCTGACACTCGGTGAAGGCGGTACGCCGTTGCACGAAGCCGAAGCACTCGGCCATCTTTGGGGTTTTGACCGTCTCCTGGTCAAGGATGAGGCGCTCAATCCGACCGGGAGTTTCAAGGCGCGCGGTCTCTGCGCGGCCGTCTCACGGGCGAAAGAACTCGGGGCGACGGCGGTGGCGGTACCGTCGGCGGGGAACGCGGCGGTCGCCACCGCGGCCTACGCGGCCCGGGCCGGGCTCCCGGCCTTCGTCGCGATGCCGCGCGACGCCCCGGACGGAATGAAGGCGGCCTGCCGGGCGTACGGCGCGACCGTCTGGCTGGTCGACGGGTTGATCAACGACTGCGGACGGGTGATCCGGATCGGGGCGGCCGAGTACGGGTGGTTCGACGTCTCGACGCTGCGAGAACCCTACCGCGCCGAAGGCAAAAAGACGTTGGGGTTGGAGTTGGTCGAACAACTCGGCTGGCGACTCCCCGACGCGATCATCTACCCGACCGGCGGCGGGACGGGGATCGTCGGGATGTGGAAGGCGTTCGCCGAACTGGAGGCGATGGGGTTGATTGGGTCGAAACGGCCGAAGATGGTCGTCGTGCAGGCGGAGGGGTGCGCGCCAATCGCACGTGCGTTTGCCACCGGCACTCGCCATGCCGAGCCCTGGCAGGGTGCGGCGACGATTGCCCCCGGCATTCGGGTGCCGGTGGCCATCGGCGACTACCTGATCCTCGATGCGATGCGCCAGAGCGGCGGCACCGCCGTGGTCGTCTCGGAGTCCGAGATCATGGAGGGGATGGACCTTGCGGCCCGCCGGGAGGGGTTGTTCGTATCGCCCGAATCGGGCGCGGCGTTCGTCGCCGCCAGGAAGTTGCGGGAGCAGGGTTTCCTGGGCGCGGACGAGGAGACGGTGATCTTTTCGACGGGCGCCGGGTTGATGCACGTGGATCTGGTACCCGGCCAATGCCCGGTGCTGGACCGGTTTGAGACCGACGACGACATCCGCGAACTGCTCGGCAATCTGATCGGGCAGCCTGTGCCGGAAAATCGCCGACCCCGATGAGTGCGCGTGCTCTTTTGAGAGCCTACCCAGCGGTTTGAAGCCCACTCCGGATGCTGCGGTGTTCCGTCGACGCCAAGTCGCGGAGTATTGGCGTACAATACGACGAGTGAATCGGTCTTACCAAGGAGGGGTTCGTGATCCACCAGCAAGTACGGAAGTCGGGCAACAGCTTCGTGGTGACGATTCCCAAGGAGGAAGTTGAGCGCCTCGGGCTAACCGAGGGTCAGTTCGTGGCGATGCACCTGGCACCGATGGAGTTGAGGCCGGTGTTGCCGCCGGACTTGCAAGAGGCGGTCGAAGCATTGTGGCCGCGGCTTCGGCCGGCGCTCGAGTACCTGAAGGATCGGTAGCGGATGCGCTGGCTCGATGTCGCTGAGGTCGTCGCTCTGCACGAGACGATTATGCGCGGAATGGGATGGTCACCGGCGCCGTTGCGAGACGAGGGCGGCCTGGAGTCGGCGGTCATGCGGCCGCGGATGGCCGCGACCTATGACGATGCCGATCTGATTCGACAGGCGGCGCTGCTTGCCCTCGGTATCTCCCAGGCACAGGCGTTTGTCGATGGCAACAAGCGGACGGCCTACGCGGCGCTCGAGACGTTTCTTTATGTGAACGGCGTGCGCCTGACCGCCGATCCGTTGGCGATCGCGCGCGAACTCGAACGGGTGGCCGAAGCCGACGATCGGCGTGCCGCCGCCGCCGCGTTCGAAGACTGGCTCCGAAAGACGATCGAAGAGAATCGATGACTGTCCGCGGCGTGCTCGACGAACCGCAGAAGATACGGGCGAGTCACGACGCCGCGCCGACCAACCGGACCCAGGGCAACCGGTGGCGAACCGCGTTGAAGAGGCGCTCGTCGAGTGTCCAGAATTCGATGCCGAGGTGTTCGGCGAGAGCAAGGTAGTGGGAGTCGTAGGATGCCGGTCGGTTGAATCGGCGCGCGATCGCGAGGGCGGCGTCGTGAAGGGACGCGTCGTCGTAGAAACGGATCGGCTGTCCGATCGCGATTCTCAGCGCGGCCGGCGCAGTCTCATCGTCCAAACGACCGGCTCGTCGTGCTTGATGCAAGGCGTTGGTCACCTCGTATCGGAGGAGACGCGGAGCCACGAGCCCTCTGCCGTCGCGCCGCCATCGGCGCCACAGATCGTCGACCGGATTCGTCGTGACATCCAAGACCAACCTCACGACGATGTTGGCGTCAACGCAGAGCGGCGAGGAGTTCGGCATCGCGCTCTTCTCTCCCGGCGTTGACGAGCTCGACGGCGTCGGGCACGGCGCGATCGCCGTGGCGACGGCGAATCAAATCGTGCAACTCGTCGAGTTGCCGCTCCCAGTCGGGTATGGCATCCTGGCTGGTGCGCAACCGCTCGTATTCCTCGACGGCGATGACGACCGCCAGCGGCGTCCCGGATCGTTCGACAAGATAGGTTTCGCCGCGCTCGGTGACGCCGCGCAACAGTTCCCCGAAGTGCACGCGTGCCTCCGTGGCACTGACCGCCTTGGCCATCTCTGGTATCCTCCTTTCCATCAATCGAGCGATGGGAGGATCGTAGCACGCGACCCCCTCGCCGCACAACGGTCCCGGGGCAATCCGGTGCCGCCGGGAAAGGGGCGTAAACATGGACGAAGCGCGAACCACCGTGGAATCCCCCGGCGTCTCCTTGACCCACTTCGATGAGCGCGGCCGGGCGCGGATGGTCGACGTCGGCGAGAAGGAGGTCACGCGCCGCGTGGCGATCGCGGGCGGGCGGGTGACGATGCGACCGGAGACGGTGGCGATCATCCGGGAGGGACGGGCGGCGAAGGGGGACGTGCTGGGGGTGGCGCAGGTAGCGGCGATCATGGGGGCGAAGCGGACGCACGAGTTGATCCCGATGTGCCACCCGTTGCTGCTGACCCGGATCGAGGTCGCGTTCGACTTGGAGGACGCGGCGGTGGCGATCACGGCGCGGGTCGAGACGCGGGGACAGACCGGGGTCGAAATGGAGGCGCTGACCGCCGTCAGCGCGGCGGCATTGACGATCTACGACATGGTCAAGGCGGTCGATCGTGGCATGACGATCGAGGGTATCCGATTGGAACGGAAAGAGGGCGGGCGGAGCGGTGTCTGGACGAGAGCCGAAGGAGCGGCCGGCGAGTGAGCGATCCGCTGCCAGACGCCATCTTCGACCTGATCGACCTCGACACGGGTTCGACCGTTGGGCAGATGAGCGCGACCGGTAAGGTGGTATCGGGGAGCCCGGAGGTCAAAGCGCGGATAGGCCAGGCGTTTCGGCAGGAACTTACGGTCAAAGATGGCGAATTGGTCGAAGAGTTGGGCGTCTGTTTCGCCGGCGTGGAGATGCTGCGTCCCGGCGATCCGCACCATGCCGCGACGGTCGTGCGCAATCTCGCCCGATTGGCGGGGTATCTGCCCCGCGCTCGTGGCGAGACGCCCGATCACTGAGGGGCCGCGCGCACAACGGCGGGTGGCTCAGCCACCCGCCGTTGTGTGTGGAGAGGGGGAGGAATTGGGGAGAGCGAATCGGCGGGCGACGCGATCGGGACATCGAGCCCCACTGCATCTCATACGCGGCAGCGTTCGGATTGGATGACCGAACGACCGCCCATTTGGTCGGGCGATTGCGCCGATTCGGCCGGCGCCGCGACGTGGTACCATCGGGTCGTTCCGGTCACGGGTTTGGTCCTTGTCGACGCCTCAGGTGCGGTGGCGACGCAGAGTGGCGGTAACAGAGGAGGGACGACGATGTCTGAAAACCGGCCGGTCGCGGTAAAGCTCACGCGGCGGCGCCTGACTGCGCTCTCCCTGGCGGGAGCGGCGGCGGTCCTGCCGCTGACGCGGGGCTCAGGCGGGGCGCTGGCGCAGAGCGACGTCGTGATCACGATGGTCACCGACACGGCAGGATTGGGCGACCAGAGTTTCAACGACCTGGCGAACAAGGGTGGGACCGACGCGGCCAAAGAGTTCGGTTTCACCTGGAAGGTGATCGAGTCGGCCGATGCGGCGCAGTACGTGCCGAACCTGACGGCCGGCGCGGAGCAGGGCGTGTTGACCGTCGGTGTCGGCGCGTTGATCACTGACGCGATCACTGACGTCGCAAACCAGTACCCCGACAAGAAGTTCTTGCTCATCGACGACAACTCGCCGGCCCAGAATGCGCGTTCGGTGACGTTCAAAGAAAATGAAATGGCCTTCCTGGCCGGTGTCATCGCCGGCAAATTCACCAAGACGAACAAACTCGGCATCGTCGGCGGTCAGCGCATTCCGCCGGTCATCCGGTACGAGGTCGGTTTCCGCGCCGGGGTGCAATCGGCCAATCCGGCCGCCGTGGTAAGCGTCGCCTACACCGAAACCTTCGGAGACCCGAACAAGGGCAAGGAGACAGCCCTGGCAGAGTTCGAGCAGGGTGCCGACATCGTCTTTCCGATCGCCGGTTTGACCGGTACCGGCTGCTATGCGGCGGTCAAGGAGCGCAACAAGCCCGGTCAGGAGTGGATCGTGAGCGCCGACGTGTCGCAAGACCACCTGGCGCCGGGATTCGAACTCTGCAATACCAGGAAGGGCGTCGACCTTGCCGTCTATACCGGGTGCAAGGACGTGGTCCAGGGTGCGTTCACGCCCGGTCCGGTCATCTACGACCTGAAGTCGGGTGGCATCGGACTCGAGTCGATCCCCGGCCGGGTTCCGGACGACATCCTCGCGCTTGCCCGCGGCTACGAGAAGATGATCATCGACGGCACGCTCGTGCCGCCGAGTGACGACGACACGCTCAAGGCGTTCACTCCGCCGCCGGAACCGGCGCCGATCGAGGCGTCGCCGGTGGCGTCGCCGACCGCATAGCCTGGCCGAGACGGAAGACCCGAAGACGAGAAGGGGCGCACGCCGGCGCCCCTTTTCCGTATACTCCGCACGCCATGACGTCAACCGAAATAGCCACACCATCCGATGCTGAGAAGCTGCCCCCTGCCGTCGAAATGCGGGGCATCGTCAAACGATTTCCCGGCGTTGTCGCCAACGCCGGGGTCGATCTCCTCGTTGGGCGGGGCGAGATCCACGCGCTCCTGGGCGAGAACGGCGCCGGCAAGTCGACGCTGATGAACGTCCTGTTCGGGCTGAACCACCCGGACGAGGGCGAGATCCGCGTCGATGGGAGACCGGTCCGATTCCACGGGCCGCGTGACGCCGTCGCCGCCGGGCTCGGCATGGTGCACCAGCACTTCATGCTGATTCCGCGGTTCACCGTCGCGGAAAACGTCATCCTGGGGTCGGAAGGGGCGACGACGCTCTACCTCGACCGCGCGGCCGCCGCGCGCCGCGTCGGCCGGATCGCCGAGGAGTACGGTTTGCGGGTCGATCCGTCGGCACGCCTGGAAGAGCTCCCGGTGGGGATGCAGCAGCGGGTCGAGATCCTGCGGACGCTCTACCAGGGAAGCCGGATCATCATCCTCGACGAACCGACCGCGCTGTTGACGCCCCAGGAGGTCGAGGAGCTCTACCAGATTCTCCACCGCCTTCGCGCCGCAGGTGGAACGATCATCTTCATCACCCACAAGCTGCGCGAGGTCGCCGCCATCAGCGATCGGGTCACGGTGATCCGGCGCGGCAAAACGGTCGGGACACGCGTCACGGTCCAGACGTCGGCACCGGAACTCGCGGAGTTGATGGTCGGGCGCGAGGTCGTGCTGCGGGTGGAGCGTCCGCCGGCGCACCCGGGAGAACCCGTCCTGGAAGCGCACGACCTGGTGCTGAAGGGACGGGGCGGGGTGCACGCCCTCAACGGGTTGAATCTGACCCTCCGCCGCGGCGAGATCGTCGGTCTGGCGGGTGTCGAGGGGAATGGGCAAACGGAACTGGTCGAAACGCTCGCGGGACTGCGCCGCCCGGACAGTGGCTTCGTCAAGATCAAGGGGCGGACGTTGGCTGGTGCCGATCCGACCCTGCTCCGCCGGGCCGGACTCTCGTACATCCCCGAGGATCGCCACCACCGCGGTTTGGTGTTGCCGTTCTCGCTGACCGAAAACGTGCTGCTCGGGAACAGCGAGGTTCCTCCCTTCAGCAAGGCCGGCGTCATCGATTACGGCGAGGCCGCGCAGATCACGCGGGAGCTGATGGCGACGTTCGACGTGCGGGCGCCCGACAGCGAGACACCGGCCGGTTCCCTGTCCGGCGGCAACCAGCAGAAACTGATCGTCGCCCGCGAGTTGTATCGTGAGCCGGACGTGCTGCTGGCGGTGCAGCCGACGCGCGGACTCGACGTCGGCGCGATCGAGTTCGTCCACCGGCAACTGGTACAGGAGCGCGACAAGGGGCGCGGCGTGCTGCTGGTCTCGTTCGACCTCGACGAGATCCTCGACCTCAGCGACCGCGTCCTGGTCATCTTCCAGGGACGGATCGTCGGCGAATTCGTCAGCGGCGGCGTCGAGCGGACGACGCTCGGTCTGTTGATGGGAGGCCGGAACGGCGATGGCCAGGACGAGTCAGCGGTCGCCGACTGACGCCCGGTCCGGCCTCCCCGGCCGGATGCGGGCGCTCCTGCCGACGGTCCTCTCGTCGGTCGGCGCGGTCGCCATCGCCTTGCTGGTCGGGGCCCTCTTTCTCCTCATCTTCGACGAAAACCCGATCGACTCGTATCGGGCCCTTTTCAGCGGCGCCTTCGGGAACAAACGGCAAATCGGCGAAACCCTCGTCCTGTCGGTCCCCTTGATCTTCGGCGGTTTGGCCTTCGCGGTGGCGGCCCGGGCCGGGATGTTCAACATCGGGATCGAAGGCCAACTCATGATGGGCGGACTGGCTTGCGGCCTCGTGGCAGCCGCGGACCTGGGACTGCCGCGCGTGGTGTTCTTGCCGCTGGCGCTGCTGACGGCGGTGGTCGCGGGCGCGGTCTGGGGAGCAATCCCGGGATTGCTCAAAGCCAAATCGGGTGCCCACGAAGTGATCTCCACCATCATGCTCAACTACATCGCCTACAGCATCACCACCTACGTCATCAACAACGGCGAGGGCGTCGTGCCGGTCAATCCGGGTTTACAGGCAACGGACAAGGTCCAACCGGCAGCCGGGCTGCCGATCATCCTCCACGGGACGCGCCTGCACGCGGGATTCGTGTTGGCGATCGCGGCGGCGGTGGGGCTGTGGTACGTGTTATTTCGGACGACGTTTGGCTACCGGATGCGGACCGTCGGTCTGAGTCCCGGTGCCGCCGCCTACGCGGGGATCAAATGGGGTTTGACGATCACCCTGGCGATGGCGCTCAGCGGCGCGCTGGCCGGTCTGGCCGGTGCGGGAGAAACGCTGGGGTTGCAAGGGAGGCAGTACGCGAGTCCTCAGGGATACGGATTCACCGCGATCGCCGTCGGTCTGGTCGGCCGAAACCACCCCCTGGGCGTGGTGCTGGCCGCCCTCTTGTTCGGTGTGCTGCGGAGCGGGGCGACCAACATGCAGAGTCAGGTCGGCGTGTCGAAGGATCTGGTGCAAGTCCTGCAAGGTCTGGTGATCCTGTCGGTGTCGGCGTTTGCCGCGTTTGGTCGCCTGCAGGCCTGGCAGGCGCGGCGGGCGTCGGCGCGGCGAGCGATCCCGGAGGAAACGTCGACGATCGGCGTCGAGCCGGGGACGCCGCCGGCGGTGTGAGCCGGTAGCCGGTAGCCGGTAGGAGTGTGAACGATATGCCAGGGGAAGGTCGAGTGCGCGGCGTTGCGAGCAATCGGGCCGTCCATAGCGACCGGCTGCCGGCTACCGGCTTCCGGCTATGAGCGACATCTTCAACGTGCATTTCCTGGCGGCGACGTTGCGCATCGCGACGCCGATGCTCTTCGCGGCAATGGGGGGGCTGCTGAGCGAGCGCTCGGGTGTGATGAACATCGCGCTCGAGGGGATGATGCTGATCGGGGCGTTTACGGCCGTCGCCGGAACGTATTACCTCCACAGCCCGTGGTTGGGTTTGCTGTGCGCCGTGCTCGCCGGCGCGGGGGCGGCGGGTGTCCACGCGCTCTGGTGCATCACGCTGCGCGCGGATCAGATCGTGGCGGGGACGGCGATCAACATCCTGGGGTTGGGGACGACGTCGTTCTTGATCCAACGCATCTGGGGCAGGGCGGGTCAATCCGAAACGGTCGAGAAGTTGCCGACGGGGTGGGAAAACCTGAGCATCCTGGTGCCGGTCGCGTTCGCGCTGGTGCCGATCGTCCACTACCTGCTCTTCGTCACGAAACCGGGGTTGCGGATTCAGGCGTCGGGCGAGCACCCGCGCGCGGCCGAGAGTGTCGGCATCCCGGTGCCGCTCTACCGGTACGCCTGCGTCGTCGCGAGCGGCGTGTTTGCCGGGTTGGGCGGTGCCGCGCTCTCGATCGGCGATCTCGGGTATTTCAAGCAGGACATGGTGCAGGGGCGCGGGTTCATCGCCCTCGCCGCCGTCATCTTCGGGAACTGGATGCCGGTGGCGACGATGGGGGCGGCGCTTCTGTTCGCCGCCTCCCAGGCGTTCGAGATTCGGGCGCAGGTGGCGGGTTTGCCGATCTCCAAGAATTTGTTGTCGGCCCTGCCCTACCTGTTGACCTTGGTGGCGATCGCCGGATTGGTGCGGCGGTCGCGTCCCCCGGCAGGTCTCGGACAACACGCGACGGATTGACGGGCAGGAGGGAGAGGCCGATGGTGACCGAGTTCGCGCGGAGCGTACCGCGTGATCTGCTGCTCGACATTCCGCCGATGCCGCGGGCGTTGATCGGGGCGGGGTTGTACGAGCGGGTAGGGGTCGAGGCGCGGGAGATGGGATTCCGGCGGGCGCTGGTCGTCTCGACCGGCTTGCGGGGCACGGGCATCGTCGACGAGGTCGCGGGGCTGCTCGGGCGGGCGGGTGTGGAGCCCGTCGTCTACGACAAGGTCGAGTCGAATCCGAAAGACACGCAGGTGATGGAGATCTACGCCCTCTACGCGGCGGAGCGGTGCGACGGGTACGTCTCGGTCGGGGGCGGCAGCGCGCACGACGCGACGAAGGGGGCGCGGTTCGTCGGAGCGCACGACGGGCGGGCGATCAACGAGTTTCGGCGGACGCCGCAACCGCAACGGGCACCGACTCCGCCCCAGATCGCGATCAACACGACCTCGGGGACCGGTTCGGAGACGACACGGGTGTCGGTGCTGACCGACACGACCTCGGACGATGCGCCGGTCAAGTGGATCTTGAGTTCGCCCGCGATCGTGGCGACGCTGGCGATCAACGATCCCCTCCTGCACATGACGGTGCCATCCGACCTGACCGCCTTCTGCGGGTACGACGCGATTTCCCACGCCAGCGAAACCTGCTTTTCGCCGCGGGCCAATCCCCACTCGCGCTCCCTCGGGTACGCGGCGCTCCGCCTGTGTGCGGAGAACCTGCGGGAGGCGGTCGCCAATCCGAGCAACTACGAGGCGCGGGTCGCGATGATGTGGGCGCAGTACCTGGCGGCGATGGCGTTCATGAGCGGCTCGCTGGGCATCATCCACGGCATCTCCCACGCCGTCAGCGCCTTCTACGACACCCACCACGGGTTGAACTGCGGCATCATCATGCCGCGGGCGTGGGCGGACGCGGCGGCGGCGGCACCGGCCGTCGTCGCCGAGATGGCGCGCTGTATGGGCGAGGAGACCGCCGGTCTGTCGAACGCGCGGGCGGCGGATCGGGCGGTCGAGGCGATGATCCGTCTGCTGAAGGACTTGGAGACGCCGGAGAACTTCGCCTCGGTCGGGGCGTACACGAAGAGTCGCATGGGTCTGGGACCGTATGAAGCATGGGGAGGAGCGAAGGTCAAGGGCGATGACGCCGACGTGAACCGGATCGTCAAGCACGTGATGGAGGTGGGCCCGCACCTCAACAGCGCGCGACCGATGACGGAGGCGCGGGTGCGACGGATGGTGACCGAGACGGTGAGCGGGACGTTGTGAACGAACCGCTGCGGGTCCAGGAGGCGCTGCGCGGCGCCGGGTACGTGGCCGACCGGGCGACCGCGACCTTGGCGCTGCTGGGTCTAAAGTTGGAGAAGCCGCTGCTGATCGAGGGGCCGGCGGGTGTGGGGAAAACCGCGCTGGGAGTGGCCTGGGCAAAGGCGTTGGGGCGAGAGCTGATCCGGTTGCAGTGCTACGACGGGTTGGACGAAGCGCGGGCGCTGTACGAGTGGTCGTACGGAAAGCAGTTGCTGGCGACGCAGTTGGTGCGGGATGTCGTCGGCAAGGAGTTGGCCGGCAGCGAGGACCTGGCATCGGCGATGGGACGCATCGAGGAGAAGGGAACCCTGGATGCGTTCTTTTCCGAACGATTCCTGGTGGCGAGGCCGTTGCTGCAGGCGATCAGGTCGCCGCGGCCGGTGGCGCTGCTGATCGACGAGGTGGACCGGGCCGACGAAGCGTTCGAGGCGTTGCTGCTCGAACTCCTGAGCGATTACCAGGTGACGGTGCCGGAAATCGGGACCCTCAAGGCGACGCACGTCCCAATCGTCGTCCTGACGAGCAACGCGACGCGGGATTTGAGCGACGCCCTGAAGCGCCGGTGCCTGCACATCGCGCTGGACTATCCGCCGCCGGACTTGGAGCGGGAGATCGTGCTGCTGGCGGTGCCGGGGATCGAGGAGGCGCTCGCGAGCGCGGTGGTCGCGGCGGTGGGGCGGATTCGCTCGCTCGATCTGCGCAAGCGACCGAGTGTGGGAGAGACGATCGATTGGGGACGGGCGTTGCTGGCGGTCGGAGCGCAGGAGATCGATGGGGAGGTCGTCGCGGCGACCGTGGGGACGGTGGCGAAGTACGCCGGGGATGCGGAGATGGTGAGGCGGGCATGGGCATAGGCGGGAACGGCCCTCACCCCCGGCCGCGGCCACACCCAGAGGGTTCCCGGCACCCCGACCTTCCGAGGGAGAGGGGAGTCTTGTCGTGTGTCGGGGTGGTTGAGAGCATTCTGGAATTTGTCCGGGTGCTTCGGGGACGTGGATTGGTGGTAGCCCCGACCGAAGTGGTGGATGCACTGAGAGGGATTGCGGCCATACCCGAAGCGGTCGGCGATCGGGAACTGTTTGAGGCGGCATTGGCGGGAACGTTGGTGAAGAGGTCCTCCGATTTGGCGGATTTTCGGGAGGCTTTTGCCGCGTTCTTTCTGCCGGACGAGCGCGGCGACCGGACAGACGATGGGGAGCACGGTCACGATCATGCGGCCGGTGGCGGGCGGGTCGGGTTGGATGTGGTGGCGGAGCCCGCGGTGGCGACGGATGCGGGAGAGCAGGCCCACGAGCACGGACGGCGGATCGATCTCAGGCGGTTCTTCGGAGAGGGTTCCCAGACGGAGGGGCACGACCACCATGCCGGAGATCGGTGGCGGTTAACCTGGCTCGGGACCGAGCAGGTGTTCGATCGGGCCGGGCGAATCCCGACGGATGGCCGCGGAATGGACGGTGCGTTCGGATTGAGGAGAGTAATGACGCTCGGGCGACCGGGCAGCCTGCAGGCGAACGGCGGGATTGAATTGCCGCGTGACGTCGTCTTGCGACCAAGCGGAGGGGATTCGGTCACCGCGTTTAATCCGCTCGACGACGATTCGACCGCCGGGTACGGCCGGCGTCTTGCCGATGCCAAGCCGCCGCGGTTCCCTGGATCGGACGCCGGACCGCTCGAAGGGGATCGAGCTGCCTGGGAACTCGGTTGGGATCTGCTGACGAGCGACGACCTGCAGCGACTGAATCGGGCGATCGAACGGCTGGGCCGACGGCTCGGGGGTGCGCCGGGAAGGGGCCGCCCGGCGCGCGGAGGGCGCCTCGATGCCAGGAGAACGGTGCGCCGGGCGGCGGCGACGGACGGCGTGCCGTTCCTCCCGGTCTACCAGAAGCGGCAAGACGACCGACCGCGCCTGACCGTCCTCTGCGACGTCAGCCTGTCGGTTCGCGGAGCCGCGCGGTTCCTGCTCGCGGTAGCGCGCTCGGCGCAACGTCAGAGCGGGCGGGTTCGGTCCTTCGTCTTCGTCCGTCAGGTGGCGGAGGTGACGCGACTGTTGGTGGGCGCCGACCCGGAGCAGGCGATCGGGGAAATCCTTGGCGGCCGTCTCCTCGACACGGCCGAGGGAAGCGATGCCGGGTCGGCGCTGAAGACGTTCGCTGCCGAACACGGTGGGGTGTTGTCGCGGCAGACGACGCTGTTGATCCTGGGCGACGGGCGGAACAACGGGCGCGAATCCGGACTCGAGGCGCTGGAGGAGATCCGGCGGCGGTGCCGGCGGGTGATCTGGTTGACGCCGGAGGCGCGCGGGACGTGGCGACTGGCCGGGTGCGATCTGCCGCGGTACGCGACGCGGTGCGATCTGGTGGCGCCGGTTCGAACCCCCGCGGCGTTGGAACGAATTGTCCTTTCGCTGGGGTCGTGAGCCCGCGTTGAGCGCCCGAAGCGCGATCGGTGTCGCGTCTCAATCGATCCGGAGGGGGCCGCGCCCGATGGCTTCCCGCATCTGCGCCAACTCCGCCGGTGCCACCCAATCTCCCCACCAGGTCGCGCCAGCTTCGGCAAGCGAGCGGATGCGGTCGCGTTTCTCCTCGGTTTCGCTACTCTGAGCGACACCGCCGACGCAGATGTCGTAGCCGGCCGCCGTACCGCGCTCCCGTTCGACCAGGGCAACCATCTCGCGGACGTCGGCGGCAGTAACCGTTTGGTCGTTGTCGCTGCCGGGTGTGCCCTTGTAGACGCAGCAGCCGTCCCAGCGGACCAGCCGGCGGCGGACGCCGTTGACCAGCCAATCGCCGCCGACCCAGAGCGGTATCCGAGGTTTCTGAACGGGGACGGGCGCGAGCGTCAGATCGGTGACGCGATAGTGCTGCCCTTCGTAGGACACGGGTTCGCCGGTCCAGAGGCGGGCGACGATCTCCAACCCTTCGTCCAGCCGTGCCGCCAGGGTGCGTTGATCGGCGGGTTCGCCGACGGCCGCGAAGCCCGGTTCGCGTGCGTCGCCGGCGCCGACGCCGAGGACGAGCCTGCCCGCGGAGAGGTGGTCGAGGGTCATCGCCTCGTGGGCCAGTTTCCACGGCCGGCGGCGCGAGACCGGCGTGACCAGGGTGCCCAAGCGGATGCGGCTGGTGGCGACGGCCATCGCGGAGAGGACGACCCACGGATCGAACGTCGGGACGCCGACCTGTCCCTGGTAGACGACGTAGTCCTCCAGGAAGATCCCGTCCCAACCCGACGACTCGGCCAACGCGGCCAGGTCAGCCATGGTTTGGGGCGGGAAGATGGCTCCCAACGAGACGGCAAAGCGCATGATCGAACTCCTCCAATCGCGAAACCCGACCGTTCTCTCGTTCCGGAGAGTACCGGTCGAATATGACTTCTGATGTCATATTCTGCCGTTCTCCCGCCGGTGCGCTGCGATTGGAGAGGCATGCACGGTTGTCGTGCAGCCGCGCACGCGCCGGAGTCGCGAGTCGTAGAATGCGGACAGACGCGGATTTTGGAGTCCGGGTTGGGATTAAGGCGAGGGAGGTTTGGGGGGAGATGGCGTTGGTAACGACGGAGCGGACGCGGTCGGGCTACGGCGCGAGTTTGCCGGGAGCCGACCAGCTCTCGTGGTATTTCTTTCGCCTCTCCGGTGTGCTCCTGGTCGTCCTGGCCCTCGGCCACGTGCTCATCACGCACTACTTGAACGTGCCGTCGGATACGACGTTCGACTTCGTTTCGAAGCGGTGGGCCAATCCGCTCTGGCGAACGTTCGACTGGCTCTTGCTGCTGCTGGCGCTCTGGCATGGGCTGATGGGGTTGAGGATCTCGGTCACCGACTACGTGCGCTCGGCCGGGTGGCGCGTCCTGGGGCACTCGGCGGTGTGGGCGATCGGGATCGTCTTCACCGCGGTCGGCTCGATCACGATCTTCACGTTCAACGAGGCCGACGCTCGCAACAACACCGGACCGCTCTCCGGGTCGCTTTGGATCGCCGACGTTCTGGGGTGGTCGCTGGTCGTCTTCGCGGTCGTGACCTACCTCGGGGCGCTCGCCCTCCTGATCTACGTCGGGAGGTACGTCCGGGTCGGGTCGCGACCGATCTACGCCGGCGACACCGGGCAATACGCCTGGGTCCTGCACCGCGCGACCGGACTCGGCATCCTCTTTTTCCTGCTCGTCCACATCCTCGACATCATGCTGATCGGCCTGGGCCGCGACGTCTACGACAAATCGGTCGAGTTCTACGGGAAGGCGTTTCTGTTGCCGATGGAGATCGCCCTGGTGGGGGCGCTGATCTACCACACCCTTAATGGTTTGCGGATCATCCTGATCGATTTCTGGTCGATGGGCACGCGCCGGCAGCGGCAACTCTTCTGGGGCGCCTTGATCGGCTCGGTCCTGCTGACGCTCCCAAGCGCGATCATCATTCTGGTGAACGAGCTATAACGGCCGGCTATCGGCGGTAGACCTCGTCGTGGGTGCCGATGTCTATCAGGGTGATCGATTGCTCCGAAACGAGAACCGTGAGGAGAACCCGAACCGAATACGTCAGAGTCGCGGAATGGAGCCCTTCGAGTTCTCCCGAAAGTCTGTGAAGCCTGAGATGGGGCCGAAAGGGATCGTGTCGAAGTTCGAGGACGAAGTTCGCAAACCGTTCGCGTAGTTCGGGATGCTTGCGAAAAAACCGATGGGCGCGTCGATCGAATTGAGCGGTCGTTTCGACGGTGTACACCGTTTAGTCCTCGTCGCAATCGGTGCCATACGCCAGGATATGCGCGACAAGCTCTTGGGCGTTGGTGAAACGCCGCACTCGACCCGCGGCGACGTCTTCGAGCGAGGCGCGGACACGGGCCACCACTGCCTCCTCTTGATCTTCGATCAGTTCCTGGTATTGGGCCTCATCCATGACCACATACTTAGGCCGGTTCCGCGAGATCACGTGGACCGGTCCCCGTTCGAGCAGTTCGTCGACCGCGCTGATACCCCGCTGCTTGATCTCTTGCGCGGGAATGGTGTTCATCGAATCGCTCCTTTCGATACCAACTTGCGTACTCTATCAGGTACAGGGCCGTCGTCGTTCGGCGGGCGTACACTATGATGAACGAGGAGGGACGACGATGTCCGCGCCCACCCGAGCTGCCGTCCAAAATCGACGTTCGCGAACAGCCCTGGTCATGAGGTTCGCGCCCCTCTTGGCGATCGCGCTGTCCGTGGTTATGCTCGCCGCGCAACCGCTGATCGCCAGTGCCCAGTCCGAATCCAACCGCGAGGTGGTCGTCGGCAAGATCGACGGGACGATCACGCCGGAGATGGAGCGGTACGTCAACCGGGTGATCGATCAGGCCGAGAAGGAGAGCGCGGCGGCGGTCGTCTTCGAGATGGACACGCCGGGCGGATTGAGCTCGGCGATGGACGACATCATCCGCGACATCTTGCAGAGCGACGTTCCCGTCGTGGTCTACGTCACGCCGCGTGGGGCGAGGGCGGCCTCGGCGGGGGTCTACATCACCTACGCGGCGCACGTCGCAGCGATGGCGCCGGGGACCAACATCGGTTCGGCCTCGCCGATCTTCGAGGACCCGAGCGGGAACGGCACCGACGGCAACGAGACCCTGCGCAAGAAGGTCACCAACGACGCCGTCAGCCAGATCGTCAATCTCGCCAATCTGCGCAGTCGCAACGCGCAGTGGGCTGAGCAGGCGGTGCGCGAGGCGGTCAACGTCACGGCCGATCAAGCGTTGCAACTCAACGTGATCGACTTGATCGCGCCGGACCTCCCGACGCTGCTGAGCGACATCGACGGGCGGACGGTCCAGATGGCGAACGGGACGGCGACGCTGCAGACAAAGGACGCGGCGACTCGCGAGATCGACATGACGTACGTCGAGAGTTTCCTCCAGATGCTGGCGGACCCGACGATCGCCTACCTGTTGCTCAGTCTCGGTTTGCTCGGTCTCTACGTCGAGTTGTCGCACCCCGGTGTGACCGTGCCCGGTGTGGTCGGCGGGATCGCGGTCGTGCTCGGCTTGTTCGCGCTCGGGACGCTGCCGGTCAATTGGGCTGGCGTGCTGTTGATCGCGCTGGCATTCGTGCTCTTCGCGGCCGATCTCTTCTTGCCGTCGTTCGGGACGTTGACGATCGGCGGACTCGTCAGTTTCGTCCTCGGGTCGTATCTGCTGATCGGTTCGAACGCCCCGCCGGGGTACGAGGTGGCACGACCGGTGATCTGGACACTGACGGCCTGCCTGCTGGTCTTCTCGCTCTTCC
>DATBFX010000598.1:0-28741 GCA_036558305.1 Thermomicrobiales bacterium | reverse complement strand
AGGTCTCCAACTTGTCGGCTTGCTTGACGAAGCGCGCCTCGGCGCTCGTTCCCACGTCCAACTCTCGCCACAACCCTCCGAGTTCATCGGCCAGCACGCCGGGCAAATCCGCCAGCAAATCCGCCATCGCCGCGGCCTCGGCGGCGCGCTTGGCCTCGGCGCGCGCCCGGCTGCGAACATGCCGGCGGTTGAGGAGGTCGGCACGTTCGGCTTCCTCGGCCTGCGCCAACTCGACCGGATCGTACGGAGGCAGATCGCCCGTCACGGCTTCCGCCAGGTCGTGGAGAAGCGCCAGTTTCACGACGCGGTCGCGGTCCAGGGACGGCTCGGCGGTCGCCGCCAACCACGCCAGGAGGGCGACGCGGAAGGTGTGATCGGCGACCGATTCCGTTTCCGCCGCCGGGACGCCGCGATCCAACCAGCCGGTCCGCGAAACGCGCTTCAGGTGGCCGATGCGGTGGAGGAATCGCGCCAGACCGGCCGCGTCGTCGTTCATACGTTCGTGCGCAGGAAGGCCACCGTCTTCGCCCAGGCGTCCTGGGCCGCGTCGTACGAGGTTGCCGCGGGATCGAAGGTCAAGAAGCCGTGTCCGGCGCCCGGGTAGATGACGAAGTCGTATGGGGCGCCGGCCCGTTCCAGGGCCGCGCGATACCGCTCGACGTTGTCCATGCCGACGCCGTGGTCTTGGTCTCCCCACAGCCCGAGCAGCGGCGAACGCATCTGGTCGGCCTCGTCGATTGGATGGAACGGGGCCAACGGCGTCGGTTCCCGCGCCGGAAATCCGTAGAACGCGACGCTGGCATTCGGCACCGGTTCCCGTGCCGCCGCCAGGAAGACCCACGTCCCGCCCATGCAAAAACCGACCGTGCCGACCTTTTCCGTGGTGGTTGGCTGATCCCGAAGCCAGCCGATGGCGCCGGCGACGTCCGCAACGCTCTTCGTCTGGTCGAGCCGGACGCGCCGCTCCATGATCGCCTCGCGGGTTTGGGTTGCGGGCGGGCCCTCGCGTGCGAAGAAGTCGGGAAGCAGGGTCGCGAACCCCTCGCCCGCCAACCGGCGCGCGACGTCGTGGTAGAAGTCGTTCGCGCCCCAGACGTCGTGGATGACCAGGACGTTCGGGGCGGTGCCGTCCTCGGGACGCACGAAGTACGCGGGAATTGCCCGATCGGCACCCGGAACTTCCACCTGCTCCTCGACGATACCGGCGCCACCACGTACCGGCGCGGTCAGATGTTCATGGCACATCGATCACTCCCTTCCAGCAAAGCGGTCGGACGGTCCGTCGTGCTATCGGTCCTCGAAGATCTCGTGGCCACCGACGCGGAGCCCATTTGGCGTCTGAATTCGTCACGTGTTTCGAAGATCGGCATCTTTGGACCATTGCCTGAGCGCGGCGAGAAACGCCTCACCAGACTCGTAGATGGTGCCGGTGCCGGCCTCGGACTCCGCCAGCGCGCGGTCCAGACCCTCTTCCCACTCTGGCGTCCCGTAATACCACGGATCGCGGTCTTCGAACTCCAACCGACGAACGAGGATACCTGCCCCGGTCACCTCGAACTCGACCTCGTCGCCTTCCTCAAGTTGCGCGGCGTGACGCACCTCAGGCGGAATCGTCAGTTCACCTTTGTGGCCGATGATCGCGGTCATGAAAAGACTTCTCTGTGCGAGCGGTGTCCAGGCGGCGTCATTATCCGAGCGCGAATGGCGCATCGTCAAAAGCCCGTGGGAAACGACGCACCCGTGCTCGCCGACGGATCACGCGCACGCATCGGGACTGGTGTCGATCGTAAACGAACCGCCGAGCGCACCGTCGGTGTCGAACGTGTGGTTGCTCAGCACCAGGTAGAACGATTTGACGTCGTCGTCGGGGTTGGATCGGCACAAGGTGGTCGGCTCGTCGACGGGGAGTTGACGTCGCTCCCAGCCTTTGTCCTTGATGTTGACGAGCACGTCGACGTCGAGTGTGTCGGATGGGGTCATCCCGGAGAAATCCAGCGTCACGCCGGGGACGTCGTCGGCCGGGACGAAGAAGTCGTAGTGGGCCGAGAGCGGCTTGATCGTGTCGTCGATTTCCCGCGGCGGATCGTCGGGGGCCGATGCTTCAAGCGTGCGATCGGCGCGTTTTTCGCCGACCGTGAACTTGGGACGGACGCCCTCCGGGAACGAGGGATCCCAATCCTTGTAGCTGGGCGTGATCGGGTCGCCGGGTTCGAGATCGAGGTTGAAGTTGCGGACGGCGAAATCCCGGAAGTGTGCCGCGAAGGGGAAGGCGGCATCGATGGCGGCCAGGGTCCCGTCGAAGTCGTCTTGGTCGACCGACTCCAGGTTGCGCCACATCTGCCCGATCGGTGCGGCGCCGGCTTCCTGCTGCATGAACATGAACCAGATGTACGAGGCGTACATCTGCAACTCGATCGAACTGCCGCGCTGGACCGAAGTGTAGAGCGGTTCGCCGTAGAGGAACGAGGTCACGAAGTAGCCATGGACCGACTCGTTCAACGTCCGGTCGGAGAGCTTGCCGCGGTAGATGTACGTCTCCATCCAGGTCGCGGTCGCCTCGAAGAACCAGTAGGGAACGAGTTTGAGCACCTCGAACTCGCCGTACGGCGTCGCGGAAAAACCCTGGGTGATGGCCACGTTGTGCGCGTACTGGAGGACGTGGAAGAACTCGTGGGCGAGGGTGGTGTGCAGGAGCTCGGCGCCCAGGTATTCCCGCCGCGCGATCATGTAGCCGCTGGCCGTCTTGCCGACGACCGGATAATCGGCGATCGCCATCGCCAGCGCGGTGTCGGTGAGCGGTGAGCGGGTTCCACCGCTGCGCGGCAGGAGGTCGTTTTGCATGTCGACCACGTAGAGATCGAGCCGCGTGTCGCCGCCGGCTTCGGCGGTGCCGGTATCCGGCATCGGCGGTCCCATCAGGTCGACCTCTTTTTGCCAATACTCGTCGACGATCGAAAGAACCTGGTCCAGATCGCCCGCGTAGTCGCCGGTGCATTCCATCCAGACCTTGATCGGATAGGTCGGATGGACGGCCGCCGTCCAGCCGTCGACGCACCCGGTGTCGCCGGCGTCGGCGGCCGTCTGGTTGCCGTCTTGCGGCGGGGTATTGGCGGTCTGTTTCGCGGCGAAGATGCTGCGGCTGTCGGTCGGGCGAACGAGGAACGGGGTCAGTTGGTCCCGCGTGCTCGGCGACAGCGTGTCCCAGTTGAGTTTCGCCTCGACGAAGAGCGAGTTGTCTTCGAAGGCGCCACTGCCGACGTATTGCTCCGGCAGGCGCGAATCCCCGAACAAGGCGTAGGCGCGGTAGACCAGCGACGTGTCGTAGTCGAGCCGCCCGCTCTCCACCGCCTCGGCGATCAGTTGTTGCGACCGCTCTGCCGCTTGGTCCTGCTGGGCGGCGACGGCGTCACCCGCCCGCACCACGGACGACGTCGTTCCGGTGAGGATGACGAGCACGACGAGCAAGACGGCGAGTGGTCGGCGACGAGTCATCGATCGATTCCCTTCTCACGCGGCGCCGGGGAGTCGTTGTTGCGTCCCATCTCGAGTCATCGACAACGCCGGGTGGACCCACCCGGCGCGGTGTTGCACTGCTCAGTCTATCAGTGTCGTGATATGTCAAATGGCGCGGGCTCCGGCGGCGGCGGTAGTCTGCGCTCCCTGATATGCTCACGCACGTCGCATCAGCGAGGCATCGCACCAAACCGGTGCCGGAACGGGAGGGATCGTGGACCTCACCTACAACGACTGGCCGCCGTTCCAACCGGCGGCGCTGGCGATGATCGAAACCAGTCTGCGGGCAGGCGTCCTCGTCGACGGTCCGAACACCGCGAGGCTCGAACGCGACTGGGCCGAGGACACCGGCGCGCCATACTGTCTCGCCTGTTCCAGCGGGACCGCCGCGCTCTACCTGGCGCTGGCGGCGCTCGGCGTTGCCGGCCGCGAGGTGATCGTCCCCGCCTTCACCTTCTCCGGGTCCGTGTTCCCGATCATCATGGCCGGCGCCACCCCGATCTTCGCCGACGTCGACCCCCACACCTACTGCCTCACCGCCGAGACGGTCGAGCGCGTCCTCTCCCCGCGCACCGCCGCGGTGATGCCCGTCCACCTGCACGGGTATCCGATCGACCTGCGACCACTGCGCGACCTGCTGCCGGCAGAGATCCCGATCATCGAAGATGCCTGCCAGGCGGCGGGCAGCGAATTGCCGGGCGGTCTCCGCGCCGGTCGCTACGGTTTGGCCGGCGCCTTCTCGCTCAATCAGACCAAAGCCCTCCCCGGCGGCGAAGGCGGGCTGGTCGTCACCGACGACCCCGATTTCTACGAGCGGATGCGCACCCTGCGCCGCTTCGGCGAACGGTGGGACGAGAAGTCGCCGCGGACCTACATCGTCCACGACCGCTGGGGCGGCAACTACCGGATCGACGAACTCTGCGCCGCCGTCGCCGTCAGCCACATTCCGCACCTGGCAGGCATCACCGCGCAAGCCCGCCGCAACGCCGGCATCCTGATGAAATGCCTGGACGGTCTCCCCGGTCTCGATCTCCCGACGGACGCGCCCGGCCACTCCTGGCAAAAATTCCGGGTGCGGACGACCTCCGTTGCCGCGCGCGACCACGCCCTGGCGTCGCTGGGCGAAGCGCAGGTGCCGGTGTGCCGGTGGCAGGTGGCGGCGATGCCGGACCACGACGCCTTCCGCGACCCGAACGCCGACGTACCCGAAGCGCGGACACTGCTCGACGACTCGTTCCTCATCTTCACGGAACGCTGGCCACTCCACGGTCAAACCGAGGAGGTCGTCGAGACGATCGGCAACACGATCCGTTCGGTGTGGGAAGGGCCGTCCTAACCGGATTTGGCGAGGCAGCCTCCGTCGGCACTGGGAGGCGACGGGGAGCGTGCCCTTCTACTCGTCGAAAATGTCATGAGTGCCGACGCGGAGCCAGACGATGTGTGGATCGCCGGGCCTGAGCGGTGATCCATACGTGAAAAACGCCCTGCCGTCGTCGGCCCAGGTCATTTCCCACGTGTCGGGTCGCCCCTGCACGCGCTTGATCCGCAACCCTTTTCGAAAACTCCCTCTCCTCAAATCCGCGACGAACTTGGCGACGGCCGCGTTGAACTCCGCTTTCTGCACTGCCGAGAGCCGGTCGAAGTCGCGCCAAAAGGCGTCTTCCTCCTCATGGGTCGGCATGCTTCGACCGCTCGTTCAGTGCTGCCAGAAACGCCTCATCGGAGTAATGGATCGTGCTTCGACCCGCTGCCAAATCGTCGTACGCTTCTTGCAGTTTCGCCTGCCATTCCGGTGTCCAAATCCAGGCCTGATCGGGATCGATCTTGCGAAGCCGTACCCGAAACTCGCCGGCTCCCTCGTCCAAAACCTCGGCATACAACATGTCACCCACCGCCAACCCGGCAGCTTGCCGGATCGTGTCCGGCAGCATCACCCCGTCGACCGATCCGAGCTTGGCAACCATCGTCGTGCCTCGCAGGTGCGCGATCAACTCGGCAGTTTTCGTCGTCGTCTCCATTGTCGAAACCTCCTCGATCCAGCTTGTGGACCCGAGCATGTCAATGATCTGCTGTTGCGCGTTTGCCCCGCTCGTCGAGAGCAGCAAGAAATGCTTCGTCGGAGCCATGGTGCGTAGTCCGACCGGCATCGGCGTCCGCAAGCGCCCGCGTCAGTCCCTCTTCCCATTCCGGCGTCCCGTAATACCAGGGATCGCCTTCTTGACCCTCGACCTCGCGCCGTCGCAGCACGATACCGTCCTCGATCACCTCCACCTCGACCTCATCGCCCTCTTCGAGGTGAACGGCGCGCAGCACCGCGGCCGGGATGGTCAATTGGCCTTTGCGACGGATCGTGGCAATCACAATGGGCCTCCCTCTGACGCCTCCTGGATGCGGGCCGATTATCCCGGATCGTTCGGCGCTCCCGCCAACGACGGCGCGCAAACGATTGTGATGCATTGATGCGGCAATCGAGTGGGGCGCGTCCGGAGCGCCCTGCGGTACCATCTGTGGTGTTTGATATCCGTTCGCGCGACCGCGTCGACTCCGGCGCGGCATTTGGTGTGGAGTATTCGATGTCACGCCTTGCCCCCGTTGTGCTGATCGCCCTCGTCGTCGCCGGTACCGTCCTTGCCGGCACCGCCGCGACCGGTGCGGCCCAGGGCGACGATCGGTTGCCGACGATTCCCCTCGGCGGCCAGGCCGAAGGGACGCCCGCGGCCGAAACTGCCGGCGTCCAGTTGGTCAACCTGTATGCCTTCCCCTTTAACAACTGGGTCTACTTCCGCGGCGAATTGCTGAATACGACCGACCAGACCGTTTCGGTGCCGAAGGTGACCCTGACGCTGCACGACCAAGCCGGTGGCGACCTCGCCACGATCCCGCTGCTGCGGCCGCCCTCCATCTGGTCCGATGTGCCTTACCTGATCCCGCCCGGTCGGTGGATCGGCGTCGAGGGCGCGAAGCAAATGCAGCCGGATACCTGGGCCGGCGCCACGGCCGAGATCGGGGAGGTCACCCCCGTCGACCAGTCGGTGCTCGACGCCCAGGCGAGCGGTCTCGAACTGTTCAACGTGAGCGAGCGGCAGAAGACGGACAAGATGGTCGACATCCTGGGTCAGGTGCGCAACACCGGCACGCAGACGGCCACCGGGATCGAGGTCCGCATCGTCTTCCGCCTGGCCGACGGTCGCTACGCCGCCGCCGATGCGCATGCCGTCTATCCCCAGACCCTGGCGCCGGGTCAAACGGGGTCCTTCTTCCTCTACGAGGCCCCCTACGTCGATGGTCCGGGGTGGACCTACGACGTCACGGCCGTCGGGGTTGCCTCGGCGGAAACGCCGCCCGAGGTCGACAAGGGGATCGCCGAGTTCACCGGAAAGGAGTCGCCGGCCGGTGCGCCGCTGACGGAGCGGACGGGCGTCGAGTTGACGAACCTGTACGTCGCGCCGGGCGACCCGTCCGATTGGGCCACCTTCTTCGGCGAGTTGCGCAACACGACGGATCGGCCGGTGGCGGCGCCGGCGGTCTCGCTCACGTTGTTCGACGCCGACGGCAAGGTCGTCAACAGCCGTCAAAGCGAAAGCGTGCTGTCGATCATCCCGCCGGGCGAGACCTCTCCGATCGAGATATCCACGGATATCTACGACGGAAAGTGGGCCCGCGCCCGGGTCATGCTCGACGCTGCCACTTCTGCGGACCCGGCCGACATCGCCGAGGGATTGGCGATCGACAACCTCACCGCGCAACAGACGGACGATCACCTTACCCTCAGCGGCGATTTCGTCAACAACGGAACCAAACCGATCAAGAGAGGATCAATCGAGATCCTCTTTTACGACGCGAACGGACGCTACGCCGGCCACGACAGTGCCTACTCCGGTCTGTTCGACACCGTCGATCCCGGCGACCGAGCGTCGTTCGACTACGACGAGGACGTCGACCTCGCGCCCGGTTGGACCTACCGTCTGGTCGTGGAGGGTCGCAACGCCGGCTAATCGGACCGCCCTCCGGGATGGGGAATCGGGCGCGGTGCGACCGCGGTCGTGGGCTCCAGAATCCACCGGCAACCGGCGAAGGTGGCGTGGCACGTGGCACCGGTGGCACCGTAACGTTTTCGCGTTCTGCGGGACAATATTCCTGCAACGCGGTCAGACCGCGTTCACGGCGAATCCCGGCACCGGGGCGCGCGGTTACTGGCGCCGCCGGCGGGACCGTCGGCACCATCCTGCGAGGAGGACCTCACCCATGCTTTTCGGTCGCCACAAGACCAAGATGATCGCCGCCGGCGAGGCGTTGCCCGGCCGCGCCCAACCCGCCTTCGCGATCCCCGACCGTCATGGCGTCCTCGGTACGCCGATGCAGCCGCCCTTCCCGGCGGGTATGGAGACGGCCGTGTTCGGTCTCGGCTGCTTCTGGGGCGCCGAGCGGCTCTTCTGGCAGCTTCCCGGCATCTACACCACCGCCGTCGGCTACTCCGGTGGCTACACCCCAAACCCGACCTACGAGGAGGTCTGTAGCGCCAAAACCGGGCACGCCGAGGTCGTGCTGGTCGTCTTCGACCCGGCCAGAGTCTCGTACGAGACGCTCCTGAAGACCTTTTTCGAGAACCACGACCCGACCCAGGGGATGCGCCAGGGGGCAGACGTCGGGACGCAGTACCGCTCCGCCATCTACTTCACGACCGACGACCAGCGCCGCACCGCCGAGGCGACCCGCGACGCCTACGCGGAGTCGCTCAAGCGCGCCGGCTACGGCGAGATCACGACCGAGATCGCCCCGGCCGGACCGTTCTACTACGCGGAGGACTACCATCAGCAATATCTGCACAAGATTCCCCACGGGTACTGCGGCCTGGACGGGACGGGGGTGAGTTGTCCGATCGGGCTCGCCGTCCCGGCCGGCGCCTAGACCGCCCGCTTGATGGTGTGCCGCCCTCCTCCGCTCCGGCCGGAGCGGAGGAGGGCGGCACCTTTGTGCCCTTCGTTGAGAGTCTCGATCGCAGCGACGAATCCGCCCTTGAGCCCCAAGTCGACCGCAAACCCGGCTCGTGCCGCGCTCCGCGTCGCCTGTTGACGCGCCATCCGCGATACGCCATCATGCGACCACGTTCGGAACCACCGCCCGCAACTGGGGTCCACGATGTCGGTGATCGCGGCTGCGCTTTCCACGCCCGATCTCCCGTTGCCGCGTACGCCGCTCGTCGGGCGAGAGCAGGACATGGCCGCCGTGGTCGAGCTCGTGTGCCGGCCGGACGTGCCGCTGGTGACGTTGACCGGGCCGGGCGGGGTCGGCAAGACGCGACTGGCCCTCCAGGTCGCCGGCGACCTGCACCGGGCGTTCGCCGGGGGTGCGGTCTTCGTCCAATTGGCCCCGGTGCGCGATCCCGGTCTTGTTCTCTCGGAGATTGCTCGCGCGCTGGAGTTGCAGGACGCGGGCGACCGGCCACTTGCCGAACGCCTGAAGTCGGTGCTGCGGGACCGCGAACTCCTCCTTGTTCTCGATAACTTCGAGCAGGTGGTGGACGCCGCGCCGCTGCTGGCCGACCTCCTAACGGCCTGTCCCCGCCTCAAGATCCTCGTCACCAGCCGCGAGGTTCTCCGCGTGCGGGGAGAGCACGAGTACTCTGTCCAGCCGCTGGCCGTCCCCAGCACCGACCGCCTGCCTCCCCCCGACGAGCTGGCGCGGAACGGGGCGGTTTCGCTCTTCCTCCAGCAGGCTCGCGCCTCTCGACCCGCCTTCGCCCTCTCGGTCGAGAACGCGGCCGCGGTCGCCGAGATCTGCGTCCGTTTGGATGGCCTCCCCCTGGCCATCGAGCTGGCGGCAGCCCGTGCCAACGTCCTCCCGCCCGACGCGTTGCTTGCCCGCCTGGACAAGCGGCTGGCGCTGCTCGTCCACGGTGCCCGCGACCTTCCCGCACGGCTTCAGACGATGCGAAACGCGATCGCCTGGAGCTACGACCTGCTGAGCGAAGAGGAGCGGATGCTGTTCCGCCGGCTCTCCGTCTTTGCCGGGGGGTTCACGTTGGATGCGGCCGAGGCCGTCGTGACCGCACCGGACGAACCGCCGGTCGATGTCCTGGCGGGCGTCGCCTCGCTCGTCGAGAAAAGCCTCCTGAGCGAGTACGACCGGGCAGGTTCGCCCCGATTCGTCATGCTCGGGACGGTGAGTGAGTTTGGCGCGGAGCAACTCGACTCTGCCGGTGAGGCAGAGCCGACACGCCGACGGCACGCGATTTGGTACCGGGACCTGGCGGAACGAGCACGGCCGGAATTGATGGGGTGGGTCAACCGGTCCTGGCTCGCTCTTCTTGAGGCGGAGCTCGACAACATCCGTGCGGCGCTCAACTGGGCGATGGAGCAGGCCGAGGCGGAGATTGCCCAGCGGCTCGCGTACGCGGTCGGCTGGTTCTGGTACGTCACCTACCGTCTGAGTGAAGGGCGGACGTGGACGGAGCGGGCGTTGACGTGTCCCGGATCGACGACTGCCGAGGCACGAACCGCCGCCGTCGCCATGGCGGGATGGCAGGCCCAGGAACAAGGCGATCTCGATCGAGCCGAACACCTTCTGGACGAAGGACTCTCGCTTGCGCGGGCGATCGGCCATCGTCACATTGAAGCGCAAGCTTTCATCGCGTTGGGATTAGCAGCCCTACGACGTGGGACGTTCGATCGCGCGGGAGCATGCTTCGAAGAAGCCCTCGCCATCCACGGCAGTCTGGGCGACACGACGTGGCTTCCTTTTGCGTTGAAAAACTTGGGACTGGTCGCCTACCGACGCGGCGATCGGGCCCAGGCCGACACGCTTTATCAGCGGGCCCTCACCCAGTTCCGGGACATGGGGAACTCGTTCGGCACGGCGATTACGCTCATCAACATGGCGCAATCGGCGCGCGACCGGGGCGATCTTTTTCGTGCAGCCGCGCTTTACGCCGAGAGTTTGGCGCTCCGCTGGGACCACGGCGACAAGATCAGCGTCGCGGGTTGCCTGCGCGGGCTCGCACTCGTTGCCGCGCTCACCCGGCAGTTCGAACGGGCGGCGCGCCTTTTCGGTGCCACCGAAACCCTCCGCGAGGCGATCGGCTCCAGGGAGTCGCAATCGACTTCGGATGCCCGTGCCCTCGCGACGCTTTGCGAGGAACTGGGAGAACCGGCGTTTCGGCTTGCCTGGTCGGCGGGACGCGCCCTCTCGTTTCCCGAGGCCGTCGCGGAGGCCCTGAGCGTGCCCGACGAGACGGCCGAGCCCGAAGATGTCTCGGCAGCAGCGCAGTGCGGCTTGACCTTGCGCGAGGTGGAGGTGTTGCGACTCCTCGCCTCGGGCCGCTCCAATCCGGAGATCGCGGAGGCGCTCTTCATCAGCCGCCGCACCGTGACGACCCACGTCACGAACCTCTTCGCCAAACTCGGCGTCGCCAACCGGACCGAGGCGGTGGACCTGGCGCACCGTCGCGGCCTCTTCGACCAGGTAAAATCTTCGTCTACGTAAGCAGCCGCGCCGCCTACGACATGTCGTAGGCGGCGCCCCGCAAATCGATCCGGGCAATTGCGACACCCGTACGACGCGGATCGCATCAGCCGGGCGCAGGATAGGAGCACGTCGATCGCCGGGGTGAGATGGTCATCAGCGGTCGGCGCAATCAAGACGGCAACGCGAGGAGGTTCGCCATGATCTTCCGCAGCCCCTATCCCGACGTCGAGATCCCGAACGTGTCGCTCGCCGATTTCGTGTTGCGTCACGCCGAGCGACTGGCCGACAAACCGGCGCTGATCGATGCCGCATCCGGCCGGTCCCTGACCTACGGCCAACTCGCAGGCGGCATCCGCGGCGTTGCCGCTGGCTTGTGGGAACGGGGTCTGCGCAAGGGCGACGTCGTCGGCATCTTCGCGCCGAACGACCCCGACTATGCGATCGCCCTCTACGCCGTGGCGTCCGCCGGCGGGATCGTGACCACCGTCAATCCCCAGGTCACGGCAGAGGAGCTCGCAAGACAGCTCGACGACTCACGGGCGAGATTCCTGGTGACGACGCCAGACCTGCTGTGCCGGGCACGGGAGGCGGCCGGCTCGATGGTCCAGGAAATCGTCGTGATGGGCGAAGCCGAGGGCGCGATCTCCTTGTCCGCGCTCGGCGGGACGAAGGCTGCGGTGCCATCTGTCCCCATCGATCCGTTCCTCGATACCGTCGTGTTGCCCTATTCCAGTGGCACCACGGGGCTGCCTAAAGGCGTGATGCTGACCCACCGCAACCTCGTCGCCAACGTCTGCCAGGTCAGCGTGCCTCAGGCGGGGGATGAAACCGAGATCGTCTTCGCGGTTCCCCCCTTCTACCACATCTACGGCACCTTGCTGTTGGACTTGGCGCTGGCGAACGGGTGGACGCTGCTCACCCTCCCGCGCTTCGATTTGGCGTCGTTTTTGCGGGCGCTCCAGGACTACCGGGTAACCCGCGCCTCCGTTGCCCCGCCGGTCGTGCTCGCGCTGGCGAACGAACCGATCGTTGAGGGGTTCAACCTCTCGTCGCTGCGCTTCATCCTATCCGGAGGCGCACCGCTCGACCACGTCCTCATCCGGCGCTGCGAAGCGCGGCTTGGCTGTCTCGTCGCCCAGGGCTTCGGCATGACCGAGGCCAGCCCAGCCACCCACGTTCAGGCGCCCGACGGCAACGTTGCGAAGCGCGGGTCGGTCGGCCCGTGCGTGCCGAACACCGAATGCAAGGTCGTCGATTTCGACAGCGGCGCGGAGCTCGGACCGGGCGAGCAAGGCGAACTCTGGGTCCGAGGTCCGCAGGTCATGAAAGGTTATCTCAACCGACCGGACGCTACCGCCCAGATCATCACCCCGGACGGGTGGTTGCGCACCGGCGACCTCGTCTGCCTCGATGACGACGGCTATCTGTTCGTCGTGGACCGTTTGAAGGAGTTGATCAAATACAAGGGCTATCAGGTCGCCCCGGCCGAACTCGAGGCCGTCTTGCTCACCCATCCGGCGGTGGCGGACGCCGCGGTCGTCCCCAGCCCCGACGAGGAAGCGGGCGAAGTGCCGAAGGCCTTCGTCGTCTTGCGGAAGCCATCGACGGCGGACGATTTGATCGCCTACGTCGCCGCCCGCGTCGCCCCGTACAAAAAGGTTCGGCGCCTGGAGATCACCGACCAGATCCCGAAATCGCCCTCTGGGAAGATTCTTCGACGTGTGCTCGTTGAACGAGAGCGCGCCGCCGCTCTGGTGCCGGCATAGGGGTGACGAGAGTAATGGTTGCCGAACTGCTCGCCACTCCGCTCTTGGCTGGAACGGACGCACTGGCCCTGGACGATGCCGTGCGCCTGTTCCGCGCCCAAATCAGCCCGCTCCGTCTCCACCCCGGCGCCGCGCTCGCGGTCTACTACGATGGCTGCCTCGTCCTCGATCTTGCCGACGGCTGGGCGGACAGCCAGCGCGCCGAGCCGGTCGGGGCTCAAACCCTCTTCTACCTTTTCTCCGGCACCAAACCGCTTGTCTCAATTGCCCTCCTCCAGCAGATCGAGCGCGGCAAGGCGGGCCTCGACGACCCAGTCGCCGTCCATTGGCCGGCCTTCGCCCGGAACGGCAAAGAGCGGGTCACGCTGCGCCACCTCCTCTCTCACCGCGGCGGGTTCCCGACCACGCCGCCGGACCTGCCGCCGGCGCGGTGGGCAGACGAAGATGCGGTGCGCGAGGCCGTCGCGGCGATGCCGCTCGAATCCGCCGCCGGCACCGTCAGCGCCTACCATTTCCTGACCCAGCACTGGGTCTGCGCCGAACTCGTCCGCCGTCTCGACGGCCGCCCGATTCAGGACTACCTGCGCGAGGAGATCACGGGTCCGCTCGGTATGACCGACACCTTTCTCGGATTGCCCGCGGACGAGGAGCATCGCCTCGTGAAACTCCATGCCACGGACGGCACCGACGCCTGGGGCGTCGAAACCCTTCGGGCGGTCCACGGGACGACTTTTCACCGCCTGGTCGTCCCCGGCGCCAGCGGCGTCGCGACCGCCCGCGACATGGCCCGGTTCTACGCCGCCATCGCCATGGGTGGGGCACTCGACGGGGTTCGCATCCTTCGCCGGGAGACGGTCGACCTCCTCCTCGCCGTCCAGGTCGACGGCGACATCGACCGCGCGTTCGATGTGCCGATCCGCCGTGGTCTCGGTTTTGAACTCGGCGGTCAAGACATTCCGAAGCGCCAATGGGCCGGCGCCACCAGCACCGTGCAGACCTTCTGGCACGGCGGGTTCGGGACCTCCGTCTTTTGGGGCGATCCCGATCTCGGCCTGGCCTTCGCCTTCCTCACCAACGGGGTCCGCCGCGATGAAGCCGGTGCGATCGCCCGCCGCGACCTCTCCGACGCGGCCCGCGCCGCCGCCGGCTAATGCCACCGACGCGAGCCCGACATTGGGTCCGAGCGCGGGGTGATCGGGACGTTTCGTTCCACACGGGCTGCTATGATCCGCTCACCCGGCAGGATTGATCTCGGTTTGCGCGTTGACCGGCTCAGGGTGGCGAATGGATCCCATCGACCCGTCACGGAGGTCGTCTCCGATCATGCAGTGTCAGGCCCGATCGCTCGTCGCAATCCTCGTCTCCTTCGCCCTCATGCTCGGCATCGGCTCAACGGCGTCTGCCCAGGAAGCGACCCCCATCGCGACCGCCGACGTCGGCGTTGTCGCCAGCGGTCTCGACAGTCCGCGGGGGGTTACCTGGGACGCCAAGGGGAATCTCTACGTCGCCATCGCCGGCACCGGGAACGCGGGCACCGGCAAGACATCGGATGGCGAGTCCGGCAGTCTTGCCCGGATCGTCGACGGCTGCCCGGTCACGGTCGCAACCGGACTCCCTTCGACGCGCGGGATGGACGGCGCCGCTCAGGGGCCGTCTGCCGTCGCGGTGCTCGACGGGCAGCTCTACGTCTTGCAAGACGGCAGCTACTCGGCCAGCGCCAGCGCCCCCAAACCGAACGGGGTCTACGCGGTCGAACCCGACGGGACATTCCGCCTCGTCGCCGACATCAGCGCGTGGGTCGCCGCCCATCCGGTCGCCGCGATCCCCTACGATTTCACCCCCGCGGGCGAGACCTTCAACATGATCGCCGGCGACGGCGTGCTCTGGGTCGCCGAAAGCAACAGCGGGCAACTCCTGCGCGTCACCCCCAAGGGGGCCATCAGCCGCGTCGCCGATCTCTCCGCCGGGCATCTCGTGCCGACCGGTCTCGCGCTCGCCCCGGGCGGCGGCGTCTACGTCGGGTTCCTGACACCGGCGCCCTATACGGGCGGCGCCTCCAAGGTCATCAAGATCGCCGCCGACGGGACCAGGACCGACGCCTGGACCGGACTCACTGCCATCACCGCCCTCGCCGTCGATCCCGCCGGTACCCTCTATGCCCTGGAGTTGGCGACCGGCAATCTCGACCAGGCGCCCTATTTGCAACCCCGAACCGGCAAGGTCGTCCGCCAAACGGGGAAGGCCGCCTCGGCCGCGGTCGCCACCGGGCTCGACTACCCGGTCGCGATGGCCTTCGGTCCCGACGCCGCCCTCTACGTCAGCCTTCCCGCCCTTGCCAGCGACCACCCGGGAGGCATTCTCCGCCTCGACCCGTCGGCGCCGGCGCCGGTCGCGGTCGATCCCTCGATCCTCAACCAATCCCCGTGCGCGACACCCGCCACGCCGGCCCCCCCGGCCCCCCAATCCTGGGGGGAGACGAAGGGGGGCGTTCACCCCCCAGGATTGGGGGGCCGGGGGGGCCGAACCGGTTACTTCCCGTTCGTTTGGACGTAGCGATCGAGCCGGTCCAGTTCGTCCGCGAACAGCTTTTGCATCATCCGGGGGGCGAAGAGGCGTTCCATCAGTCCGCCGAAGCCGCCCGCGCCCTGCCAGGTGGTTTCGATGCGGACGCGACTGCCGGCGGCGTCCGGATCGACGGTGAACCTGGTGACCAGCGTCGATTCGGTGTCGGTCTCGGTCAGGACGCGCCCCGGTTCCGGTTCGGCGACCTGGACGCGGAAGTGCCGGTTGCGTCCTGCCGTCTTGACGTTGAATCCGACCACCGTGCCGGTGCCGGTTCCGCCCTGTTCGACCGCATAATCGAAGAAGGCGGGCGGCAAGATGTTCGGATGGTGTTGCCGATAATCCGCGAGAACCCCGTAGATCTTGTCGGCGGGCGCACCGATCGTCCGTTCCGCCGCCGCACGCATCTCTGCCATTATCGAGACTCCTTTGCGATCCCAACGCGATTCCGCTACTGCCCGGCGCCGATTTGCCGGGCACGCCGTCATTCTGGCATCTCAACGTCGTCGCGCATCCGTCGGTTTGCCTATTTCTTGCTCCATCTTGTGCACGACCGCACCGCAACGCCTGCCGCGCGGGCAGGTTGATGCGGCACCAACGCCATGCCGGTGGTACGATCTCGACGCGGAACCGGTGCCGTCGCTGGTACCGGACGACTTCGGAGATGGGGAGCGGCGGGGCCGATGGAGACGGCGGTCAAACGGCTGGCGGTGGCGACGACGGTCGGGATGTTCCTCGTTCTGGTCCTCGGCGCCACGGTCACCAACACGGGCTCGTCGGAAGGGTGCGGGCGCTCCTGGCCGCTCTGCCACGGCGAGTTCATCCCGCACTACGCAGTCACGACGGCGATCGAATTCAGCCACCGGATGGTGACGGGCATCGAAGGGATCCTGATCGCCGCCGTCTCGGTCGGAGCGCTCATCCGGCGGCGCGGACGGCGCGACGTCAAACTCTACGTCGGTTTGATGGTCGGCACCCTTTTCCTGCAATCGGGGTTGGGCGCCGCCGCCGTCCTCTGGCCGCAGACGCCCGCGCTGATGGCAACCCACTTCGGCATCTCGCTCGTCTGTTTCGCCAGCGTTTTCCTGCTGACCCGGCTCCTTTACGAGACCGGTGACGAGTCGACCCGTCCCACGCCGCGTCCGGCCTCGCCGTTGCCGATCTGGTACCGGCGCGCGACCTGGGGTGCCCTGGTCGCCTCGATCTGCGTCGCCTACCTCGGTGCCTACATGCGCCATTCGAACGCGGTGATGGCCTGCTATCGCTGGCCGAGGTGCAACGGCGAGGTGTATCCCGGGTTCGACGGCGCGGTCGGTGTCGCCTTCGGCCATCGCCTTGCCGCCCTCGCCGAGATCGTCCTCGTCGGCACCTTAGCCGCCTTCGCCTACCGCCGCCGCGCGGCCGAACCGGAGTTGTTCCGCGTCAACGCCGCCGCCTTCGTCCTGATCCTGCTCCAGGCCGGCGCCGGCGGCGCGGTCGTCCTGACCCGGATGGCCCTCTGGAGTCCGCTCGCCCACGCCGGGTTGATGGCCCTCCTCTTCCTCTGCCTCGCCGACGCTTGCCGTCAGGTGTTCGCGCGCGCGCGGCATACCCCGGTGCCGCGCGCGTTGCTCGCGCCCGCGACCGGGCAGCAACTCAGCATCGGCGATTAGCAGACCCCACCCGGAGGAGACGATGACGTTCGATCGGGACCATCGGTTGGCACTGTTGCGCGAGCGCGCCGCCGACTATGCGCAGGTGGCGCTTACCAACATCACCCGCGAATATCCCAACATGCCTTATTTCATCGCGACCGGACCGGGTCCCTATCCGACCCACCGCGACTACCATCCGGCCTTCTACGGCTGTTTCGATTGGCACTCCTGTGTCGAGATGCATTGGGTTCTCGTCCGCCTGCTTCGCCTGTTCCCGGACGCGGTTCCGGGCGACGCCGCGCGTGCCACCCTCGGCGACCTCCTGACGGCGGAGAACATCGCCACCGAGGTCCGGTTTTTCGGCGATCCCAATCACCGCACCCTCGAACGCCCCTATGGCTGGGGTTGGCTCTTGACGCTGGCGCACGAGTTGGAGACCTGGGACGACGCCGGCGGCCGGCGCTGGGCCGCCGCCGTCGCACCGCTGGCCGATCTCCTGTCCGGGAATCTCGCCGGCTGGCTCCCGGTGCTGACCTACCCGCAACGAACCGGTGTCCACCCCAATACCGCCTTCGGTCTTTCGCGCTGCTTCGACTACGCCCAGCTCCGCGCCGGTCGTGGCGACGACGCGCTCCTGAGTGCCATCAAAACCGCCGCCGCTCGTTGGTTCCTCGACGACACCGATTACCCCGCGCACTACGAACCGTCCGGTGCCGATTTCCTTTCTGCCGCGCTCTCCGAGGCCGAGTTGGTCTCCCGATTGCTTGACACCTCCGCGTTCTCGGACTGGCTCCAGCGCTTTCTTCCCGGTCTCGCCGCCGCGCAACCCGCCGCCCTCTTCCAACCGGCTACCGTCGCCGATTCGACCGACGGCCAGATCGCCCACCTCCACGGTCTCAACCTCAGCCGCGCCTGGGCCTTCACCGCCCTCGCCGACCGCCTTCCCGTCGGCGACCCCCGCATCACCCCCTTGCTCGACGCCGCCGAACGCCACGCGGCCGCCTCACTCCCCTCTGTCGCCGGCAGCCACTACAACGTCGAACACTGGCTCGCCGCGTACGCGACGCTGCTGCTGAGCTAACACGGCCGCACTCACTCGAAGCTCGAAGCTCGAAGCTCGAAGCTCGAAGCTCACAGCGGCAGCCGCACCGTCACCGTCGTTCCTTGCCCCTCGTCGCTCTCCACCCCGATCGTGCCGCCGTGTTGCTCGACGATCTGGCGGGCACCGGCGAGCCCGATCCCGGTGCCGGCGACCCTGCCGGCGACGTTGCCCGCCCGGCGGTACCGCTCGAAGATCCACGGCAGGTCCTCGGCGGGGACGCCGATCCCGTCGTCGCGGACGCTGACGACCGCCCAGGCGCCTCCCGCGTCGTCTTCCCGGCCGACCCGGATCGCGATCGGTCCCCCTTGTGGACTGTACTTGACGGCGTTCGAGAGCAGGTTATCCAGCACCCGCTCCAGGCGCATCCGGTCCCACTCGCCGACCACCGCCGGCGCCGCCGCCACGACGCGGATCGCGTGGCGCTCGGTGGCCTGCTGCCAGGTCGCCGCCAGTTGTTGCGCCAGCGCGACCAGGTCGGTTCTCTCCGGGCGGAGTTCCAGGATGCGCCCCAGTCGCAACTGGGCGATGTCGCCCAATTCGTCGATCCGCCGCGCCATCCGCTCGGTGTTCGCCGCGATCGCGGCCAGGCCCAAACTCGTTGCCTCTTCGTCGAGCCGACCGGCCTGGAGGCGACGCGACATCATCTGCGCCTGCACCCGCGCCGCCGTCAGCGGATTTTTCAGGTCGTGGGCGATGTCGCCGAGGAATTCGTGCTCGAACCGCTCGCGCGCTTTCCGCTCCGAGATGTCGTGCCAGAGTCCGAGGTAGACGGGGCCCTCCGGGAGATCGATCCGCGTGACGTGGGCCTCGACCGGGACGATCGAGCCGTCCTTGCGCCGCAGTTCGAGTTCGCCGTGCCACGTTCCCCGTCGCTCGAGATCCCCCTCGACCTGCCTCGGGATCGACTCGTCGACCAACAACGCGGCGCCCCGGTTCCCCAGCGCCTTCAACTCGTCGCGGTCGTACCCGAGGAGGCGAACCACCGCCTCGTTTGCCTCGATCAGTTCGCCGTCCGCGCCGTAGGCGACGATCGATTCCGCCGCGCCGTGGAAGAGCCCGCGGTACCGCGCCTCGGCGGCCTGGGCCTCCCGCAGCAACCGCGCGTTGTCGATCGCCATCGCCGCCCGCTCGGCGAACGATTCGGCGAAGATCAGGTCGTCGGCGTCCAGTCGCCGTCCCGACTCGGCCGTGGCGAGGGCGACGACGCCGAGCGTTTGCCCGCGCGCCCGCAACGGCACGAACATCAGCGAGACGAAGCGGAGTCGACGCAGCGTCGCCAGGTGCTCCGGCCCCTGCGCGATCGCCTGCCAGAACTCGTCGGGGACGTCGGGATAGAGTTGGGGTTGGCCGGTCCGCAGGACGGCCGCGACCCCCACCGTCGCCCGCCGCGCCGACGTCGCCGTGTAGCGCTGGACCTCCTCCGCCAGATCGCGTTTCGCCGGATCGGCGTACTCGGCCTCGATCCGTCGGATCCTCCCGTCCGGTTCGCGGAGAAAGATGGAGCACCAGTCGACGAACCGGGGGACGAGCAACGAGGCCGCGACCGCCAGTGTCTCTTCGAAGTCGATCGAAGCCACCAGCGTGTCGGACGCCTCGCGCAGCAGGCGCAACCGCTCCTCCGCCCGCTTCCGTGCGGAGATGTCTTCGACGACCGTCACGAAGTAGTCGGGTGCGCCGGTCGCGGTGTGGACGAGCGAGACGGTCAGGTCGACCCAGACCGCCAACCCGTCCTTCCGCAGATACCGCTTTTCGGTGGAATATGACTCGATCTCGCCCCGCAGCAACCGGCGGGCAGCCGCCAGGTCACGTTCCAGGTCCTCGCGGGGTGTGATGTCCTGGAACGTGCGCGCCAGCAGTTCTTCCTTGGTATAGCCCGTGATCTCGCACAACCGTTCGTTGACGCGCAACCAGCGGCCGTCGGTGCCAACCTGGGCGATGCCTGCTCCCGCCTGCTCGAAAATGGCGCGGAAGCGTGCCTCGCTCGCCCGCACGTCCTCCTCGGCCCGCTTCCGCTCGGTAATGTCGACGATCGTGACCACGCCGGCGGTGACGACGCCGTTCTCGACGACGGTCGAGACCGAATAGAGCGCCGGGAACGAGGTGCCGTCCTTCCGCCAGAGGACCTCCTCGACGAGGTGCAGGTTTTGCCCCGCTTCGAAGGCGGTGTTGATCGGGCATTCTTCGATCGGGTAGGGCGATCCGTCGGGGCGACTGTGATGGATGAGCCCGTGCATGTCGCGGCCGAGGACGTCCTCCGGCGTGAACCCGAGCATCCGGATCGCCGCCGGGTTGATGAACGTGCAGTCGCCGTTGGCGTCCATGCCAAAGATGCCCTCGGCCGCCGAATCGAGGAGGGCGTCGCGCTCGGCGTGCAACCGTTCCCGCACCGCGTTGGCCTGCGTGCGGGCGCTGATGTCGCGGACGACACTCAGCAGCAACCGCTCGCGACCGAAATCGGCTCCCAGGGAACTGACCTCGACGGGAAAGGTCGTCCCGTCCCGCCGCCGGTGCCGCGTCTCGAACAGGATCCCTTCGCTGTCGGCGCGACGGATCTGCTCCCGGACGTCGCCGGCCGTCTCGGTGTCGCGCAGGTCGGCGATCGACATCGTCGTCAGGACGTCGCGGTCGTATCCGTAGGCGGCGAGGGCGGCGGGGTTGGCATCGACGATCCGGCCGTCCAGCGCGATGAAGAGGATGATGTCGCGCGACTGCTCGAACAGCAGCCGGTAGCGCGCCAGCGCGCCCTCGGTGGCGGCGTCTCCGTCCGAAACTCGGCCGCCTCGCCGCGGGTTGGCAAGGGCAGTTCGATCGACGTCCGGGCGCGAACGGTCCCGTGTGGCCATGGGGTCATTGTAAGGCGGTCGGTCGTGCCGCGCGGAGGCGATGCAGCCGGACTCAGCCGGTTGGCGAACGATCGGTGGTGCGGCGAGGCTCTTGCTGCTCCTGCTGCGCCGGCGGTAGGGCGCGGTGCCCAAAGCGGGCATTGATCGCCAGGAATGCGCCCAGGGCGAGAATGACCAGGGCGATCGCCGTGCCGAAGTAGAGGATGTTGTTGCTCCCGTCCCAGGTCACGACGCGGCCGAGGAAGGTGACGCCGAGGAGGACGATGACGACGCCCATGAGTTTGTCCTTGAGGTCGTCGAGGTCGTGGATGCGCAACCAGCCCGGCATCGGCAACTGGTCGTCGACGAACAACTCGTAGAGACCGAGCGCGACGATGTAGAGGACCGTACCCAGCAAGAAGAAGTCGATCATCTCGATGAATTCGACGGCGAGGTCCTTGGCACCTTCGGGCGTGAAGTGCCCGGTAAACGCGTCCCGCGTCGCGTCGAGGACGACGACCCCGCAGTAGACGATCAAGGCGATCGCGGAGACGAAGGACGCCAGCACCGCGATCGCGATGAAGAACCGGCTGCTGGCAAGGATGGTTCTGACCAAGCTGCGCCCTTCCGCTTCCACCCTCAGCCCTCACAGTCGCTACGCCCGCGCGTTTCCGTGCATTATGAACTGGCCCGGACACCGGCGTCTGGCTTGTTGCGCGACATGAGCGGCCGTCGAAGTTCCGTCGGACCAGGCAGATCACATCGACCTCCGCCAAGGAGTAACCTTCCCTGCACGAACCGACAAGGAGATCGATCGTGACAACTCCGACCGTCGTTCTGCTCGGCACGCTCGACACCAAGGGGGTCGAATACGGCTACGTCCGCGATCGGCTGCTCGCAGAAGGGGTCGCCGTCCTCCTCGTCGACGCCGGCATCCTGGATGCGCCCAAGGCGACGCCGGACGTCACCCGCGAGGAGGTCGCCCACGCCGCCGGAGCCGAGCTCCGGGATCTGATCGCCCGTGGCGACCGCGGCGAAGCGATCGCGACGATGGCACGCGGCGCCGGCGAGATCGTCGCCCGGCTCCATGCCGAAGGGCGGTTGCACGGGGTCCTTGCGCTCGGCGGTTCCGGCAACGCCACGCTCGCCAGTCAGGCGATGCGCCGGTTGCCGGTCGGCGTCCCCAAACTGCTCGTCACCACGGTCGCTGCCGGCGACACCCGCCCGTACGTCGGCACGACCGACCTGACGCTGATGTATTCGGTCGTCGATGTCGCCGGTATCAACCGTCTCTCCGCGCGCGTGCTGACCAACGCCGCGGGTGCCATCGCCGGGATGGCGCGCACCGCGGCGGGGTTCGTCGCGACCGCCGAAAGCAAACCGCTGATCGGGGCGACGATGTTCGGCGTCACGACCAAGGGTGTCACCGCCGCTCGCAAGCGGCTGGAAGAACTCGGTTACGAAGTCCTCGTTTTCCACGCCACCGGTGTCGGTGGCGACACGATGGAATCGCTCGTCGAGAGCGAGTACATCACGGCCGTGCTCGACATGACGACGACCGAACTGGCCGACGATCTGGCCGGCGGCGTCCTCGCGGCCGGACCCCGACGGCTCGAGGTCGCCGGCGAGCGCGGCATTCCGCAGGTCGTTTCGCTCGGTGCCCTCGACATGGTCAATTTCGGTCCGATCGAGTCCGTGCCGCCTCGCTATGCCGGACGCCGCCTTTACAAGCACAACGCCACCGTCACCCTGATGCGGACCAACCCCGAAGAAAATGCCGAACTCGGTCGCCGCATCGCCGCCAAACTGAACCGGGCGCGGGGACCGCTCACCCTGTTCGTGCCGTTGCGCGGTGTCTCCGCGATCTCCACGCCCGGCGGTGTCTTCGCCGATCCCGAAGCGGACGCCGCGCTCGTCGCCGCCTTGCGGGAGCATCTCGATCCGCGCGTCGACGCGCGCTACCTGGACACCGACGTCAACGATCCGGCGTTCGCCCGCGCGATGGCAGACACCCTCCACGCGCACTACCAGGCGTGGTCGCCGTCGCGTGCCACGGCGGGAGGCAGAGGATGAAGCGTCCCACGCGCCAGGAGACCCTGGACAAACTCCGCCGGCAGGTGGCCGAAGGGAGACCGATCGTCGGCGGTGGGGCCGGCACCGGTCTCTCCGCCAAGTGCGAAGAGGCCGGCGGACTCGACCTGATCGTCATCTACAACTCCGGTCGCTACCGGATGGCCGGTCGCGGTTCGCTGGCGGGGTTGATGCCGTACGGGGACGCCAACGCGATCGTCCTGGAGATGGCCGGCGAGGTCCTGCCGGTGGTTCAGCACACGCCCGTGCTGGCCGGCGTCTGCGGCACCGATCCCTTTCGCCTGATGCCGGTGTTCCTCAAGCAGATACAAGAACTCGGTTTCACCGGCGTCCAGAATTTTCCGACCGTCTGCCTCTTCGACGGCATCATCCGCACCAACCTCGAAGAGACCGGGATGGGCTACGGTCTCGAAGTCGAGATGATCCGCACGGCGCGCGATCTCGACCTCTTGACCACCCCGTACGCGGCCACCGAGGAGGAGGCGCGGCAGATGGCCGGCGCCGGCGCCGACATCCTCGTCGCCCACATGGGATTGACGACGTCGGGGACGATCGGCGCCCAAACCGCCCTCTCGCTCGACGAGGCCGTGCAACGGACCCAGGCGATCCACGACGCCGCGAAAGCCGTGAATCCCGAAATCCTGGTCGTTTGCCACGGCGGGCCGATCGCCGAGCCAGACGACGCCGAATACGTGCTGGCGCGCACGCGGGGTGTCGTCGGCTTCTACGGGGCCTCGAGTATGGAGCGTCTCCCGGTCGAGCAGGCGATCACCGCCAACGCGCGCCGCTTCAAGTCCATCACCATCGAAAGGAGTTCCGCACCGTGACGAATCAGCAACCGATCGATCCCGCCTCGGTCCCGACCCAGACCTTCGACTGGGGCGCCATCAAGTGGTTCGTCACCCCGACGACCACCACGGGCGCCGGTCTCACCTTCGGCGAGGTCGTCCTCGTTCCCGGCAAGGGTCACAGCCGCCACAACCATCCCGACGCCGAGGAAGTCCTTTACGTCCTCTCCGGCGAGGGTCAACAGGTGATCGACGACGGCCAACCGTTCCCGGTCCGCGCCGGCGACACGCTCTACATCCCCCTCGGCGTCTACCACTCGACCCTCAACACCGGCTGGACACCGCTGCGCCTGCTCGCCATCTATAACCCCGGCGGTCCCGAACGCGCGCTTGCCGACCTCCCCGACTACCGCCAGTTGCCAGCGGGAGTACCGCCAACCTGGGCTCGCGACTGACAACGGAGGGCGGGAAAGGGCGGACGAGGGTGGATAGCGTCCGACCGGGGCGATTCACTCAGTCCTCAGTCCTCATCCGCCCTCCGCCCCACCCCGTGGTATAACCGCGCGGTTGTGACGCGTCCGATCGTCGTGCAAGGAGCATTCGCGGCGTGCCAGATCCCCGCCTGGAATCGTGGGCAAAGGCCCTGGTCGGTTTTTCGGTCGATGTTCAACCGGGGCAGACGGTCGCGATCCTGGGCGGTATCGCGGCCGAACCGCTACTCAGGACGGTCTACCACGAGGTCCTCGGTCGCGGCGGTTTTCCGGTGATGATGCCGACGCTCCACGGACTGGCGACGGACCTCCTTCGCCACGGTTCCGACGAGCAGATCTCCTACATCAGCCCCGTCGAGCGTTTCATCTACGAGCAGACCGACGTCCTCGTCAACGTCCAGGCGGAGACCAACACGAAGAACCTCGCCGACGTCGACCCCGCGCGCCAGCTTGCCCGCCAGCGCGCCCGCGGTCCGTTGCTGGAAACCTACATGCGTCGTTCCTCCACCGGCGAGCTGCAATGGACCTTGACCCTCTACCCGACCGACGCCTACGCGCAGGACGCCGAGATGGCGACCGAGGACTTCGCCGAGTTCGTCTTCGCCGCCTGCAAGCTGAACCAACCCGACCCGGTCGCCGCCTGGAAAGCGCTCTCCACCGAGCAGCAGCGCCTGATCGACTGGCTCGCCGGGAAGCGCGAACTGCACCTCGTCGGTCCCGACACCGATCTCACCCTCGCGGTCGCCGGCCGCACCTGGGTCAACGCCGACGGCACGAAGAATTTTCCGGACGGCGAGGTCTTCACCGGTCCCGTCGAAACCTCCGCCAACGGTCGCGTCCGCTTCACCTACCCGGTCTCCGTCGGCGGTCGCGACGTCGTCGACGTCCGCCTCCGCTTCGTCGACGGCAAGGTCGTCGACGCCGGTGCCGCCAAGGGCGAGGACTACCTGCGCGAAACCCTCGAGACGGACGAGGGTGCTCGCTACCTCGGCGAATTCGCCTTCGGTACCAACTTCGACGTGACCCGCTTCACCCGCAACATCCTCTTCGACGAGAAGATCGGCGGTACGATCCACATGGCCCTCGGCGCCGGCTACCCCGAAACCGGCAACACCAACAAATCGGCCGTCCACTGGGATCTGATCTGCGATCTCCGCCAGGGCGGCCGGGTCGACGTCGACGGCCAACCGTTCCTCGTCGACGGGAAGTACGTGGTTTGAGGCGGAAGGCGGAGGGCGGAAGGCGGGAGGGAACGATTCGGATGAGCGAACTCGCCAGCGGCACGATGGAATCGCGGACCGATTCCTGGTCTCCACGTTCCCTCCCGCCTTCCGCCCTCCGCCTTCCGCCTCACGTCGACGCCGTCGCCCGCATTCCCGGTTCGAAAAGCATCACCAACCGCGCCCTCCTCGCCGCCGCCCTTGCCGACGGCGAGAGCGAACTGACCGGTGCGCTCCACAGCGACGACACCCGCTACATGGCGGCGGCGCTGAACGCCCTCGGCGTCGCGGTGGAGACCGACGAGGCGGGCGAGCGATTCGGGGTTCGGGGTGGCGGTGGCACCTTCTCCGCACCCGCGGCCGATCTCTTCGTCGGGAATGCCGGGACGGCGATGCGCTTCCTGACGGCGGCGCTGCCGCTGGGACGCGGCACCTACCGCATCGATGGGGTGCCGCGGATGCGCAAACGACCGATCGCGCCCCTGCTCCAGGCGCTGAACGACCTCGGCGCCGACGCCGTCAGCGAGGAAGGCACCGGTTGCCCGCCGGTCGTCGTCCGCGCCGACGGACTGCGCGGTGGTCGGACCGCGATGGCCGGCGATCAGAGCAGCCAGTTCTTCTCGGCGCTCCTCCTGGCCGCTCCGTACGCCGAGCAGGGTGTCGAGGTCGAAGTCATCGGCGACCTCGTTTCCAAACCCTACATGCCGATGACCGCGGCAGTGATGCGGGCCTTCGGCGTCGAGCTGGAATTGGGTACGGACGACTGGCGCGTCTTTCGCGTTGCACCGGGCCAACGCTACCGGGGCCGCAGCTACCGGATCGAACCGGACGCCTCCAACGCCTCGTACTTCTTCGCCGCGGCGGCGGTGACCGGCGGTCGCGTCCGCGTCGACGGTCTCGGTCGGGACTCGACCCAGGGCGATCTTCGTTTCGTCGACGTCCTCGCCGCGATGGGCGCGACCGTCACGATCGCCGAGGATTATGTCGAGGTGATCGGCCCGCCGGTCGGCTCGCTCAAGGGTGTCGATCTCGACCTGAACGCCATCTCCGACACCGCCCAGACCCTGGCCGCGATCGCCCCCTTCGCCGCCGGGCCGACGACGATCCGCGGCGTCGCGCACGCCCGCCTCAAGGAGACCGACCGCGTCGCCGCCCTCGCCACCGAGCTCCGCCGCCTCGGCCAAACCGTCGAGGAGCGCCCCGACGGCCTGACCATCCACCCCGCCCCCATCGTCCCGGCCGACGTCCACACCTACGACGACCACCGGATGGCGATGAGTTTCGCCATCACCGCCCTCCGCGCCCCCGCCATCCGCATCCTCGACCCCGGCTGCGTCGCCAAGACCTTCCCGGACTTCTTCGCGCGGTTGGCGGAGGTCACGAGTGGGTGAGGCGGGGACGCGGCCGGCGGGCATTTCGCTGAGTCGCGCATTGGACGTTCCGCCGGGGCTCGCCTACGACCCGATCAGAGAGGCCATCGCGGCGATCGATTCCGTCCACGGCGATGGAGACTTGGTGCCTATCCGCGTGACGCTCCGTTCATTCTCGCAACGCGAAGGAAGGTTCCGCATCGATCCAACCAACGGAACTCCCGACTCGATCGAGGTCGTCACCGCTGCCCGGCCACGTCTGGCCGTCCTTCACGAGATTGGGCACTTCCTCGACTATGCAGGGATCGGTTCGGCCAACCGTTTCGCGTCTGAGACCAGCAGCCTGATGCGACCATGGCGTGACGCCGTGCGTAATAGCCGCGCCTTCTCCGATCTGGCGCTCATGCGTCGGACTGGAGTAGCTCCCGTTCACTCACCTGGCGAGGAGTCGCAACTGGGAGCCGTCGACCTGCCTTACGTCCAATACCTTTTGAAATACAATGAACTTTGGGCGCGATCTTACGTCCAGTTCATCGCCCTGCGAAGCCGAGATAGGTTGCTCCGAACCGATCTCGACGCAAGGCGGCTGCGACCAGACGGTATGGTCTACGTCCCGAGGTTCTGGGACGACGAGGACTACGAACCGGTCGAACGAATGGTTGAGACCCTCTTTCGGAGGCTGAAATGGATCACTTGAAAACAGACTTGGTGGCGACGGTCAGTACTCGAGAAGACGAGATTCAGGAAGTCCTGCGAACCACCGCCGTCGAACGGATAGAGGCGGAGTTCATCGTCGCGCTCCGGCACGGCGAGATCGACGGCGACATCGCTTTTACCCGACCGCCGACGCCGGAAGAACGGCGCCGCATGGGTCTCGATCCGCTCGAGGACGACGAACTCGACGACGATGGGTAGCCCACGTCGTTCACGCGTCCGCATCCTCGACCCCGGCTGCGTCGCCAAGACCTTCCCGGACTTCTTCGCGCGGTTGGCGGAGGTCACGGGTGGGTGAGGCGGGGACGCGGCCGGCGGGCATTTCGGTCGGTCGGGCGTTAGCGATACCATCTGGCCTCGCCTACGAGGCGATCCGCGATGCCGCCTCAGCCGTCGCATCAGTCCACGGAGATGGCAACCTGCCGCAGATTTCCGTGACCTTACGATTACTCGGCCCAACCGAAGGCAGATTCGAAGTCGACCCGGCGACCGGCGCGCCGGTTCGCATCGTCATCAACTCGGCGTCGCGTAGCCGACTTGCAATACTCCACGAAATCGGCCACTTCCTTGACTATGCCGGAATCGGTGCACCCAATCAGTACGCGTCGAACGCGGCCAAAGTCCTGAGATCCTGGCGCAGCGAGATCCGTTCCAGTCTCGCCTTCGAGCAACTGAATCGCATGCGCGAAACGGGAGTCGTCACGATCGGTCGCCCTGACGGGCTACCAAATCTGCAACTCATCAGGGCAATCGCATTGCAACCGGCCAGGGCTTTGGGCGGGTAAGGGGTGTCGCGGGCCGCCGTGAGGCGCTTGGCCTTGGTGCCGACCGTGGCCGTCCGTTCCTGGCGCCGCAGATTGCGGGCGAGGCGGCGCGGCACGGCGAGGTTCTCGGCGGCGTGGCCGGCGCGCACCCGGCTGTCGTCCTCGCGGACGGCGAGGGCGGGCACCCGGCGCACCCGGCGCACCCGGTTCTCGATGCCCCGGTGACGGCGCACCGCGGCGGCCGGCGCGCGCGCGTCGCCGGGCCGGCTGCTCAGGACGCAGCGCGTCCCCCGTTCGGTCTTGCTCGGCAAGCGGCGCTCGGCCGCGCCGGCGACCACGCGGCGCAGCCCCGGCCATGCCCGCCCGGGGGCCGCCCAGCCGACCGCGGCCGGGTCGCCGGCCGCCCAGCGGCGCCGGCTCCCGCTCCGGCCGCGGTCCTT
>DATBFX010000597.1:0-2054 GCA_036558305.1 Thermomicrobiales bacterium | reverse complement strand
CCAGTGGCGCCGGTAGCTCCCGTCGCACCTGTCGAACCAGTGGCGCCGGTGGCGCCGGTGGCACCGGTCGCTCCCGTGGCCCCGGTTGCCCCGGTCGATCCCGTGGCTCCGGTTGCACCGGTCGCGCCTGTCGAACCAGTGGCTCCAGTCGCACCGGTGGCCCCGGTTGCTCCGGTATCCCCATGCGGCGGCGGGCCGCCGGTGCCGGAGAGCGGGATCGCACCGGCGTCTTCGATCGCGTTGTCGTTCACCTGAAGAACGGCTTCGCGGGCGCCTTCCTGGCTCGGCCCGAAGCGAACGCGGATGTCGCAGGCCTGTTCGGCGCCGAGCGTCGCGCCCTCGCATTCGTCGGAGGAGATGAGGAAGTCGTCGCGGCTGGCGCCCGTGACCCTGTCGTCATCGACCCGAAGGCGGGCGACCGTGTCGAGATTGGAGACGGTGACCGTCTGCGGTGGGGTGAACAGCCCTGTCGGCTGCGTTTCGAAGAAGAGTTCGGGCGGTTCGAACAGAACGGTCGGGAGGCTGAGAAGAATCGAGGCGGCATTCAGGCTCGGTTCGGCGAAGACCAGGTCGGCGTTGTCGTCCTGGTTCACGTCGGCGATCGTCATGAAGTTCGCGATCCCCTGAATCGTCGCGAACTGGACCGGGTTGAATTCGAGCAGGCCCGGGATCCCGTTGATGAGGACATTGACGTTGGCTCCGTTGGCGACCGCCATGTCGGTCTCGCCATCCCCATTCATGTCGCCGAGGGCGAGCGAGCGCAGGCCGCCGAGGAACGCGGGCACAGAGAATTCGTCGAAGCCGCCGGCTCCATCGCCGAGGAGGATCTGGACCCTGCTGTCTTCTTTCCCGATCAGCGCCAGATCGGGGATCGAGTCGGCGTTGAGGTCCGCAGTCTGCAGCGAAATCGGTTCGCTCGCGGGGGTGCTCAGCGGCGACCCGGTAGCGGGCGAGAAGCTGCCGCTGCCGTCGTTGAGAAGGATTTCGACGTCGCCGCCATCCCGGCCGACCGCGAGGTCGAGACTGCCGTCGCCGTCGAAGTAGCCGGCGGTGATCACCGTCGGTTCGCCGCCGCTGCCCAGATCGTAGAGCGACGCGGAGAACCCGCCGGAGCCGTCGTTTTTGAGAATCGCGATGTCTTTCGTCGCCGCGTTGGCGACGGCCAGATCGGTGTCTCCGTCCGAATCGAAGTCGCCGCTGACGATCGCGACGGGTTCCTGCGCCAGAGAGCCGACCGGCTCGGGCGAGCCGCCGGCGAAGCTGAATCGCCCGGTGCCGTTGCCGAGCATGATCGAAACGTCATCCGACCTCCTGTTGACAACGGCGAGGTCGGGTATCGAGTCGCGGTTCAGCGAAGCGATCGCGACCGCGACCGGTTCGCCGGGCGGGGCCGTGCCGTCGCTCGTGACCGGCGATCCGACCGCCGGCGTGAACCCGCCGGAGCTGTTTCCGAGGAGGATCGAGACGTCGTTGGAGCCCGTGTTCGGCACGACGAGGTCGGTCCTGCCGTCGCCGTTGAGGTCCGCCGCCTGCACCGAGGCAGGTTCGGTGCCGATGCCAGACAGTGACGGACCCGGCGCGAGATAGGCCCCCGCCGGGGACGGGGCCACCATGAACACGGCCGATGCCGCCGCGAGCATGGCGACGGCGATGGTCGACGGGCGGCGCATGCGGGGTCTATTCGGGCGCGACGGCCCGGGTCCTTCGGCTTGTGGGTGGACGAGACTGATGGCGGGTCCTCAGATGAGTGAGATTGCTCGCCGGTCAATCGGAAGCTCGGCCCTCGAACCCGAGAGGACCCCGCGCCGAATCGACATTTGCCTTACTCAGTACTCAGCCCAGGCGAACCCCAGAAACGCGGTCAGATACGCGGCGCCGATCTCGATCACCAGCGCCCCGGAGTCGTTGGCGAGGGCGCCGATCAGCACCGCCGCGAGGGCGCCGGCCATTCCTGCTCGCATCGACGGGACGTCCTGCAGCCAGCTCGCGAGCCGGTCCCGCCCGAGCCAGGCCAGCGCCGCGACGGCCACCACCAACGGCATGAACAGATAGAC
>DATBFX010000596.1:0-4618 GCA_036558305.1 Thermomicrobiales bacterium | reverse complement strand
CTGAGCACAGCCGGGATCAAGCGCCTCTTGTGGGGGCTGGTCTGGGCCTGGCGGCCGCCGGCGGGGTTCGTGCTCGCCCGGTCCCGCTGGCGGCGCGCCCACCAAGCCCGGGCCAAACGCAGCCACTACCAGCGCCGCGGCACCGTCCCGCGCGATCTACGACTGTAGTACTAGCCCGGAATCGCGACGGAGTTGTCCCAGCCTACGTACACTCGTAAGCCTGATGCGGACTTTGGCACGTCGAAGACAAGCTTGAACCCGTAGGTGATGCCGGGCTGGAGTTCGTCGATCGTCGTGGTCTTGACTTCGTCGTCGTACCAAAGTTCCATGGTCGCGCTGTAGTCGTGATTGAACGTGCGTTCATGACTGTCGCCGAGGCGGATCGCGTTGAACTTGGTGCCGTCGAAGCGGATGAGGTTCGATCCGTCCCCGAAAGGGAGTTGCTCCGGGGTCTTCCCCATATTGGTGATCTCCAATTTGACGACCACGTATTCCCCTATGGCTTCTTTGTCGCCGACCTTGTCCTTGCGATCGACATCCTGAACGACGACGTCGAACTCCGCTTAATCGAGGGAATCCTCCAGGTTGTAGCGGAGCACGATCCGTCCCAAGCTCCCCTTTGGTGCCGGCAACACGGAATGGTCACGGTCTCCCAGAGATACTTCTGGAGACGGGGATGGTGACGCGTTCGGGGTGTTCGTGGCGGTAGCGGTGTGCGTTGACTCCGGCGTGCTGGTCGGCGAGTGGGAGCTCGTGGGTTTGGGCGTGTTCGTCGGCTTCGGGGTTCGCGTTGGAGCAGACCCCACGGCAGCGATGGCGCTGCCGGTTCCTTTCTCGGCTGCGGCATCACCATCCGGATTCGGGAAAGCCGCCGACCCGGCCAGGAGCGCGATGCCGAGGATGGTCGTGAAGGCGTTCATTGCCAGAGCCGGGAACCTCGTCGCCGGTTGCCCAGTCCTTTGGCAGACGATCCCCCGTCACTGTTTGTAGAGATAGATACAAAGCACGATCCATGGGACGAAGAGTGCTGGAAGCCCCCAGGTCCAGCCAGCCTTCCAAACGAACCACGCCACCATTGCCACTATGGCTACGAAGCAGGTGATCACCATCAGCCACCCGCCCACATCTTCGTTTCCCGAGGCGCGACCGCCGAGTTCGAACACCCCGGTCAACAGCAAGACGAAGGCGATGGCCGCGATGCCACCGGTGCCGAAGGCGAATCCCAGCGAGCCGAAGATCGATGGCTGGGCGGTCGAACCGGGCCCGGCGACGGAGTGCGACGATCCGCCGACGTACACCCACGAGTTGGGAGCATCTGTCCTCCGCAGCCAGCCGCGGACCGCTGACTCTCCCGACGGGCGCCCTGACGGCGGTTCCTGTGCGGGAGATGACGGCAACGGAAGACCTCAGTAACCACAGAACCGACTCTGCCGGCCGTTCGCCCGGCGGCAACGAGGACACTCAGTGAGATCGCCGCCGCTCATGGTCCCATCGCTCCTTTGGCTGCGTTGTTCGTCGTTGGTGCCCGAGTGACTCGGAACGGCGGGGCTCTTAGCGACTCGTTCGCAAGGGAGGCACCGAGGGCACCTCCCCGATACTTCGACGATGCCAAGCTGCCACAGCGTTCGCAAGAGTGAAAACCCCCATTGGTCCGATAGTCGTCGGACGAACGGTCCCAGCGTTCGACTCTGGCGAAAAATCCGATCGCTTCTGCCCTTGTACTTCATCGAGGCGATTCCCACGCACGACGTTCCGCATCACCGGGAGTTCCCCACTTCTGGTAGGCGCGTGTCGTTGCAGCGGCATGAGGTCCTCGAAGCGTCGCATCGGTGGTACCCACGGATAGGCTCCAGTTTCCCCGTGGAGCGTTCCGGATGACCGTTGGGTACGCGTGTTGGCAGCGTCTTATTTCATCAGGCAGTGTGCTGCGCCCGCAGAGCAGACACACGAACACCAGCGCAAACCAGGACGCCTGACGATAGAAGCGGCACTTGGAAATGCTCGCGACGGGACCGGCTCGCTTCGCTCTCCGCCAAGGGTATCCCGTGTGGTGGCAGCCGGGAGGCGGTCGGTCACCGCATCGGCGGGAACGGAACCGCATCCCGCGCGACCTCGCGGTTGGCGGGTTTCAGATGGGCCGACCTTGAGGGGATCAAAATGGCCAAAGTCCGGGCGTCGCGAGGCTCTTGCGGACCGGAGGCGTTGCCCGTAGGATCGGGTGCGCGAAGACGCCGCCCAACGTGGCCGTCGCGGTCGATCGAACCGAGGTGGGGAGCCGGGAGCCCGCATGAGAATCGTCGAATTTCGCGAGACGACGGCGCCGATCGCCTCGCCGATGCGCAATGCGTACATCGACTTCAGCACGATGACGGTGTCGGTCGTCGCGATCGTGACGGACGTGGTGCGTGATGGTCGGCGGGTCGTCGGGTACGGGTTCAACTCGAACGGGCGGTACGCGCCGGCCGGTCTGTTGCGGGAACGCTTCATCCCGCGGTTGCTGGAGGCGGAGCCGGCGTCGTTGTGCACGGACGATGGTGGGAATCTGGACCCGCAGAAGATTTGGGCGACGATGATGACCGGGGAGAAACCGGGCGGGCACGGCGAGCGCGCGGTCGCGGTCGGGACGATCGACATGGCGGTCTGGGACGCGGTCGCCAAGATCGAGGGGCGGCCACTCTACCGTGTGCTGGCCGATCGCTATCGCGGCGGGCAGGTCGACGAGCGGGTTTTCGTCTACGCCGCGGGTGGTTACTACGCGCCGGGGAAAGACGTGGCCGCGTTGCGGGAGGAGATCAAGGGGTACCGCGATCTCGGGTATCGCGTCGTCAAGATCAAGATCGGCGGGGCGTCGCTGGCGGAGGATTTGCGCCGGATCGAGGCAGTGCTGGCGGTCGTCGGTGCGGGCGAAAACCTGTTCTCGATGCCGGACGCCCGCAACCTGATCCGCTACGGCGGGATGCGGCCCGACCGCGACGTCCTCCAGTTCGACTGCGCCCTCTCCTACGGGCTGGTCGAGTATCTGCGGACGATTGCGATGTTGGAGGAGCACGGTTGGAGCCGGCGCGCCGTCATTCCGCACGGCGGGCACCAGATGTCGCTCAACATGGCGGCCGGGCTCGGACTCGGCGGCAACGAGTCGTATCCGGGTGTTTTCCAGCCGTTCGGCGGATTTGCCGACAACGTGCCCGTGATCGATGGACACGTCGGTTTGCCCGACAGTCCGGGGATCGGATTCGAGGAGAAAGCGAATCTCTACCCGCTGATGCGGGCACTGGCGGCGTAAGCACGTGGCGTCATTCCGAGCGAAGCCGAGGAATCTCCCTGAGCGCAGCGGAGGCGGCTCCTTCGGTGGCACGTCTCCTCTGGCGGAGAGAGATTCCTCGACAAGCTCGGAACGACGGGTGCTGCGCGGGGAATGACGGGAGACAGGAGTAGTCGGCCATGCCGAAAGAACTCGTCGCGATTGCGCCACGTTCGCCGGTTCTGCGCGACTACGACGAACCGGACCTCGGCGAGTGCCAAATTCGCATTCGCGCCGAATTTGCGTCGCCGAAGCACGGGACCGAACTGGTCGGTTATCGGGACGAACCGGCCGCGAATCGGCCCTACGATGCGGCGCTGGGGGCGATGATGCCGATCACGGAGGAGGGGCGCGGGCGCCGCTTCCCGATGCGGCTCGGCAACATGGCGGTCGGTGTCGTCACGGAGACGGGGCCGGGCGTGACGCGCTTTGCGGTCGACGACCGGGTGTTCGGTCACCTGCCGATCAGGGAGACGCACACCGTCGACGAAGCGCAGGTCGATCCGATGCCGGCGGGATTGAGCGATGAGGCCGCGGTCTGTCTCGATCCGGTGGTGATGGCGCTCGCCATGCGCGATGCCGGGATCAAGCTCGGCGACCACGTCGCGGTGTTCGGTTTGGGCGCGATCGGACTGATCGCGGTCCAGTTGGCGAGGGCGGCCGGTGCCGGTCTGGTCGTCGCCGTCGATCCGATCGGCCACCGCCGCGAGGTCGCGATGGTGCTTGGTGTCGACGTCGCCCTCGATCCGGTGGCGGAGGGAGACGTGGGACTGGCGATCCGGCGCCGGACCGGTTGGCGCGGCGCCGCGAACACGCCGCCTTCCCCCGATCGTACCCGTGTCCGCGGCGGCTATTGGGAGGGGGGCACGCAAAGCGGGCAACTCGGCGTCGACGTCGCGGTCGAGGTTTCGGGGAGCAGCCGGGCCTTGCACGACGCGATCCGGGCGACCCGCTTCGGCGGGACGGTCTGCGTGCTCTCCTACTACGGACGCGAGGCCACCGGGCTCCATCTCGGCGAAGAATTCCACGTCAACCGGCTGCAGCTTGTCTCCGCGCGCGCGGAAAGTCTGCCGCTGCGCGACGCCCCGGCCTGGAACCTGGCCCGCTACGTCGACGTCGCCCTGGCGTGGCTCGCCTCCGGTCGCCTCCGCGCCGACGGCATCGTCTGGCCGGTGGTGCCGTTCGCCGAGAGCGCGGAGGCGTACCGGGCGATCGACGAGCATCCGGAGCAATCGATCAAGTTGGGGGTACGGTTTTAGGTGGTCGGCCCCCCCGGCGGTCGGCCCCCCCGGCCCCCAATCCTGGGGGGAGAACGAC
>DATBFX010000595.1:0-2109 GCA_036558305.1 Thermomicrobiales bacterium | reverse complement strand
CGTTCAGCTACTTCTCCGTCCGCTTCGATCCGAAGGTAGAACCCGGTCTGACCGGGCACATCCCCGAGACGATGCGGGCGTGGCCGGGTGCCGTTCGCTCCTGGCATCCGACCCATTCGGTGGTGGCGATCGGGGCGGGTGCCGAAGAGTTGTGCGCGGGTCATCACCTCGTCGGCGGGCTGGCACTCGATTCTCCGCTCGGCCGGCTGGCGAGCCAGGGAGGGTACGTGCTGTTTCTCGGTGTCGGCCACGTCGCGAACTCGACCGTCCACGTCGGCGAGGCGCACCTCCCGGTTCCCTATCTCGACGTGCCCTTCAAGCCCGCTCTCCCCCGCGAGGCGACGGTGCTGGTCGATGGCAGAGAGATCCCCGTTCCGATCGTCAACCCACCCGGTTGCAGCCGCGCGTTCGGCGCGATCGAGCACCCCTTGCGTATGCGCGGTGCCATCCGCGATGGCCGGGTCGGGCGTGCGCTCTCCCAACTCGTCCGCGGTCAAGACGTGATCGCGACGACGGTTGCCCTGCTGCGTAAGGATCCGACCGCGCTGCTTTGCTCCGACCCGAACTGCTACCGCTGCACGGAGGCGCGCACATGGCTGTAGATCCGCCGGGGAGCGACGTCCACCAGCGAATCTCCGCGGTGGTCGATGCCCGCCGCGACGAGATCGTTTCGCTGCTCGCCGATCTCGTCCGCTTCCCCTCGGTCAACCGCCGGCCGTACGGCGACGAGCTTGCCTGTCAGCAGTTCGTCGCGGCGACGCTGCGCGGGATGGGCTGTGACGTAGACGTCTTTCGGCCGGACGAGATTCCGGGGATCGAGACGCACCCCGGTTGGTGGCCCGGTTCGGACTTCACGGACCGACCGAACGTCGTCGGTGTCCGGCACGGAACGGCGGGCGGGCGAAGTTTGTTGCTGCTCGCGCACGTCGACGTCGTTCCGGAAGGACCGCACGAACTTTGGCGACACGGACCGTTCAACCCGACCATCGAGGATGGCGCCCTCGTCGGTCGCGGCAGCAACGACGACAAGGGCGGGTTGGCGGCGGCGATCATGGCGGTGGCCTGCGTCGAAGCAGCCGGGTATCGCCCGCGCGGCGACGTGATCGCCGCCTCCGCCGTCGACGAGGAGAGCGCGGGCGCCAACGGCACGCTCGCGGTGCTCCTGCGGCCGCACACGGCCGATGCCGCCGTCTACTGCGACGGGCTGGATCTCGACGTCCACACGGCGAACCTCGGCGGTGTCAACGTGGAGATCGATTTGCAGGTCCGTCCCGAGCGTGCGGGGACGACGATCGCCCGCGTCATGGAGATCGTGTCCGCCTTCTACGCGGATTTGCAACAGTTCACCGCCGAACGAAGGGCGGCACTTGCGGCCGATCCCCGCTATGCCGAAACCGTTTGGCCCGACTATGCCGTGCGGACCGGTTTTCTCCAGGTGGGGTCGGAAGACGGTGGCAACACCGGCGGTGCCCGCATCCATACGTCCGCCTATATCCTCCCGGGTGAGGACATCGCGGGGGTGCAAGCGCACATCGAGCAGCGCCTGAGGGCGGTTGCCGAGGGATACGGCGATCTTCTCCCCCCACGCATCGCCTGGGTTGGTAGGATCATGCCGCCATCGGCGATTCCGGACGACCATCCCTTCGTCGATGCGGTCGCCGCCGCGTACGAGCGAGCGACCGGGCGTGCCGCGAGACGGCGGGGGATGCCGATGAGCGATCTTTTCCAGTTCAATCTCCACAGCCCGCGCCCGATGCCGACGGTGGCGATGGGGCCGGGGCGCTGGGGCGAAGGCGGGGCGCACCAAGCGAACGAGTCGGTCTTGATCGACGAGCACCTGATCCCGTTCGTGAAAACCCTCGCCGGTCTGATCGTCGATTGGTGCGGGGTCGAGTGAGCCAGAAGGAGTCCGCGGGGATGCCCGACGCGCAGGGTCGCCGGATCGTCGATTGCCACACGCACCTGATGTGGTACCCGGACCACGTCGGGCAGCAGTACGCGGAGGAAGCGCTCGCCTCCAAACTGATCAAGCTCAAGTACTCCGGCGGTCAGGCCTACGCCGGCCGGCTCGACCTCCACTCCTACGACGCCACACCGGAGGACCACTGG
>DATBFX010000594.1:0-16959 GCA_036558305.1 Thermomicrobiales bacterium | reverse complement strand
GGCACGGGTTGCGCCTGCCGCGGCAACCGGCTCTTGACCCAGCCGAACTGCGGCGTATTGACTGCCGGCATCTGGACCATCGTCACCCGCACCTTGCTGCCGTCGTGCAGCAACTCGCAGCGCAGCGACTCGGTGAACCCCTGGATCGCGTGCTTGGCGCCGCAGTAAGCCGCCTGCAGCGGGATACCGCGGTAGGCAAGCGCGGAGCCGACCTGGACGATCACGCCGCGGTCGCGCGGCAGCATCCGTTTCAGCGCGGCCAGGGTGCCGTAGACGTAACCGAGGTAGGTGACTTCCGTCACCCGCTTGAACTCCGCCGCCGACGTCTCCTTGACCGGGGAGAAGACCGAGACCATCGCGTCGTTGACCCAGACGTCGATCGGTCCGAGTTCTTGTTCGATCCGTGCGGCCGCCGCCTCGACCGCTTCCGCATCGGCGACGTCGAGCGGGCAGACGACCGCCTTGCCGCCGGCCGCTTCGACGTCCCGGCGCGCCCCCTCCAACCCGGCCTCGCCGCGCGCAATCAGGCCCAGGTGCGCCCCACTCGCGGCGAAGGCGCGCACCGTCGCGCGCCCGATCCCCGCCGAGGCCCCGGTGACGACAACGATCCGCGGTCGGTCGGTGTGTCCATTCTGACCCATGCCACTACCCCGTTGGTTGACTTCCACTATCGCTTCCGGTCCATCGGTCCACAGCCACGACCCTCGCCCACACCACGCTCCAGCCCGGCGGCGTGTCGCCGGTCCCCTCGTCGTTGGGGCGGGCCTCCGTGCCCGCCCTTCTCCTCGACGCGACGCCGCCCTCTCGGGCAGGGCGGGCACGGAGGCCCGCCCCTACCGGCGACACGCGCGGTCGCCATCAGACGACCTCCCCGTCGTCGTCGACGATCACGTCCAGATCGCCGTCGACCCGCACGATTTCGACGTCGACCCGTTCCCCGGCGCCGCGCCGGAAGCGGAGGTCGGCCACGCCGTGACCGACGCGAAGCCTTCTCACCTCGAGGTCGTCGACCGTTTCCGGCAGCATCGGGCGCACGAGCCGCAATCGGCGGTCGAATGCCTCGGGTTGGAGCCCGAGCGCGGTGGCGAGCATGAACGGGACCGCACCGGCCGCCCAGGCCTGGGGGTGGCAGGCGACCGGGTAGCGCACCGGCACGCCGTATTCCTCCCGCGCGAAGCCGGAGAAGACCTCGGGTAGGCGGTAGTTCGGGAAGTGGGTCGCGGCGTCGCCGATCGCGGCCAGGACCCGCCGGAAGGCGTCGTCGAACCCGTAGCGGCGGAAACCGGCGGCGATCAGCGCGTTGTCGTGCGGCCAGACGGTGCCGAGGTGGTACCCGGTCGGGTTGTAGGCACGCTCCGTCGAGGCGAGGGTGCGGATGCCCCAACCGTTGAACATGTCCCCGGCCAGCAACCGGTCGACCGTCGTCTTGGCCTTGGCACAATCGACGATCCCGGTCCAGAGCGCTTGACCGGGATTGGAAGAGACGACGGCGCACGGTTCGTGCTTCGCTTGCAGCGCCAGGGCGAAGATGCCGTCGTCCTTGAGCCAGAAGTCGCGATTGAAGCGCTCGCGCAAATCGTCGGCCTCACGCTCGAGAGCGGCAGCGCGTTCGCCCTCGCCGGCCCGTCGGTAGAGACCGGCGATCGCCCGTTTGGCCGCGTAGACGTACCCCTGGACCTCGACCAGGGCGATCGGCGGTCGCGCCAGGCTGCCGTCGGCGTTGACGATACCGTCGCCCGAGTCTTTCCAACCCTGGTTGACGAGTCCCTTCTCGGAGGTGCTCCGGTACTCGACGTAGCCGTCGCCGTCGCCGTCGCCGTAGTCGGCGATCCAGACCAGGGCCAACTCGACGTTGGCGCGCAGCTCGTCGAAGAGGTCGAGACTGCCGGTCCAGGCGGCGTGCCGGGCGAGCAAGATCAGAAAGAGGGGCGTGGCATCGACCGTGCCGTAGTACGGCGTGTGCGGAATCTCGTTGAGACGGGCGAGTTCGCCGACGCGCAACTCGTGGAGGATCTTGCCCGGTTGCTCGTCCTTCCAGGCGTCGACGCGCTGCCCCTGGTAGCTGGCGAGCAGGCGCAGCGTCTGCGCGGCGATGTCCGGTTCGGAGGCGAGCATCTCGTAGGCGGCGACGATGCTGTCCCGGCCGAACAGGGTGACGAACCAGGGAACGCCGGCGGCGAAGAACTGCTTGCCGCGCAGACTGCTGCGTAGCGCCCGCAGGTCGCGCAGGGAGCGGTCCATGATCCCGACCAGGGAGCGGTTGCGGCTGACGACCGCCGTGTGGTCGCCGAGCCAATCGGCGACCGACCGCTCCATCTCGCGCGAAACGACTCCGGCCTCGATCCGGTCGTCGTCGCCGGACCGCACCTCGTTCCGATCGCTCGACTCGACGATCGCGAGCGAAACGGCGATTTCCTGCCGCTCCTTCGGACCGAGCCTGACGTGGAAAACGGCCGTCGTTTTCTCGGTCGTCGCTGGGGCCGGGGCGAAGGTCACGGTCAACCCGCGGTAGAGACCGTCGGCGCCGTCGTAGAGAAAACCGAGGGCGTCGCCGTTCCACCGGGGGCGCCGCAGCTTGCCGAATTGGGCCGGGAGCAGACCGCGGACCTCGTAGACGTCCTCGAAACCCGCACCGAAACCGAGTCGCAGGTCGAATGCGACCCCTTCCAGGCCGTAGTTTTCCAGGATGAGCAGGTCGTGGAGCGCGAGGTCGCTGCCGTCGACCACCCGTTTCCAACTCAGACCGATCTCTTCTTTTTGGATCAATCGCCCGTCCGCCATCCGCAGGTCGGGGTTCGCCAGTTGGATGACGGCCGAGAACCCGTCGAGGGCGCTCGCCGAGAGGACGTCGAGCTCGGTCTCGTCGAACCGCAATTCGTACCCGTTGAGGTAGCGGCAGTCGTGGTAGTAGAGACCGAACCCGTGCGGTCCCTGGAGTCCGACGCTGCCGTCGCGCCGGCAGAGGAAAAAGACGTCGCCGTCCTTGATCACGAGGGCATCGGCGATGCTGCGGGTGATCGAGGCGCGTCCCTTGGTCAGCACCCGTTGCTTGCGCTCGTGCTCGTCTTCGCCCGAGTGCGCGGTATCGGTCCGTCCGTTCGTCTTTGCGCGTTGTGCCGCTGCCCGGCTTGCCATGGTCGTGTTGCCTTAGGACGCTGCCAGATCGTCCAGCGCCACCTGGAAGGGCATCCGATTAGATCTCGATCAGCGCCAGACCCGACTCGGGGTCGTAGCGGCGGCGGAGTTGTTCCGGCGACTCGACGACGATCACCTCCAGCGTCGGCCGGACATGCCCCTCCATCAGGTGACCGCCGCGGGTCGTGCCGTCGGCGCGTCCGACGACGACGTGGACGTGGATCTTGGGGTCGCCTTTCTCGTCGAGGGCGACGTCGCCGACGAGCGAAAGCACCTCGACCTGCTCCTCGACCGGGATTTGCTTGTACTCCTTGCTCTCCCAATCAAAGTAGCCGAGGGTGGCGCTGCTGAAGGCGCCGACGGCGGTGATCTGGCTGCCCGCCAGACCGTGTTCCTTCGCCGCGCGCGTGAGACCGGCCATCGCCTCGTCGCCCGTCTCGAAGATGACGGCGAGCGTTTTCGGGTCCGCGTCCTGAAGTTTTTTGATCTTCATCGTCGCTCCGTCTCCTCCCATCTCCGCGCCGCCACCGCGCCCGCGACCGCCGCGCCAACGGCAACGCCGGCCAAGGCGCGCCATCGCCGCGCCCCTTGTCCGTTTCGGCCATCTGGCGTCGTCGTCGCCTCGCCTTCGGATGACGCATGCGGCGTGCCGCCGTCACCGTGCAGCGCCAGTTGGAGCACCTCTGCCAGGTGGAGGGCGTGGCGATCCGTCGTTTGGGCGACCTGCTCGCGGCAACTGAAACCGTCGGCCACGATCAGCGTCTCGGCGGGTGCCCGGCGCACGGCGGGCAGCAGCACGCGTTCGCCGGCCTTGATCGAAACGTCGTAGTGGTCGCCCCGCTCGAAACCGAAGGCGCCCGCCATCCCGCAGCAACCCGCGTCGAGCGTCTCGAACTCGACGCCGAGCTTGCGCAGCACCGCCTCCTCCGCCGCCATCCCCATCACCGCCTTGTGGTGGCAGTGACCGTGGACGAGCGCCTTACGACAGATCTTCGGCGGGCGAAAGTCGGGCGCGCACCGCTCCAGGAATTCGCTCAGTAGGTAGGTCTGCCGGGCGAGCCGTTTCGCGTCCTCGTCGTGCGGGAGGAGGTTGCACAGCTCGTCGCGGAACACCGAGGCGCAACTCGGTTCGAGGACGACCACCGGCACCCCGGCGCGGATTTCGTCGCGCAGCGCGGCGAGGATTTGCCGGAGTTGCCGCTCGGCGAGACCGAGCATGCCCCAATCGTAGAGCGGCCGCCCGCAGCAGAGCGAGCGGCGGGGCAGTTCGACCGCGAACCCGGCCGCCTCCAACACCTCGACCGCCGCCGCGGCCGTTTCGGGATGGAAGTGGTTGTTGAAGGTGTCGGACCAGAGGAGGACGCGAGGGCCACCCACGATCCGGTGCTCCCGCCGGACGAACCACGTCGCGAACGTCTCCGGCGCGAAGGCGGGGATGCGGCGCTCCGGCGCGATCCCGGCCAACCGTTTCGCCACCGTCCGCAGCAGCGGCGTTTGCGTGAGCGTATTGGCGAGACCCGGCGCGTGGGCGGCGAGGCGCGCCCACCAGGAGATGAGCCCCATCGAATAGGCGGTGACCGGTCGCAGGCGCCGGGCATAGTAGTGGGAGAGGAACTCGGCCTTGTAGGTCGCCAGGTCGACGTGGACCGGGCAGTCGCCTTTGCACCCCTTGCAGGCGAGGCAGAGATCGAGCGCGTCGCGGACGGCCTCACTCCGCCACCCATCGATCAGCGGGTCTCCCTGCACCATCTCGAAGAGGAGGCGGGCGCGACCACGCGTCGAATGCTCCTCCTCGCGCGTCGCCATGTAGCTGGGGCACATCGTCCCGCCCTCGTGGCGGCGGCAGGCGCCGATGCCGACGCAGCGCAGCGTGGCGCGGGCGAAACTACCGCCGTCGTCCGGGAAGGAGAAGTGCGTTTTCACCGCGGGTGGGTCGTAGCCGGCGCCGAGTCGCAAATCCTCGTCCGGACGCGCGGCGTCGACGACCTTGCCGGGATTCATCTTGCCGGCCGGGTCCCAGAGTGCCTTGAACTCGCGGAATGCCGAGACCAACTCCTCGCCGAACATCCTGGCAAGGAGGGCGGCGCGGGCCTGGCCGTCGCCGTGCTCGCCGGAGACCGAACCGCCGTAGCCGAGGACGACGCCGGCCGCGTCGTCGAGGAAGGCGCGGAAGCGGTCGATCCCGGCGCGGCTCGTCAGGTCGAAGTCGATCCGCGTGTGGAGGCACCCCTGGCCGAAGTGGCCGTAGAAGGAGCAAGCGTACCCATAGCGATCGAGCAGGGCGCGCAGATCGCGCAGGTAGTCGCCCATCCGCGCCGGTGGGACGGCCGAGTCCTCCCAACCTGGCCAGGCCGGCGCCTCTCCCGGTACGTGCGCGGTCGCGCCGAGCGCCGCCTCCCGCACCCGCCAGATCGTTTTCTCCTGGGCCGGATCGTCGAAGCGTTTCATCGACGGCGCGCGCGACGTGCGACCGAGCTCTTCCATCAACTCGCGCGCCCGGTCGTCGGCGTCTTTCTTGTCGTCCGCGCCGAACTCGACGAGGAGCCAACCGCCGCCGTCGGGGAGGAGCGTGACGTCGTCGGGGTGGATCCCCTGGCGCGTCATGTCCTCGACCATCCGGTCGTCGAACCCCTCCAGACCGATCGGGTGGTGGTCGAGGATCGCAGGGACGTGATCGGCGGCGATGGCGACGTCGGGATAGCCGAGGACGACGAGCGAGCGCGCTCGCGGGCTGGGAACGAGGCGGAGCGTCGCCTCGAGCACGGTGACGCAAGTCCCTTCCGAGCCGACGAGCGCGCGGGCGACGTCGAACCCGTTTTCCGGCAGCAGCGCGGGGAGGTTGTACCCCGAGACGCAGCGGGGGATGTCCGGGAACCGGGCCCGGATCAGGTCGGCGTAGCGGTCGCGGAGATCGCGCAGACCACGGTAGATCTCGCCGCGGCGACCGCCGCCGGCGACGATGCCGGCCAGTTCGTCCTCGCCCGTGCGGCCGACGCGCAGGCGCACCCCGTCGTAGGTCAGGACCTCCAGCGCCTCGACGTTGTCGGCGGTCTTGCCGGCCATGACCGAGTGGACGCCGCAGGAGTTGTTGCCGATCATGCCGCCGAGGGTGCAGTGGTCGTGCGTCGCCGGGTCGGGTCCGAAGGTCAGACCGTGCCGCTCGGCCGCGTCCCGCAGATCGTCGAGGACGACACCGGGCTGGACCCGTGCGAGTCGCCGCTCCGGGTCGACTTCGATCACCCAGTTCAGGTACTTCGAGCAATCGATCACGACCGCGACGTTGCAGCACTGACCGGCGAGACTGGTGCCGCCGCCGCGCGGCAGCACAGGCGCCTCGTGCCGCCGGCAGACCTCGACGGCGCGGACGAGATCCTCGGTGTCCGCCGGCAGGACGACGCCGATCGGCACCTGCCGGTAGTTCGAGGCATCGGTCGCGTAGAGTGCCCGGTCGCCGACGTCGAAGCGGACCTCGCCGCGAATCGCCGCGCGCAGATCGGCGGCCAGTTTCGCGGCGTCCGGTTGACCGGCCATGTCGGGGTGCACTGCGTGCGCCCTCGCGTGCGCCGTCGTTTTCAGGTCAATAGACATCGTTCTCACCACCAACAAAACGCCTTTCGGCGCCGGGCGCACGCAGTGCGCCCCTACGACACCCCACCGGGACTCGACTTCCTGGCCGTGTGCCGCCGGTTCGTCTCCGCGCCGGTCCGGTTCGATCTTCCAATCGCGCCGCTCTTGCCGCGCCCGGTGTCCTGCTCCCAACCGGCGTCTGCATCCGGCGAGTGGAACCAGCCGGTGATTGCCCAGGACAATGCGGCGCGTATCTCGGCAATGCGGCGGTGGGACGCACGTCGTTTCCGTTCGCTCATACCAACGCCTCCTCCTTCGCGCGCGGCCGGGAGCGGAGCGCGCCTTGAGGGACGGCGTGGCGCAGCCAGTCCGCCGTCCGAGCGGCGAGGGCGGAGATCGTCAGCGCCGGGTTGGCCGAACCCTGGGTGGGGAGCACGCTGCCGTCGCAGATCAGCAGGTTCGGCACGTCCCAACTGCGGCACCAGCGATCGACGACCGAGTCGCCGGGGGTGAAGCCCATGCGGCAGGTGCCGACCAAATGGGCGTAGCGGTGGACGACGTGCGTCTCGGTCGCGCCGGCCGCCGCCAGCACCGCCCGCGCCCGCGCGATCCCCGCCCGCAACATCCGGCGGTCGTTGGCGAAGAGGTCGAAGTGGGCGTAGGGGACCGGCAGGCCGAACTGATCGGCGATCGTCGGGTGGAGTTCGACGCGGTTCGCCTCATTTGGGAGGATTTCGCCGAGGACGCCGATCGCCGCGTAGTGGTTGTAGTCCTGCATTGCGGCCAGCAACGCCTCGCCGAAGCAACCGGTCTCCTCGGCGATCAGGTGGGACATCGCGATCGGCAGGGGCGAGACGGTTTGCAGGGCGTAGCCGCGCACGAAGTCGTTGCGGGGGTCGGTTTCGTAGAACTCCTCGGTCAACGCGCAGGCGGGCGGCGCCTTGTACTGTCGGATCGGTTCCGCGAAGCGGCCCCAGACGACCGGCCCCGCCTGGGCCATCAGGTTTTTCCCGACCAACCCGCTGCCGTTGGCGAGCCCGTCGGGGAAGTGGGCGGAAGTCGAGTTGAGCAGCAGCCGCGGCGTCTCGACCGCGTACCCGGCGACGACGACGGCGCGGGCGCGCTGCTCCCCGGCGGTGACGTTCCCCTCGTCGTCCGTCCGGAAATAGCGGACGCCGGCTGCGTGTCCCGCGTCGTCGAGGGGAATCTCGTACGCCATCGCGCGGGTGCGGATCTCGGCGCCGTGCTCGATCGCGTCGGGGATGTGGCTGACGAGGGTGCTGCTCTTGGCGCCGACCTTGCAGCCGAGCAGGCAAAACCCGCGCATGATGCAGTGCGGCCGCTTGCCGACCCGACCGGCCGGGATCGCCACCGGTCCGCCGGCGACGACGGGGATACCGAGTGTGATGCACCCCTCGATCAGTTTCTGACCGGCGGTTCCGGCCTGGAGCGGTGCGTAGGGGTACCCATGCGGTTTGCCCCACGGGTAACGGGCCGGACCGGAGACCGGATACTCCCGCTCCATCCGTGCGTAATACGGTTCCAACTCCTCGTAAGGCAGCGGCCAGTCGGCGGCGACCCCGTCGAGCGACCGGACGCGAAAGTCGGAGGGGTGGAAGCGGGGACAGAAACCCGCGTAGTGGATGGTGCTGCCGCCGACCCCTTTGCCGGAGTTGTTCGCCCCGAATTCCAGGGGTTCGCCGCCGCCGGTGATCCGCAAGTCGTTCCAGTAGAGCCGGGCCGAACCGGCCTCGTCCGAGACCATGTCCGCCTCGCTGTCGTGCCAGTCGCCCGCCTCCAAGGCGACGACCGAGAACCCGAACCGCGCCAACCGCTGGGCGAGGACGCCGCCGGCGGCGCCGGTGCCGACGATGCAGAAGTCGACCTCCTCGTCCGGTGAGTATTCCCGCATTTCGACGTCGAGGACCCAGTTCGAGGAGAGGTGCACGTGCAGGTTCATCGCCGATCGCCGTTGCCCTCGGGTTGGACCTCGCGCGGTTCCCACGGTTCCGGCGCGCCGTGGTTGAGGGCCGCGTAGCCGCGCGGGTAGGCCGGTCCGCCGAAGCCGATCTCGTCCCAGGCGTAGGGGTGGGCGTAATAGGCGCCGGCGATCTGCCGCAGCACCGTCACGATCCACCACCGCTTCGGCGGCAGCCGGGTCCAGACCTCGCCCGGTGGATCGCCCCGGCGGACGGTTTCCAGGACCTCGTCCTGTCGGGCGCCGTCGAGCTCGGCAAAGCGGACGCCGAAGCGTGCGCGCGCCGCCTCGTCGAGACCGCGCAGTCCCTGTCGCCAGGCCCCCTCGTTGGCCGGCATGTCGTCGTAGCGGAACCCGTCGAGCGCGCGGTGGTAGCAGCGGGCGTCGATCCAGGGGGCGAGTGGTACGCGGCGATCGGGCGGCCGGTGGTCCTGCGGGATCACCCGCGCGCAGAGCGCTTCCAGCGTCGCGCGCTCGCCGGCGTTGAAGAAGCGGAAGGGCGGCACGTTGTGGACCCGGTCGAGAACGACCCGGCGCGTCGCCTCGTCCCAGTGTCCGCGTTGCGCCAGGACGTCGGCCGCGGGGTAGCGGTTGATGAGGGCCATCAGTCCGACCTCCGCCGCAGCAGCGAGGCGATGAACCCGGTCAGGCCGACCGCCGTGAAGAGCAGCGGCGCGAACAGCGGCGGACCGAGGGTGACGTTGAAGCGGAGGTTCGAGAAACCGCCGGGCATGTCCCTGATCCCGCGCAGATGGAGACCGAACCCGACCGCCCCGTCGAGGAACGTCACCGCCGAGGTGAACGGCAGGACGTTCCGCGCCACCCGTTCGCTGGCGACCGCGCCCACCGCCGCAGCGACCATCGGCGGCGTCACCCAGACGGGGGTCCACATCGCCCACTGGTTGAAACTGCCGCGCAGGTGCTCGAAATAGGCTTCCCCCCCGGCTAGGATGCCGAAGCAGGCCGAGGTGATCGCCATCTCCCGCTCGAACCGACCCTGGGCGACCGCGCCGGCGACCCGTTGCCGCACCCCCCGCGACTCGACCTGCCTTGCCAGCGCATTCATGACCGGAGCGATCGGCGGCCGCGACCACGGTTCGACCCTGGCCTCCTCGCGGCGAAGCAGTCCGGTCAGGACGCCGGTCACGCCGACGGTGCACATCAAGAGGGGCGCGAAGACGGGCGGACCCATCACGACGTTGTACTGACCGGTTTCCAGTCCGCCCGGCATTCGCTCGATCCCGCGCACGTGCAGCACGAACCCAAGCAGACCGTCCGCCAGCGTGGCGACCGCCAGTGCCGGTAACACCTTGCGCGCGGCCCGCTCGCTGACGAGCGCGGCGCCGGCCGCGGCGGCGGTCGGCGGCGTCAGCGCCACCGGCGTCCACATCAGTGGATTGGCAAACGCGCCGCGGTCGTGCTGGACGTACGACTCGAACCCGCTGACCACCGCCGAAAACCCGGTGATCAGCGCCATACTCCGCTGGAACCGGCCGGTGCGGATCTCCATCCGGGCCAGGGCGGTTTCGTTCCGAAGGCGGTCGATAACGGATGCCATAGCAGAAGCCTTATTCCATGTCGTTGCGTCGCCACTTCGTCGTCATTCCGAGCTTGTCGAGGAATCTCCCGGAGCGCAGCGGAGGCGTCCGTTTCTCGCTGCCAGATTGGACGGAATCGGAAAGAGATTCCTCGACAAGCTCGGAATGACGGGTTGCGCGCGGCGCGGTCATCGTGCGGACACCGCGGCGGTGTGCAGGTGGCGCGAGGCGGAAATCTCGCCGGAGGAGGGGGCAGACTGGCGGTGGCCGATGACCCGGCGGGCGCCGCCAAGCGCCCAGCCGGAGAGGAGCAGGCCGATCCCGGCAACCAAGCCGACGATTGTCGCCACGATTCCGATTTCCAACATCGTTTCCGAACTCGGCGGCCGGTGTTTCACGGGTAGACCCTCCAGCGTTCGGCGTCCTGGCGCTTGAAGACCAGCCCCAAACCGGGACGGGAGCGGTCCGGCCGCAAGGCGCCGTCGATTGGTTGCAACGCTCCGTCGAACAGCATCCACTCGATCCGTGCGTGGTCGTAGAAGTACTCCAGGTGCCGGAGTTGGGGCAGCGCGCAGCAGGGATGAACATGCAGCGATGGGCTCGTGTGCGCCGAGAGCGGCAGCGACCGTGCCTCGCAGAGGGCGTTCACCCGCAGGAAGCCGGTGATCCCGGCGCAGCGGGAGGCGTCGGCCTGGAGCACGTCGACCGCTTCCGCCTCGAGCATACGGCGGAAATACCAGAGGTCGAATCCGTACTCGCCGGCGGCGATCTCCATCCCGGCCGGAGCACGGTCGCGCAGCAACCGCAGTCCGGCGAGGTCGTCGGAGGAAACCGGTTCCTCGAACCAACTGACGCCCAACTCGGCAAACGCCTCGGCGAAGGCCAGCGCTTGCTTGCGCGCGTACGCCCCGTTTGCATCGACGAAGAGTTGGGCAGCCGGCCCGATCGCGGCGCGGGCAGCCCGGACCCGGTCGAGATCGGCTTCGGGACGCGTGCCGATCTTCATCTTCACCATCCCGATCCCGTCCGCCACCCAGCCGCCGAGCTGCTCCTGGAGTCGCGCGACCGGGTAGGTCGTGAACCCGCCGCTGCCGTAGACGGGGACGGCGTCGCGGACCGCGCCGAGCAGCGCCACGAGCGAAAGGTCGAGGAGTTTGGCTTTGAGATCCCAGAGTGCGGCGTCGACGGCGGCGATCGCCATCGAGCAGACGCCGGGACGCCCCTGATTGCGGACCGCGCGGACCATCGCCTCCCAGGCCCCCGGCACGTCCATCGCGTTGCAGCCGACGACGGCGTCCTTCAGCGGAGACTCGACGATTCGGGCGGCGCTGGCGTCGGCATAGGTGAACCCGAACCCGCGTTTCCCGCCGGCCGTGGCTTCGACCAGGACCAGCGTCGTCGCGTCCCACTGCGCCGTGCCGTCCGCCTCCGGCCCGTCGGTCGGGATCGTGTAGGCGGAGACGGCGAGCCGCTCGATCGGCGCGGCGCAGGAGCGGACCATCTAGACGACCTCCCGCACCTTGTCCTTGAGCACGGTCTTGAGGATGTCGAAGCGGTCTTTTTCGCCCTTCGCCAGCGACTTGCCGAAATTAATCGCCTGCTCGGTCGTGATCTTGCCCGGCATCGGCGGTTCGTTCGGGTCGACGACCGCCTGGACCACCGCCGGTCCGGGGTGGGCGAGCGCCTCGCGCAGGGTCGCTTCGCACTCGTTCGGGTCCTCGATCGTGTAGCCGGCGGCGCCGCACGCTTTGGCGTAGGCGGCGAAGTCGATCGGTTGCAGCTCGACGCCGTACTGCGGGTTGGCGTTGAAGACCATCTGTTCCCACTTGATCTGGCCGAGGACGTTGTTCTTGATGATGATCACCTTGACGGGCAGGTCGTATTTGACCAGCGTCGCCACCTCGCCCATCAGCATCGTGAATCCTCCGTCGCCGACGACGCAGACGACCTGGCGGTTCGGGTAGGCGACCTGGGCGCCGACGCTGTAGGGCAGTCCGTTCGCCATCGTCGCCAGCGAGCCGGAAAGGGAAAACTGCATGTCGCCGCGGACGTCGATGTAGCGGGCCGACCAGGTCGCGATCGTGCCGCTGTCGGAGGAAACGATCGCGTCGCGGGCGAGCAGTTTGTTGAGGTGGTAGGTCACCACCTGCGGTTTCATCGGTACGTCGGTCCGCCTCCCGCGCTCCTCGGTCAGTTGCCGCCACGACGTCATCCGTTGCTGTGCCTTTTCCAGGAACGATCGATCGTCCTTGCGTTCGATCAACGGCAGGAGCGCGCGCAGTACCGCCGCGCAGTCGCCGACCAGACCGACATCGGCCGGATGGCGCAGACCGATCCGGGTCGGATCGAGGTCGATCTGGACCCCCCTGGCGGCGCCGGGTTTCGGATAGAACTCGATGTAGGGGAAGGAACTGCCGGCGATGATGAGGGTATCGCACTCGGTCAGCGCGTCCTGCGAGGGAGCCGTGCCGAGCAGGCCGATGCCGCCGGTCGTGTAGGGACTGTCGTCGGGAACGACCGCCTTGCCGAGGAGCGGTTTGACGATCGGAGCGCCGACCTTCTCCGCCAGCGCGAGTACTTCCTCCCGCGCGTCCAGGCAGCCACGGCCGGCAAGGATGGCGACCTTCGTCCCGGCGTTGATCAGACGCGCCGCCTCCTGCAACTCGGCGTCGCTGGGCAGCGGTCGCGCCGGGGCGAAGAGATCGGCGCTGTGTTCAGGGATATTCGCTTTGGAGCGGTGACCGTTCGGCGTCGTCCACTCCTGGATGTCCTTGGGGATCGTCAGGTGGGCGACCGTTCGCTGGGCGAGGGCCGTTTTGATCGCCTCGTCGACGGCGTTGCCGACGTGGGCCGGTCCCATCACCCGCTCGTTGTAGGCGGCGACGTCGGCGAAGAGTTTGTCGAGGTCGACGTCCTGCTGGTAGTGGGTCCCGATCAGGTCGTGGAAGGTGTGACCGGTGATCGCCAGCACGGGCTGCCCATCGCACTTGGCGTCGTAGAGACCGTTGAGGAGGTGGATACCGCCGGGACCCGAGGTCGCCAGGCAGACACCGAGGCGGCCGGTGTACTTGGCGTAACCGCAGGCAGCGAACGCCGCCGCCTCCTCGTGGCGGACCTGGACGAACCGGAGTTTGTCCTGGTGGGTGCGCAGCGCTTCGAAGATGCCGTTGATCCCGTCCCCCGGCAAGCCGAAGATCGTCTCGACGCCCCAATCGAGGAGCCGTTCGACCAACAGACCGGCGGTGTCTTCTGCCATCGTGGTTACCCCTTTCGCTCAGGCGCCCGGTTGCGCGGCGACGGCGTCGGCATCCCACGGCCCTGCCGCGCCCGCGGTCCGGCCGGCGAGGACCGGACCGTGACCGTCCGGTGACAACACAAGCGATTTCGCTGCCACCGTCGCAACCGAGCCAGACGCCAGCGCGGAGTAGACCCGTTCGTATCCGTCGGCCATCGCCGCGGGCGAGAACAGCCGCTCGGCCCGCGCCCGGCAGGCACGGCGATCGATCTCCTTAATCCGATCGATCGCGGCGATCATGCCGGTGAGCGAATCGCGGACAAAGCCGGTGACGCCGTCCTCGACCACCTCCGGCGCCGATCCCGCGCGCAAGGCGACGACCGGCGTCCCGGTCGCCATCGCCTCGGCCATCGTCAGGCCGAACGGTTCCGGCCAGTCGATCGGGAAGAGGTAGGCGTAGGCACCGCCGAGCAGGGCGTCCTTCTCTTCGTCGTTCACTTCGCCGACGTACTCGACGAGGTGGCGGTGTTGGGCGATCAGCGGTGCGATCGCGTGCTCGTAATACGACCGGTCGACCGGGTCGACCTTGGCGGCGATGACAAGTCGCCGGCCGGTCTCGCGGGCGATCTCGATGGCACGGTCGGGTCGTTTCTCGGGACAGATCCGGCCGAGAAAGACGAGGTAGTCGCCACGGTCGGGGTGGAATCGGTAGTGTCCGAATTCGATCCCGTGGTAGACGGTCGCCAACCAGTTGACGCCGGTCAGGGTGGCGCGTTGCGCATTGCTGATCGCGACCAGCGGCAGTTCGCCGAAGGCGCGATAGGCTTGTTGCACTTCCGGCAGGTCGAGCCGACCGTGCGCCGTCGTTACCGTCGGCACCCGGGGGCAGGCGACCGCGAAAGGGAATGCCGGGTAGTCGGAGTGGTTGTGGATCACGTCGAAGTCGCCGGCCCGGCGGTAGACGGTCCGCAATTGCGACATGGAGGCGGCGAGGTAGTCGCGGCAGGTGCCGTCGAGACGGAGACCGCGGGCGGCGCAAGGCACGAGCGCGGCCGCCGTCCGGGAATCGCCGCTGGCGAAGAGCGTGACGTCGTGCCCGCGCCGCACCAGCTCCTCGGTCAGCACCGAGACGACGCGCTCGGTGCCGCCGTAGTGCACGGGCGGAACCGACTCGATCAACGGAGCGACCATGGCGATGCGCACGCTCGGCTTCCTCCTTTGGATCCCGACTCTCACCAATTCCGTACGAAACGTGCGCTGCTTATCAAGGCATCGCTCCGCCGTACCGGCGGCCAACACGAGACCGTGTTTCTCCGCCCGGCTCTTGCCATTCGTCCCAGCCGCACCGGTAACGTTCGTTTGCCCGGTTCGCGCCTTTCCACCAGGAAACCCGAGGGCCGTCTGACAGTCTCCGGAATCCGCAGAGCGCGTGCCAAAGTCGCATTGCGATGTGTATGTGCCGCGACGTAAGGGCTGGCCGGCGCGCCGCGGCATGGACGCTGCGCTGCCGAGCACGACCGATCGCTCGTCCCGGCCATCGCCTCTCTCCCAATGGTTAGGAATGTGCTGGTAAATGCATTCGCACCGGGAATCGCTGGGCACGATCGAGTACCTTGCTACCCAGTGACGTGCTGAATGAGGCACGTGCGAGCGACTGCTCGACGGGGGCTAGGTGGTGGGTCACGTCTGCCCAAGTGCGTGGTCATGCCTCAACGGAACCGGTACAGTCTCGTCGCACACCCCGCCACGACGTCCTTGACGCGCGTATGCGGGTAACGCCAATAGAAAGGAGATCCCGAATGCCAGAAGGCGACGAGAAGGCCACCGAGGGCACCACCGCGGTCGAACCGCGGCGGTCGGGGGGATTCACGGCCGAGGAACGCGCCGCGATGAAGGAGCGCGCCGAAGAGGTGAGGGCGACCGCGCGCCGCGGCCCGCGCGCGGACAAGGCGGACGGGGAACGCGCCGTGCTGGCGAAGATCGCCGAGATGCCGGAACCGGATCGCGCCCTGGGCGAGCGGCTCCATGCGCTCATCACGGCCAGCGCGCCGGCCCTCGCGCCGCGGCTCTGGTACGGGATGCCCGCGTATGCCAAGGACGGCAAGGTCGTCTGCTTCTTCCAAAGCGCGGAGAAGTTCAAGACGCGGTACGCGACGCTCGGCTTCGGCGACGCGGCGCACCTCGACGACGGCGCGATGTGGCCGACCGCCTTCGCGCTGACGGGGTTGACCGCCGCCACCGAGGCAAGGATCGGCGCGCTCGTGAAAAACGCGGTGAGCTGAGGGGGCGCCGCCCGGCGTGGTTTGACGGCCCCGACGGACCACCGCAAGGACGCCGCCGCGGCCGGTCATGTCGCTGACGCGCCACCGGCCGTCGATGGGGCGACACAGGGGCGAGCGGTCGCGAAGAAGGTTGCGCTTCTGAGCCTGGCCATGGACGATCAGGGGAAGGCGCTGCCGGTCTGCGTCGACATTACAGTTGGGCCGGCCAGCGGCGATGGTTTCCAGCGTCGACGTGCAAGCCGAGGCGGCGATCAGGAAGCACCGCCGATTGCGCCCTTTGGCCGATGCCACTACTCCCCCCGCTCCCTCACGATGCCGAGGTCGCCTGTTCGGTCACGAACCGGTCGAGCGCACCGGAGGGCGACGGCGCAATGGGGAGGACGGCGCAGCATGGCGAAAGGGTGGGAATACGCCACGATCACCCAGGACGGTGGGCGGGAGAAGATCGAGGTCCACTACGCCAATGCGGAGCACGTGGCACACCACGACGCCCCCGCGGCGGCGCTCCCGTTCGTGCTGGGGGCGTTGGGCAGCAAGGAGTGGGAACTGGTGTCGGTGACCGCCTCCTGGAGTCCCGATAGCCACTACGTGACGCAGTACTTCCTCAAGCGTCCCCACGAGGGTCACTGGCGGGACGATGAATTGGCCGATCTCGTCCGGGCCGCGGCCTGGTCGTCCGGGCTGGCGAGGACGCCGTCCCACGAGTGAGGCGAGACCGGGCGGGGGAGGGACACCCGACCGCGGCTATTGGAGGTCGCGCGCTTCGTCGTCGGATCGACGGTCACCGGCTCACGTGCAGGCGCCGCCGTCGCATTCCACAGAGCAGCATCGGGGTGTCGGTGTCGTCGCCGTCCGCCGCGGGAACGAAGGTGCCGGATCGGGAACCTCGGACGGATGGGACAGTCGGGTTGGTCCGGCGCCAGGTCGATGCGTCGGTCGGGGCGTCGTCGTCGCGGAAGCGGTCACGCCGAATCCCTTTCTCGCGCCGCGCGGATCGGTTCAGGCAGGTTCCGAAGAGGGCTCGGCGGCGAAATCAAGCACGCTGAAGCGGCCACCATCTGCTTCCGGCCGGTGAGTGCGTGGTCAGGCGCCCCGTAGAAGCGTTGACCTCCCTACGCCCTTCCGCTATCGTGCGAGAGCACTGCGTTCGACCCGCGGATGACGTCAACGGCCGGACCAGACGTTCGCCGACGAAAGGACTCAGCCCATGCGCCGCGCCCTCCT
>DATBFX010000593.1:0-1679 GCA_036558305.1 Thermomicrobiales bacterium | reverse complement strand
GGACCGTTGTCTCCCGCAGGCGGCACACGGGCGGCGCGTGCGGGCCCGGGCAGCGCCTCCCTCCCGCCCGATTGGCCCCGGTCGTCACGGCCCGGGCCGTCCCGCCCCCACCGCCCCTCTCAAGCCACGGCGAGGCGCCCCCTCACCCCCGGCCCCTCTCCCTTCCGAGGGAGAGGGGCCGGGGGTGAGGGGCGCGTCGGTGGGACCGACCCACGGTTCCCGTCGACACCCACCCGCGCCGAATCCGGTCGGCTGACGGCCGACGGCAACACCCTACGCCGGCATCACCCGCTTCCACTCCCGCAACTGCTGGTCCGCAACCACGCCCGCATCGGTGTACGGATCGGCGGCGATGATCGCCCGCGCCTCGGCCTCGTCCGCCACCTCGTAGATGATCAGCGCCCCCTTGTCGTCCGCGAACGGTCCGGACTCGTGGAGCTTGCCCTGCGCCAGCAGGCTACTCAGGTACTCCCGGTGCTTCGGTCGCACCGCCAACCGCTTCTCTTCGTCCGTCCCAAACGTCAAGATCGACACGAACTTTGCCATCGCCTCACGCCCTCCCTTCCCGCGTCCCGTCTTGCCCCGGTCGATGCCCGTGCCGTAGTCTATCGCCGTCAACACATTCGCGGAATCGCCCCGCCCGCATCGAGTCGCAGGTCTCAGGTCTCAAGTCCCAGGTCGTCGTTCTTGCGACCCGAGACCTGCGAACCGAGACCCCGATCTGACGGCTAACGACTAACGACTAACGACTCACCCCGGGGGCCGAACCACCGTGACCACCGCCACCTTCCGTTCGATCGGCGAAGAGCGGGCGACGCGCGACACCGCCGTCGTCCCGATGCGCCGCCAGTACCTCCAGATCAAGGCCCGCTTCCCCGACACCATCCTCCTCTTCCGCCTCGGCGACTTCTACGAGACCTTCGAACGCGACGCCGAGATCGCCGCCGAGGTCCTCGACATCGTCCTCACCAGCCGGGAGCAAGGCAAAGGGCAGCGCGTCCCCCTCGCCGGTATCCCCCACCACTCCGTCGACACCCACATCGCCCGCCTCGTCGCCGCCGGCTACAAGGTCGCCGTCTGCGACCAGATCGGCGAAGCCGGCAAAGGCCGCGGTCTGGTCGAGCGCGAGGTCACCCGCGTCGTCACCCCCGGCACGGTGCTCGACCCGACGATGCTCGACGCCCGCACCAACAACTTCCTCGCCGCCGTCGTCGCCGAGGGCAAACGGGCCGGTGTCGCCGCCGCCGACGTCACCACCGGCGAATTCGTCACCACCGAGATCGTCGCCGCCTCCCCCGAGGAAGCCCTCCTCGCCGCCGGTCGCGAACTCCTCCGCCTCAAACCGGCCGAGTTGGTCCTCCCCGCCGGCGGCAGCGACGACGCCCCGCTCCCCGACGCTGCCTGGCAACCCGAAGCCGTCGCCCGCAGCACCACCGACGCCTGGCGCTGGCGCCTCGACCGCGCCCAAGATACCCTCCTCCGCCACTTCGGCGTCGAATCCCTGGAAGGGTTCGGTTGTGCGGGTAAGGCGCTGGCGATCCGCGCCGCCGGCGGTCTCCTCCAGTACCTCGCCGACACGCAACTCTCCGGTCTCACCCAAATCGCCTCCCTCAGCACGTACGCGGTCGACGGCTACATGACCCTCGACGCCCAGACCCGCCGCAACCTCGAGCTGACCG
>DATBFX010000592.1:0-5110 GCA_036558305.1 Thermomicrobiales bacterium | reverse complement strand
TCGCCGCCTCCAGCGCGTACCGTTCGAGGAGGTGTCCGTGGGTCGTCGAACCGAACGCGCGCTCGGCGTGCGACATCGTCTCGGCGATCAGCCCGAATGCCACGTCACGATCGAGACCCGTCTCGCGCGCAAACACCAGATTTCGCGTCGCAACCATGACCATCGTCTCCCCAGCTATTGCCTTATTCCATCGTGGCGTCGGGTCATTCCCGAGCGCAGAGACATCATGCGCCTCGCAACGAGCCGGCGCATCCGTCGTATCGCGTAGTTCGATCCATGACGACTACGCACTTGTATGTAGGTGATTCTTATGGGGGGAATCGGATGCCCCTCAATCGTCCTCGAGCCGGGACGGCTGAGGGTAAGGACGAATCGCGTCGTGCCCGACGCACGACGATCGCGAGCGATCGCCTCGTGCCTTGTGCCTATAGCGTCCCTGCAAGCGGGCCAGGAACATGCGTTAATCCGTCCACCGATCTCGGGGGGGACGACGCGGAGGAGACGGGGTGGTCGGTCGCCGCGAGGTGTATGCACCTATAGAACCGGCCGGCGCACTCGTCGCCGGGTACGACACGGGTGCCTTCTACGACGAGGTCTTCGTTCCCCAACCGGACGGCGGCGTCGAGCCGCGCCCGCACTACCGCGCCCTCGTCGACCAGTTGATGCGACTCGACGCCGGCGATTTGCGGCGGGCGAGCGACGTCGCCAACCGTTCGTTCCTCCACCAGGGCATCACGTTCACCGTTTACTCGGACGCCGAGCAGGGGACGGAGCGGATCTTCCCGTTCGATCTGATTCCGCGGTTGATCCCGCCCGACGAATGGCGGGTGATCGAGAGCGGTCTGACGCAGCGGATCCGCGCACTCAACCTCTTCATCCACGACGTCTATCACGAGCAGCGGATCCTGAACGATCGCGTCGTGCCGCGTTCCTTGATCGTGCGCGCCCGGCACTTCCGGCGGGAGATGGTCGGGATCGACGTCCCGCACGACCAGTATGTCCACATCGTCGGCAGCGATCTCGTCCGCGACGCCGACGGCCGTTACCTGGTCCTGGAGGACAACCTGCGGACGCCGAGCGGTGTCTCGTACGTGCTTGCCAACCGGATGACGATGGCGCGGGTCTTTCCGGATTGGTTCGACGAGGTCGACGTCCGGGCCGTCGACGACTATGCCGGGCAGCTCCTGGAGAACCTGCGGGGGTTGGCGACGCGCCCGTCTGCCCGTGGCGGTGGACCGCGCGTCGTCCTCCTGACCCCCGGCATCTACAATTCCGCCTATTTCGAGCACGCGTTCCTCGCGCAACAGATGGGGATCGAACTCGTCGAGGGCCGCGACCTCTTCGTGCTCGACAACCGCGTCTACCTGCGGACGACGCGCGGGCGGGAACCGGTCGACGTCATCTACCGGCGGCTCGACGACGATTTCCTCGATCCGTTGGTCTTTCGCCCGGACAGTCTGCTCGGCGTCGCCGGCCTCCTCGGCGCGGTCCGCGCCGGCAACGTGGCGCTGGCGAACGCGATCGGCACCGGTGTCGCCGACGACAAGGTCGTCTACGCCTACGTGCCGGCGATCATCCGCTACTACCTGAACGAAAAACCGATCCTCGGCAACGTCCCGACCTACCAGGCGGTCGATCCCGAGCAACGCGCGCACATCCTCGCCAACCTCGACCGACTCGTCGTCAAGGCCGCCAACGAGAGCGGCGGCTACGGGATGCTGATCGGCCCGACCGCGAGCGAGGCGGAGATCGACGAGTTCCGCCGTCGCGTCACCGCCAATCCCCGCGACTACATCGCCCAACCCGTCGTCGCCCTCTCCCGCCATCCCTCCTACGTTCCCGATCCCACCGGTCCGGGCGGGCGCCTGGAAGGGCGGCACATCGATCTCCGGCCGTATATCTTGAGCGGGGCGGAGGGGGTTCACGTCCTGCCGGGCGGGTTGACTCGGGTGGCGTTGCGCAAGGGGTCGCTGGTCGTCAATTCCAGCCAGGGCGGAGGGAGCAAGGACACCTGGGTGTTGCGGTGAGGTGCGAGCTTCGAGCTTCGAGCTTCGAGCTTGACGGAGTGGGTGGTGACTGAGGTGCGTAGAGACGAACGCGGAAACCGACTGTTTGCACGAGTGGCGGAGCGGAGCACGCCGCCACTCGAAGCCCGAAGCTCGAAGCTCGAAGCTCATGCTTAGTCGGATCGCCGATTCGCTCTATTGGATTGGCCGCTACGTGGAGCGGGCGGAGGATACGGCGCGGATCACGGATATCGCGTACCACAACACGCTCGGGCTGGGGACGTCGGCCGATGCGGCGGCCAGGCGGCGGAACCATTGGGAGGCGCTGGTCAGGATTGCCGGGGAGCCCGAGGGGTTCCGGGCGACGTATGGAGAGGCGAGCGAGGATACGGTACCGCCGTATCTGACGTTCGACGCCGCCAATCCGAACTCGATCGTCTCCTGCGTGGCGCAGGCACGCGAGCAGGCGAGGGGATTGCGGCACCAGATCGCCAGCGAGATGTGGGAGGTGCTCAATCGCTACCACCTCGACCTGCAGCGACAGCGGACGTGGCAGGGGACCTGGGTCGGCGCCGACAACGCGCACCTCTTCTACCGCAACGTCAAAGAGTTCAGCCACCTCTTCCAGGGGGTCACCGACAGCACGATGCCGCGCGAGGAGGGATGGTCGTTCCTTCAAGCGGGCAAGTTCCTCGAACGCGCGGTGAAGACGGCCCGTGCCCTCGACGTCAAGTACGCCCTGTTGATGGCGGAGATCGGCGACGGCATCCCGTTGGAACTGCCGCAGTGGCAGGCGATGCTCCGCTCGTTTTCCGCCTACGAGGCGTACCACAAACTCTACCGGACCGCGGTCCGGCCGCCCTCGGTGGTCGAGCTCATCGTCTTGTCGGCCGTTTTCCCGCGCTCGATTCGCTTCGCGATCGAGCAGGTCGACGAGGCGCTCGCCCGGATCGCCGCCGCCTGCGCGTTCGACGGCGAAGGCGGTTCAGGCGAAGGGTTTTCTCCGGCCCGACCCTTCGTAACCGGGACGGACGAGGCGGCGCGGTTGGCCGGCCGCCTGCGCAGTCGTCTCGCCTACAGTACGATCGACGAGGTCCTCGGGATGGGGGTGGGGAACGTCCTCCAAGACGTTCAGACGCGGTGCTACCAGATCGGGGAGCGCATCCACGCCCAATACTTCGCGCCGCGCATCCTCCACGCCGAGGAGGTGATCGTATGACGGGGCGAGCGCGCGGGGACGGCCGAGTATGAGGTACAGGATCACCCACCGGACCGCCTACGCCTATGCCGACCCGGCCTACGAGAGTTTCAACGAGGTGCGGCTCCGCCCCGTCTCGGACGCGTCGCAGGTTTGCCTCGACTTCTCCCTCGCCATCGATCCACCGGCCGTGGTCACGGCCTTCCGGGATTACTACGGCAATGCCGTCCACCACTTCGGCGTGCCCTACCTGCACGACCATTTGACGATCGAGGCGACGAGCGAGGTCGTCACCTTCGCGGCCGCCGACCAACCGGCGACCGGACCGGCGGCCGGGGAATCCGACCGCTCCGCGCCGCTTGCCGAGCTCGCCGCCGACCCGACCCTCGCCGAGGACCAGGCCGAATTCCTGATTCCCAGCACCTACGTGGGTCTCGAAGGTGCCTCGGCGGAATTCGCGGACGCCTTAGTCGCCGCCGACCCGGCCGGTAGCGCCTACGGGTTCTTCCGCCGCGCCGGAGCCGCGGTCCACGACCGCCTTGAGTACCGGATCGGCGTCACCACCGTGCGGTCGACGGTTGCCGACGTCCTCGCCGGTGGCAGTGGTGTTTGCCAGGATTTCGCGCACCTGCTGATCGCGCTTTGCCGTCACGCGGGGCTGCCCGCCCGGTATGTGAGCGGTTACCTGGGCGACGTCGCGGGCAGCCGTGCCTCGCACGCCTGGGCGGAGGCGTTCGTGCCGCCGTATGGCTGGGTCGGTTTCGACGCGACCAGCGGGTTCCCGTGCACGGGACGCCACGTCAAGATCGGGGTCGGCCGCGACTACGCGGACGTGGCGGTGGTGCGCGGAACGTATCGCGGCGGCGGCACCGCCTCACTCGACGTCGAGGTGAACGGCATCCTCCTCGACGCCATGCCGACCCTCGTCTCCGGTCACGGCATCGGGCGCGACCGCGAGCGGGGTGAGCTCGTGCAATTCCAACGGATCGGCACGCTCAAACAATTCCAGCGCCTCGGGGCGATGACCCAGTCGATGGCGTCGATGGTCCAAACGATGGGGCGTTCGCCGTTCGACGTCCCGCCGCAACTGGAAGCGCCCGACGCCCCGCGGCAACAGCCACAGCAACAGCAACAGTGAGGGGGCGACGGCCCATATCCGGCGCCCGGCAATAACTACGACACGAACTGAACGAGGAGGCAGGGATGGCACCGGTCAAGACGATCGTCTGTTTCGGTGATTCCAACACGTGGGGATACGACCCGGCCACGCAGGACCGGTTCCCGCCCGACGTCCGCTGGACCGGCGTGCTCCAGCGCACGCTCGGCGACGGCTACAAGGTGATCGAGGAAGGCTTGAACGGCCGGACGACCAACGTCGACGATCCCCTGCAACCGCATCGGAACGGTTTGACGTACCTGCCGCCCTGTCTCGAATCGCACAAACCGCTCGAACTCGTGACGATCATGCTCGGGACGAACGATCTCAAGTGCCGTTTCGGGCGTTCGGGGTCCGATATTGCCGAGGCTGCCGCTCAACTCGCCGGGGTTGCCAAGACGCTCCCGGTCGGACCGGGCGGCGCGTTCCCCCAGGTCCTGCTGATGGTGCCGCCCCCGGTCGCGCAGATCACGGACTATGCCGAGATGCTCCTGGGCGCTGAGGAGAAGTCGCGCCGTTTCGCGCAGCATTTTCGGACGTACGCCGCCTGGTTTGCCGTCCCCGTTCTCGACGCCGGCGACGTAATCCGCTCCAGCGACCTCGACGGCATCCATTTCGAACGCGACGAGCACCGGAAGCTTGGCGAGGCAGTGGCGCGGGAGGTCCAACGATTGCTCGCATAGCGCTACCCTACGGCGTATTGCAGAGAAGACGATCCCGTCGTAGGGGCGGACCGCCGTGTCCGCCCTG
>DATBFX010000591.1:0-17459 GCA_036558305.1 Thermomicrobiales bacterium | reverse complement strand
CATGGCGACGAGGTCGGATTCGGCGGTCGGGAAAGCGAGCAGTTCCTGGTTGAAGAAGTAGCGGTAGGTCGCGGGGCGATCGGCCAGGTAGTAGACGGCGGCGTCGTTGAAGGCGACGTAGATCGGTGACTCCGGGGGCGTTTGCTCGCGCAGGTAGCGGGAGACCTCCTCCTCGTACGGATAGCCGGTGTTGTGGAAGAGGGCGGGGCTGATCTCGTTCGGTTCGCCGAGGGCGACGACGCGGTAGGGGACGCAGAGCAGCATCAGTGCCGCCGCTCCGAAGGCGAGGCGGCGGTAGGGCGTCACCGCCGGGGCGGCATCGCGAACGAAGACGGCCAGCCCGATCGCGAGCGGTCCGGCGATCTGAATCAGGTAGTGCGCCCACCAGTCGCCGCCCATCGCGATCCCGACGACACACCCGAACAACCACAACCGCAGCAAGGTCCCGCCCGGATCGCGTCCACACGGGTGGACGCGTCGCAAGGCGCTCGCCGGTTCCAAACTGGATCGGACGAGTCCCCAGAATCCGCCCGGCAGCGAGGCAATCAGCCGGCCGTGGATCGCGCGCTGTCTGCCCCAGAGGGGCACCAGCGTCGCCGCCCACAACCACCAGGAACGGAGGAGCATCCACCCCAGGGCGACGAAGTTGTGGTGCGGACCGACCGTCAGACTGTTCTGGTGGGCGAGCCGGTAGGTGATCGAGGCGAAGACGAAGTTGTGCCAGCCGATCAACCAACCGTGGACGAAGGCCGGCGCCAGGGCGGCGGCAAAACCGGCGGTGACGACGGCGCTCCGCCGGATCGCGACGCGCACCGAGGACGCGCCTTCGAGCCAGACGAAGCCGAGCGCGATCGGGAAGACGACGATGCCGGACGGTTTCAGCAGCGTGGCGATGCCGGCCAACCCGCCGATCGCGAGCAGGTGCTTGGCCGGCCAACCGTCCGCCCGCAACCGCAACAGCAGCCAGGCGGCGATCGCCGAGGGGAGCGCGAGGAAGACCTCGGCGTTGGCCGTGAAGCCTTCGATCGTCGGTGCCGCCGCGACGAGCGCGAAGATCGCGGCCGCCAACCCCGCCGTACCGCGGCCCGCCCAGGCGCGGGCATAGCGCCAGACGAAGACGAGGGTGAAGACGCTCGCCAACCAGGCGCCGAGGCGCAGATCGGCGACCGATGGCCCGATGGTGCGCTGGATCGCCCCGTAGGCGGCGAAGATCCCCTGCGGCCGGCTGACCCAGAGGTCGTCGTAGAGGTGGCCGCGCCCGTCGAGCCAGCGCTGCGCGACGTAGGCATACCCCCCCTCGTCGGAGATCATCGGCAGTCGCAGGAAGGGGAGCCGCAGGAGCAAACTCAACCCGATCGCCGCCAGAAGCCAACGCCGGCCTCGCCCGGATACAGCTCGTGCCATCGGCGACATCTTTCCTTGGCGCATCCGCTCCGATGACGAGTGTTCCCTATGGCATGCGTACGCCGGCTGCCGTCGCCCGGATGGATTCGGCCGGTTTAGGCGAGCCCACCCCGTGTCTCCAGTTCTGCGATCTTGCCTGCCCGACCGGATGACGCATCCTCGATCGCGGGACGAAAGACGAGGAAGCGCAGGGCGACCATCCCCAGGAGCAAGAGACCCCAGGCGGCGGAGAGGTCCGGCCGCAGCATGCTCGGCACCGTCCAATCGGTCCAGCCGCGCTTGACGACCTGCTCGGTCCAGGCGTCGTTGATCATGTTCGCGACGCCATAGGCGACCATGAGGGCGAGGTACCAGGAGAGGGTGGTGCGCAGCCACCGTTGGCGGACGCGACCCAACTCCCGTCCGAGGATGAGCGCCGAGATGGCGAGGAAGGCGCCGTCGAGTCCGTGGTGGTGCCCGAGGTGGACGGCCCGCAGCGTTTCGCCGCCGGCGGCCAATTGCTTCGACATAAAGACGTGGTCGAGCGGCGGGATGGCGCCGACGTAGACGCCGAGATCGGCCAGGATCCAGGGCAGCGAGACGACCAGCAGGACGACGATGGCAACCAGTCTGAGGCGATCTCCCGTACTCCACGGGAGCGGTTTCCCGACGCCGCGCGTCCGTACGGCATAGACGGTCAACCCGATCGTGAAGAGGACGCCGAGCGCGGGGATCGCGTTGATCGGTCGCGCATCGAGGTCGTTCTGATCGACGACGCCGGGGAGCGCGGTTACGAGACACAACAGTGTCGCAACGGCGGCGAGGATGTACACGATCCGGCGATGCCCCGACGAACCGTCGCCGGTCAGTCGCGCCACGGCGAACCCGAGGACGGCGAGCGCGCCGAAGCAGAGAGAAAAATTCGAGAACGTCAGGACCCGGCTCGCGCCGCCGGTGATGCCTTCGTGGCTAACGTTGTACATCTGCGTCGGCGAGATACGGGTATAGGTGACGAAGATCGCGGCGATCAGCAACGCGTACATGACGCAGACGACCAGCGCCTCGCGGAGACTTGGCCCTTGTTCGTCCATCTCATCCTCCGCTCCTGCCGCTCGTGGGTACGATGCGGGGAGTCTACGACCAGACCACGCGTCTCGCCTCCGAAAAGTTACGTATCCGACCTCGGCCGTTCAGTCTGCGCGATCCAGGTCTCGCTTGAGTTCCGCGAGTCGGGCGTCGACTGCCCGCTCGTCGTCCAGCCGGTCGAGCGCCGCGGTCATGCCGGCCGTCGGGTCCGTGCCGATGTGGTGGAGGATGCCAGCGGCGACGAGTTCCTCGATCGCCGACGCCCGGGCCCGCATTTGCCCGGTCCGTCGCTCCGCCCGCTCCAACGCGAACCCCAGTTCGGCCAGCTCGCCGGAGAGCCCGGTGAGGGCCTCGCCGATCTTGACCTGCGCTTCGGCCGCGTTGTAGCGCGCCTCCACGAGCTGGCGGCGCGCGACCAATCCCTCGATCTGGACCGCCAGCCGCTGCTCGACGATCGCCAGGCGCGCTTCCTCGGTTTCGATCTCCCGCGCCTGGGAATCCAACTCTTTCAGCGCCGCCAGCGCGGCCTGCCGACGTTGCAAGGCGAGTCGGGCCAGGTCCTCGCGGCCGGTCCGCAACGCGTGCCGTGCCTGATCGTCGAACCGCGGAAGCTGCGCCTCGACCAGCGCCGTTCTCGTCCCGAGCCGCCGGCGGGCCTCCTTGAGATCGGTCAGGGCGCGGCGGACGGCGACGAGAAGCAGCCGCTGCCGCTCCCCCGCATCCGCGAAGACGACGCGGGGATCGGGGGCGGGGGCGAGGAGCGCGTCGATCCGGGCTTTGAAGGCGGCTTTGAACCGGCTCATCGCGCGCCTCCCTCAGGCGAGTCGGGCCTCGTCGAACGGTATCAGGCGGGGCGCGTCGACGGCGGAGTCGTCCCAACCGCCGGCATGGGCGCCGGCGGCCGGCGCCGAGCGGCGGCGTTGCCGCTGGACGCGGTAGTAGTAGGCGCCGAGGGCGGCGGTGGCGGCGAGGGTGATCAGGCGCATGACGAGGAGTTTGGCGTCCGCCGTGGTCGAGATGAAGTGGTCGTCGGCGACGAAGCAGGCCGCGACGTAGGCGACCATCGCCAACGCCGTGTAGGCCGCGGTCAGGTGCGGCGCCATCACCAGCGCGAAGGCGAAGACGGCCGGGTAGAAGAGGACGTAGAGCGGACTGGCCAGGCCGTCCTCGTGCCAGAAGCCGACGAAGGCGGTGATCACCACCAGGTCGACCAGGCTCGCCGCCAGGACGAGCAGCCGGTTCGCCGGTCGCTCCATCAGCGTCCGACCGTGCATGAAGAAGTTGATCGCGACCAACCCGATCACCGGCAGGATGAGCCGTGCCAGCTCGTTCGAGGTCGTCGCGCTCCAGAGCACCAGGATCACCGCCGCCCCGGCGTTGAACCACCGTGCCCACGACGTCACCACCTGGCCGTAGTAGATGTCCTCCGCGGCCTCCCGCGAGAGACTCCGCGCGTCGTTCATTGGTGTGCTCCATTCACACGAAGTGGCAAGTGGCAAGTCGCAAGTGGCGAGGAATCCTTCGCACAAGCCCGAAACCCGATACTTGTCACTTGTCACTTGCCACTTGCCACTTGCCACTCGCCACTCGCCGGTCCTGTTCGATTTTCCAGTAGAGGGCGCCGCAGAAGGCGACGGCGGCGAGGGCGATCAGGCGGGTCAAGAGGGTTTGCAGGTCGTGGTCGGTGACCCCTTCGCTGCCGAAGTCGCCCAGGCAGATGCAGGCGTAGGAGAGGAGGGTGGCGAAGGCGAAGACGACCGTCGTTTCCGGGCGGAACGCGACCGAGAAGGCGACGATGGCCGGGAAATAGAAGATGTAGAGGTTGGAATCGAATCCGCCCTGGAGCAAGATCAGCGCCGAGACGACGATCAGGTCGACCGCGCTCGCCGCGTAGACGAGCGCCTCCGGCACGCGTTTGCGCTTGAGCAGTTGGGCGTGGAGGTAGAACGTCTGGACCGCGACCAGCAACCAGGCCAGGATTTGCACCCGCAGTTGCCCGATCGGTCCCGGCGCCCACAGCATCAGCAGCAGCACCGCGACGACGAGGGCCCACTTGGCCTTGACGATCACGTCCAACCCGTAGGCAAGATCCTCCTCCAGATCCGAGAAGGCCCGATTCAGCATGGCCAGCCTCCCTGTGCTCCACCGCCGGTCGCTCCGGCGGCTTACGGAGCCATCATGAGGGGCCCGCGACCGGGCAACATCCGAAGAATGACGGAGGGAGCACGGAGTCGTCAGTCGTTAGTCGCTAGTCGTGAGGAGAGACGGACAGTAGAACGTTGTTCTGACTGCTGAAAGTCGTCGATCTACACCGCACGTGTTGCGCGCAACTCCGCGATCGCCGACGCTTCGTACCCGAGTTCGCGCAGCACCTCGTCGGTGTGCTGACCGACGACGGGGATGGCGCCCATCCGCGGTTCGTAGCCCTCCAGCCCCATCGGCGGCAGGATCGCACGCAACGGACCGGACGGTGAATCGACTTCGCGCCAGCGGTCGCGCCCGGCGAGTTGGGGGTGGTCGAGGAACTGTGCGATGTCGTTCAGGTCCCCGTAGGGGACGTCGGCCGCTTCCAACCGGCGCGTGATCTCCGCTCGGGGATGGGGGGCGAAGGCATCTTCGATCCCCGCTTCGAGCACATCGCGGTTGATCCGGCGGTCTGGTGCGGTCGCGAAGCGCGGGTCCTGTACCCACTCGGGGTGCTCGCAGACGATTCGGCAGAAACTCGTCCACTGCGCTTCGGTCTGCACCGCCAGCAGCACCGCCTGCCCGTCGCCGCAGCGGTACGACCCGTACGGCACCACCGTCGCGTGCCGCACGCCGGCCCGCGCCGGCGGGGAACCGCCGTAGAGCGTGTAGTACGCCGGGTAGCCCATCCACTCGGCCAGCGCATCGAACAGCGACGTCTCGACGAGCCGGCCCTGACCCGTCTGCTGGCGCTCGTACAGGGCGGCGAGCACCGACATCGCCCCGTAGACCCCGGCGCCGACGTCGCCGACGGAGATCCCGACCTTGGCGAGTTGATCCCCGGTCCCGGTCGTCGCGACGACGCCCGTCTCCCCTTGCAGCAGCAGGTCGAAGGCTTTCCGGAACTCGTAGGGGCCGCCGCTGCCGTACCCGGAGATCGAGCAGACGACCAGCGACGGATAGCGTTCGCGCAGGGTGGCCGGTGCCAAGCCGAGGCGGTCGATCGCCCCCGGTGCGTAGTTCTGGACGAGCACGTCCGACCGCTCGATCAACTTACCGAGGATCTCGGTTGCCGCGGGATGCTTGAGGTCGAGCGAGAGTGAGCGCTTACCCCGGTTCAACCAGACGAAATAGGACGACATCCCCTTCACGGTCGTGTCGTACCGGCGGGCGAAATCGCCGCCGTCCGGCCGTTCGACTTTGATCACGTCCGCGCCGAGGTCGGCGAGGTGGCGCGTACAGAGCGGGCCGGCGACCGCCTGTTCGAGTGCGAGGACGCGGATGCCGGCGAGGGGGCCGGCGGGGTTGTACGAATCGCTCAACCGTTGGTTCACCTCGGTCTCATCGTTGGTAATGGCGACTGCACCACAGGAGGAGTTTCCGGCCGCCGCTCATTCGACGGAATGTGATCCGCAGTTCGTTCGAGGCAGACGCAGACCACGTGCCTTCGAGCTTCCCTTGGAGTTGATGCACCCGAAGCGAAGGATGTCGCTCATCGGCGTTCAGCAATTCAAGCGCCCGCACGAGTCTGCGGCGATCCGCGTTGGTGAAATCTGAGCTACCGAACGTTTTCGAGAATTCAGCACTTGGCACAAGAGACGCAAGACCCTCCTCTGCCTCGCTCACTCGTCGTGCTCTGCGATGATCCGCTCGAGATCGGCCAGAGAGAGGGGCTTGGCGGTTGCCGGGTCTTCCGCGAGTGCTGCTTCGACAGCCGCCAGGTGTTCCGGCGTATATGCCCAGAGGTCTTCGTCGGGTATCGGGATTGCCGGGCGGACGATGATCCTGTCGTCCGCAACCTCCACGATGCACTGCCAACCGCCCTCGATCTTTAGCCGATCGAGAATCTCAGTTGGAAGGTCCAGATGCCCGTCGGGCCAGAGCATCGCGTAAGTAGCCGTTGCTGCTGTGGTCGCCATCATCTTCTCCTGCCATCACCGATCGCACCGGGCGAGCAACTCGTCCAACTCGATCCGCCCTTCGAGGAGATCCTTCAGGTTTTGGGCCGACACACTAGGTCCACCTCCGAAGGGGCGTGGACCGCGGCCTGAGCATGACAGCAACGGCTCGGTCCGTCAATTGGCGCGGATACGGGTCAATGGCGCTGCCGGCCGTCCGCGGACGAAACGTATTCTCTGTGCGTTGAACTCGGGTTGCGGTCGGTGGAGTTTTAGGTACTCGCCCGCTTTGCTTGACGGCGCTGTTGGAGCCGCCGCTGTTGCCGAGACGGTAGAGGGCCAAAGCCAGCCGGTCCGTCCCCTCCCTCTTCGGGATTGCTCGGGCCGCCCGTTTCGAGGATCTCGAGAAGGCGGTATAGCCAGCGCTCGGTACCCAGTTCCTCCATCAGGCGGAGATTCGCTCTCACCCATTCTTCCTTGCTCACAAGGGTCGGGTGTTCAAGGCAAAGGTTTGCTTCGAAGTTCACGGCATAAAAAGGATTGACCACGACTGCTGCGACGTCATCTTCCGTCCATTCGTGCTTTGCCAACAGTTCATCCTCCTGGTTCTCTACTCGGGTGCGGTCGTGGCTGCGGCGGCCAAACGCCTCCGCCAAATCAAACCGTCAGCCCAAACGGACCGCCCTCGTGGCGACACCGAGTACAGAGCTTGGCCCTAACCACGATTCCACAGGCAGGTGGTGCGGGTCAGTGATCGGGCTCGTCACTCAGTTCGCATCCTCCGCGCAGACCACTCGCCGTTTTCAGCCCTCATAGTGCCGACTCACGGTTTGGAGTCGCTTGCGCCCACCGTCGAGTCTGATAAAGGTGATCCGTAGCTCATCTGATGCAGAGGCTGACCATTCACCACGCAGGTTCCGCTTGAGCTGGTGCACCCTGAGCGACGGATGGCGTTCGTCCTCGTCAAGCAAATGCAGGGCGCGGAGGATACGGTCGATCTCCGACGCGCTGAAGCGCCCTCCGTACAAGCTCCCGAGAAATCGGTCCGTAAACTCGAGTGATGGGAATGACCCACTTTCGCTCATTGATTCGGTCGCGCGCGGAGTTCGTCCACGGTGATCCGTTGTTCCATGAGATCTCGGAGATCGCGTGGGGAGAGCCGGAGAGCTTGGTCAGGCGGTTCTGCAAGCGCTTCGCGAAGGTCAGCCAGGTGCTCGGGTGTGTACGCCCACAGGTCCTCGTCAGGAATGGCTTCTTCTGGACGCACGACGAGCGTGCCGTCGACGACCTCGATGGTGCACGCCCATCCGCCTGCGATCCCAAGTTCCTGACGGATCTCCGCGGGAACGTCGAGGTGCCCGTCGGGCCAAAGCATCGTTTCGGTGGTCTTGTGAATTGTCGCTGTCATCGCTCGTTCCTCCGGATGGACACGCGCTTCAACCTGAGCATGACACCCAGAAATCGGTCCGTCAATCGACGACCCGCTAATAACTCCGCGGCATCCCCAGCACCCGCTGCCCGATGTACGCCAGCACGAGGTTGTTCGAGATCGGGGCCACCCGGTACAGGCGCGTTTCGCGGAACTTGCGCTCGACGTCGTAGTCGGCATTGAAACCGTTGCCGCCGAAGGTGTCGACGCAGGCGTTGGCGGCGGCCCAGCTCGCCTCGGCGGCGAGGTATTTGGCGAGGTTGGCGTCGGGACCGCAGGGAAGACCGGCGTCGAAGCGGGCGGAGGCGCGTTGGCGGATCAAATCGGCGGCTTCGACCTGGGCGTGGGCGGCGGCGATCGGGAACTGCACCCCCTGGTTGGCGCCGATCGGGCGGCCGAAGACGACGCGCTCCGAGGCGTAGCGGGCGGCGCGTTCGACGAACCAGCGACCGTCGCCGACGCACTCGGCGGCGATCAGGATGCGCTCGGCGTTCCAGCCGTCGATGATCTGCCGGAACCCCTGACCCTCGAGACCGACCAGGTTCTCGGCCGGGACTTCCAGGTCCTTGATCTCGACCTCGTTCGTCTCGTTGTTCATCAGCATCCGCAGGCGCCGCAGTTTGATCGCTTCGCCCGCCTGGCGGAGATCGACCAGGAAGAGGCTCAGTCCTTCCGCCGGTCGCGCCTCGTCGCGCGGTGAAGTGCGCGCCAGCAGCAGCATCAGGTCCGAGTGTTGGACGCGGGAGATGTAGATCTTGCGACCGGAGATCAGGTAGCGGTCGCCCCGGCGAACGGCCGTGGTCGTGATGCGGGTGGTGTCGGTTCCGGCCTCCGGCTCGGTGACGCCGAACGCTTGCAGCCTGAGCGAACCGTCGGCGATCCCCGGCAGGTAGCGGCGTTTCTGGTCCTCACTGCCGTGTTTGAGGAGGGTGCCCATGATGTACATCTGGGCGTGCGCCGGACCGGCGTTGCCTCCCTGGCGGTTGACCTCTTCGAGAATGACCGACGCCTCGGACAGCCCCAGACCGAGACCGCCGAACTCCCGCGGGACCAACGCGCCGAGCCACCCTGTCTCCGTCATCGCGCGGACGAACGCTTCCGGGTACTCCCGATTCGCGTCCAGGTCGCGCCAGTACGCGTCGGGGAAGCGGGCGCAGACGGCGCGGACGCCGTCGCGCAGGTCGCGAAGGCGCGGCGATTCTTCGAGGAAACCGGGCGAGGCTTGATCGACGGTGGGCGGCGGCACGGTCATACTCGGCGCTCTCCGTGGTGCACGTTGCGGATCAGAGCGCGATGGTAGCATGCGGCATGGCGTACCCGGTTGGGGACGTGCGGAGTCGGTGCGAAATGGGAGACGGGACGGGTTGGCCGCGACGACGGGATTGGGGAGGCACCGGCGGGCCTTCGCGTGCCTGGTCGGGACGGGGGTCATCTGGGGGACGATCGGTGTCGCCGCGAAACTCCTCTACCGGCACACCGATCTCGACGCGGTCACCGTCACCTGGCTCCGTGCCCTCATCGCCAGTCCGATCTACCTGCTGTTGGCCCGGCGCGCCCTCGGGTCGGATCTGTTCCGTGCTTCCCGGCGCGACCGCGGGATCATGGTCGGTCTCGGCGTGATCCTGATCGTCTACCAGTGGCTGTACCTCGCCGCCGTCGCCCGCCTCGGCGTCTCGTCGGCGACGTTGATCTCGCTCTGCGTGCCGCCGGTGTTGGTCGCCATTGCCTCGGTCGCGTTCCTCGGCGAGCGGTTGAACGAGCGGACAATCGCCGCTCTGGTCGGCGCGCTCGTCGGCACGGCGCTGCTGGTCGGCTCGCAGTCCGGGGGCGGGGAAGGCAACGGATCGACCACGGTCGGGGTCCTCCTCGCGCTCGGTTGCGCGGCCGGGATTGCCTGCCACGTCCTTGTCAGCCGGTCGCTCGCCGGACGCCATCACGCGCTGCGACCGCTGGCGATCGGTTTCCCGTCGGGCGTCATCGCCTTCACGCCGCTGCTCGCCGGCCACGATCTCACGCTGCGGGTGCCGGTTTCGGGGTGGTTTCTGCTCTTGTACCTGGGCATCGTTCCCTCCGTCGTCGCCTACTGGCTCTACCAGCGCGGTCTCCAGGATCTGCCGGCCACGACGGCCAGCATCGTCACCCTGCTCGAACCGCTGATCGCCGCCGTCCTCGCCTGGGCGATCTTCGACGAGCGACTCGGCGCGCTCGGTTGGATCGGCGGCGTGCTCCTGATGGGGTCGATCGTCGTGCTTTCGCTCGGATCGCCCGCCGCCGTCCAGCAGACGGCCGAGGACGTCGCGCTCGCGTAGGCGGTGGGCAGTACGCGCTCGGGTTGGCAGGACTTGCTCGGGAAGTGGGCTCTCGATACGATCCCGGAGACAGGGGAGTGCGCACGATGCGAGCAAACGGAGCGCCGCGACGACTCCCGTGGCCGCGGGCAATGCCGATCATTCGGGCGATGCAAGGCATCGAGGGATACTTGTACGACGATGAGGCGGACCTGCTCCTCGCGCTGACGGTCTGGACGGTGACCCGGTTTCGCCGGCCGTACGCCGTGGTGGAACTCGGAAGCTACTGCGGGAAATCGACGGTGGTCTTCGGGATGGCGGCCAAGGCCGTTCGGCCAGGGGTGAGGGTCTACGCGATCGATCCGCACGAAGGGGAGTTGTCGGTCGCCGATCAGGTCGTCCAGAGCGAGCCGACGTTTGCCCGTTTCTTGCGCAATATGGAGAGCGTCGGCGTCGCCGACGTCGTCGTCCCGATCAGGGCGCGCTCAACGGCCGTGAAGTGGACCCGACCGATCGGTCTCCTGTTTATCGACGCGCTCCACGACTACGAGAGTGTCTCCAGTGATTTCCGTCACTTCGCCCCGTGGGTCGTACCACGCGGTTACATCGCCTTCCACGACTACGGCAAAAGCGACTTTCCCGGCGTCACCCGCTTCGTCGACGAGGTTGTTGGAGATGGCGGTTTCCGGCCGGTGGATCGGGTTGCCGGTTTGATCGTCTTGGAGAAGGTGAGCCGAAGAGGGAACTCGGTAGACGCGCCCTTCGCGTCCCGTCGAGTCGTCGCCCCAGGGCGATTGCGTCCGGAACGAACGTCGCCGGGTAGAGGGAGGACGACGCCTCGCATCGAGGGGGGTGATCCCGGCGCGAACGCGATCTGCATTGAGAGCGGCCCGGAGGTGTGTTTGGCGGATGAGATCCAGGAATTGAGGGGAGCGCACCAGCGATCGCGCGGAGAGGTGGAGTCTCGGTGGAACAAACGATCCTGATCGAGCGCACGGGGGCGATTGCGATTCTCACCCTTAACCGTCCCGCCTCCCGCAACGCCCTCTCCCGCCAACTCGCCGCCGATCTCCTCGCCGCTTTGACGGACCTCGCGCGCGAGGAGCACCTGCGGGCGCTGATCCTGACCGGTGCCGGGGACAGGGCGTTCTGCGCCGGTGCCGACCTCGTCGAGCGGCGGACGATGACGCCCGCCGAACTGACCGCGCACACGGCATCGATCAACGCCGTCTGCGATGCGCTGGCCGATTTCCCCGCCCCGACGATCGCCGCCGTCCGCGGGTTCGCCCTCGCCGGCGGGGCGGAACTGGCGGTCGCCTGCGATCTCCGCGTGGCCGCGGAGGACGCCGTGTTCGGTTATCCCGAAGTCAAGATCGGCGTTTTCCCCGGTGCCGGCGGCGTGGTTCGTTTGCCCCAACTCGTCGGCGCCGGCGCCGCCCGCGATCTCCTCTACACCGGCCGCAACGTGTATGGGGACGAGGCGCTCAGGATCGGACTCGTCGACCGCCTCGTCCCGTCCGATCGGTTTCTTCGGACCGCGCGTGATCTCGCCGAAGAGATCGCGGCCAACGCGCCGCTCGCCGTCCGTGCCGTCAAGCGGGCGCTGGTCGAGTCGATCGGGTTGGCCGGACCCGATGCCCGCCGTGCGGTCGCCCGCCACCGTCGCCCGCTCGACGCCACCGCGGACTATGCCGAAGGTTTAGCGGCTTTCTCCGAACGCCGCCGGCCGGAATTCGAAGGAAGGTGATCCGTAGCAGCCCTCACCCCCTGGCCCCCTCTCCCTTCCGAGGGCGAGGGGGAAGTTGGGCCGCCCGTGCGATCGCCCGCACCCGTTCGACGTCGACCGGGTTCGTCACCACGCCATCGACTTTTGCGGCCGTCCCCACGATCACCCCATCGGCGATGCGCAGCAGCGAGCCAACGGTGTCTGCCGTGACACCGCTGCCGACATAGAGTGGCGTTTCCGGTACCACGGTGCGGACCGCCCGCAGGTCGTCCGTTGCCGCCGGCTGCCCGGTCGCGCGACCCGTCACGATGACCGCCCCGGCGAGTCCGCGCTCGACGGCATCCTCGGCCAGATCGGCGACCGGTCGTGCCGCGAGCGGTGCGGCGTGCTTGACGTCGACGTCCGCCCAGACCTCGATCTCGGCGCCGAGTCGGCGGATCAGCGCCTGCACCGCGTCGGCGCGCCCTTCGATCACCCCCTGATCGGTGACCGCCGCCCCGACGTAGACGTTGGCCCGCACGAACCGCGCGCCCGTCATCGCCGCGATCGCCACCGCGCTCAAGACGTCGTTGCGCAGGACGTTGACGCCGACCGGTAAGCCGGTCTCCTCGCGTATCGCCGCCGCCGCCAACGTCATCGCCGCCACGACGTGCGCGTCGACCCGGTTCCGCGCAAACGGCACGTCGCCGAAGTTCTCGACGATCAGGGCGTTCGCGCCGCCCTCGGCATAGAGGGCGGCATCGCACCGCGCCCGGTCGATGACGGAAGCGAGATCGCTCGCCCGGCCGCCGCGCGCCGATCCCGGCAGGGGCGAGAGGTGGACCGTCCCCACAAACCGCGGCGCGAACCTTTCCCCGACGCCAGTTCCCACATCGCCCTCTACTGCAACGAGATGATGCCGGCCACCGCCGCACCGAGCGCGAAAAACAGCATCAGCAGCGCAAAAAGGGTGTAGCTGCCCCGCGACCTTACCGCCTGCGGCTGTTTCGCGATATAGCGTGCATGCAACAGCGACAGCGCGAAGAGCGCCGCCCCGCCGGCGATTCCGAACCACACCAACGATTGCGCGCCCAACCGATCGAAACCCGCATCTTGCCCCGTGGTGCCCTGTCGGCTCGTTCCCCTCTCCCGCAGACCGGGAGAGGGGGCAGGGGGTGAGGGTCGATCGCCATTCTACCGCTGCCTTGCCTCCCGCAGCGACGCGACGACCAACTCCTCCTGGACCTCTTTCACCCCGGCGACTCGCGCGGCGACCGCCTCCGCATCTTCGGCGTCTTCGAGGGTCGGTACCTCGCCGCGGAGGTGGACGATGCCGTTGCGCGTCACCACGTGAATCACCAGGTCGGTCGTCAGCGCGTCTTCCCGCAACTTGCGCAGGACGGCCTGGGAGATGTCGTCGTCCGGCCGGATGTCGAAACTCGCTCCTTGTTCCTCCTCGTCGTCCATCGATGTCGCCTCGAATCCGCCGACGACCTCCAGTTCCTCCGCGTCGTCGGACGGACGGACGACCGGATCGGTGGGTGGGAAGTAGGGGACCGCCTCTGCCGCGGCTTCTTCCGAGTCGGTGGTGCCGACGTCGTCGGTGAAGTCGGGATCGCCCTCGAATCCGGGGTCGAGTTGCAGGTTGTCGTCGCGATCGGGATCGATGTAGCCGAACTCGGCGCGCGCGGTCGGTCCGGGATCGTCGTAGACCTCCTCGGGTTCGTCCGGCAGCACGTCGAGCGCGTCGTCGACCTTCAGACCGCCGGGATCGGCAATCGCGTGGGCGACGTCGAGAGCGGCCTGCCGGTTCGCCTCGGAATCAAGTTCGCCGCTGAGGAAGACCGTGCCGTCCGCGATCTCGACGGCGACGTGGATGTCGGCCTCGGCCAGGGTGTCGTGGATGCGGGCGATCACGTCGGCCGTGGCGTCGGGTGCGGTATCGGACATCGATCGGCTCCTTTCGATCGGTCAGCGTGGCACACTTTCACCGGCGCGACTGCACGACGCGTGCCGTTCGGGGAAGAGGGACGCGAGGCCGGACGATGACCGATCGCAATGGTCGTGAACGCGGGTACGACGAACGGGGCGGCGGTCTCGCCCGTGGCGCTCCACCGCCGCGAGGTCGCCCGGTCGCGATCCCCGCGGTGCCGGAACCGCACCGCTACGCGATGTCGGATTTGGAGCGCGAGACCGGGTTGGATGCGCGGACGATCCGCTACTACATCACCCGCGGTTTGCTCCAACCGGCCCATGGGCGCGGTCCGAGCGCGACGTACGATCTCGGGCACCTGCTGCGGTTGCGGATGATCCAGCTCCTGAAAAACGACCACCTGCCGCTGGAGGACATCAAGACCCGGTTGGCCGAGTTGACCGACCGCGACATCGCCGCGCTGCTGGAGGTGCAGACGCGCCCCGTCGAGGACCGCTGGCGCCGTCTCCAACTTCACCCGGACGTCGAGCTCCACGTCCGCGAGCGGGCCGGCAAGCAACGCGATCCCGATTTCGACCGCGCCGTAGAAGCGCTCGTCAAGTTCGCCGAGACCTACCTGCCCTACCCGGAGGATCGCCGGTGAGCGATGGTCTCCCGCCACCGCGCGGCAGCTTCGGCCGCATCACCACCGGCGCCGGGTCGCGCTCGGCCGCCCGGCACGACGTCCTCATTGGAGAGCCGACCGATGAGGCGATGCGAGCCGCCCGGCGCCGGTGGCCGAGCGGGGTCGCCGTCTTGACGACGCGTGAGGGAGCGGAGGGGGGGGCGATATTCCGAGGGATCACCGTCAGCGCGTTTACCGTCGTCTCCCTGGCGCCGCCACTGGTCCTCGCCTGCCTGGAACGCGATTCGTCCTCGGCCCGAGCCGTGACCGCCTCCGGCGTCTTTGCCGTCTCCGTCCTCGACCGCGCCCACGAGTTCCAGGCCGACCGCTTTGCCGGCCGCGGACCGCTCCCCGATCCCCGCTTCACCGGTATCCCTTATAGCCTCGCTGCGACCGGCTCTCCCATCCTACGGGACGCCCTCGCGTGGTTCGACTGTCGCGTCGGCGCGATCCACGACGGGGGCGACCACGTCATCGTGGTCGGCGACATCCTCGCCCTCGGCCTCGGCGACGACACCGACGACCCGCTCATCAACTACGAGGGCGCGTACCGGCGGATCGAGGGGGCGTGATGGAGGGGGACAGGGGGACAGGGGGACAGGGGGACAGAACGCAGGCGCCAGAGGACGACTCCCAACTCCCGACTCCCGACGCTCGTCTGTCCCCCTGTCCCCCTGTCCCCCTGTCCCCCTGCGATGACCGGCTTTGGATTCCGGACAATCCGGATGGGAGCGGTTGGGCCGAGGTCGATTGGGTCAGTGCGGTGCGGGGGAGCCGGTACCACTATCGGCATGGGGAGCCGCGCGATGAGGCGCTGGCGCTCTTGCCGCCGTTCTATCGGGTCGTGACCCGGCTCGATACGCCGGCGCTACACGCGCCCCACGAGAACAGTTATTACGTGCCGCGCGACCGGCTCGCGGACTTCCTCGCCGAGTTGGCGCTGGCGGGGGGCGCCGAGACGATCTGGCACGTCGAGCCTTGTGAAGAGCCGCCCCAGGAGAGTCGCGTTCGCTGAACAGGCGATGCGCCACCTGCCTGAACCGTTCCGGGATCTGGCGAGATCACTCAGCCTGCCACGAAGAGCGCGTCCACGTCGATGGTCACCCATGGCAACGCGTGTAGTTGCACGGCGCCGCCTTCGTAATGGCTCTCCTGGTAGCTCTCGTCCGGTTGGCGCCGCCAGATCGTCAGCGATGTCCCGAAGGGGTGCAGGCGCCAGATTTCGGCGTCGCCGCGGAGACGATAGGCGGGGATTTTCGTGTCGATGTCAAAGGTTCCAGTTTTCGGCGACCAGACCTCGGTGAGGAACGGCACCGGTTCGTCGTAGACCTCGAACCGTGTAGGATCGACGTTGAATCGCGACATCAACGCGACCGGGACGACGGCTATGTCCGGTATGTAGGTATTGCCGTTCGGCGCACGCAGGTGTCCGCGATTCTGGAAGACACGATACTCGTCCCTGGTCAGTTGCCGAATGAGTTGATCGGCAAGTTCCCACGCCGATTCGTTGTGGCCGAAACTCATCGGCGGCTTCTCCCGTAGATGTCCGTCGTGGAGTTCCCAATTGCCGTCGATGTCTTCGAGCGCGACGAGTTCGAATGTCTTCGCGGTGATCGGCATCGTTTTACCCTTCCGCACGGAAGGCGGTCGGCCTACGCTGACGTGAAGAGCGCGTCCACGTCGATCGTCACCCATGGCAGCGCGTGCAGTCGCACGGTGCCCCCGTCGTAATGGCTCTCCTGGTAGAGCCCGTCCAGTTGTCGCCGCCAAGTGGTGAGCGTCCGCTCGAACGGGTGCAGGCGCCAGATTTCGGCGTCGCCGCGGAGGCGGTAGGCGGGAATCTTCTGGTCGATGTCGTAGTTCCCCGTCGAAGGGGACCAGATCTCGGTGAGGAAGGGCAGCGGATCTGCATATTCTTCGAAACGCCGGGGATCGGCCTCGAAGACCGAGGCGATCGTGGCGGGAACGACCGCGACGTCCGGCACGTACGAGAATCCGCCAAGGGCGATGAGATGACCGTCGTTCAGCAATACGTCGTACTCGTCCGGATCGAGTTGCGTGATGAGTTGCCGAGCCAGACGACGTCCTGGCCGATTGTGGCCGTAACTCATCCGCGGCTTCTCCCGAAGCTTTCCACCGTGGAGTTCCCACCTGGCCTCGGTCTCCTCGAGGACGACCGCTTCGAATGTCTTTTCGCTGACTGGCATGGCTGACCCCGCGTTCCGGCAAGATGTCGCTCTACATTGAGCCAAAGAGAGCATCCAGGTTGATCGCCACCCACGGCAGTGCGTGCAAACGAACGGAGCCTCCCTCGTAATCGCTCACTTCGTAGCCGCCGTCCGATTGCCGCCGCCAGACTTTCAGCGTACGTTTGAACGGGTGCAGACGCCAGATCTCCGCATCGCCGCGCAACCGGTACGCCGGAAACTTGGTGTCCACGTCGAATGTCCCAGTCTTTGGCGACCAAACCTCGGTGAGGAAGGGGAGTGGTTGGTCGTAGACTTCGAACCGCGCCGGGCTAAGGCTGAATTGCGACATCAGCGCGACAGGGACAACGGCAACGTCAGGAATGTACATGTTGCCGTCGGGTGCCCGAAGGTGGCCACTGTTTTGGAAGACGTGGTATTCGCGCCGGTCCAATTGGGCGGTCAGTTGGTAAGCTAACTCGCGGGCCGAGACGTTGTGGCCGAAACTCATGGTCGGCTTCTCCCGCAATTTTCCGCGATGCAGCTCCCATTGGCCGTCGCTGTCCTCGAGGACGACCGCTTCGAACGTCTTTTCGCTGACCGGCATGGCCGACTCCAATCGCGATCTCGCGATCCACTCCGCGATCGTCGCATCGACGAGGTCAGTCTACGCCACCCCCGCCACCTTCGCCGCCTCCCAGAA
>DATBFX010000590.1:0-1509 GCA_036558305.1 Thermomicrobiales bacterium | reverse complement strand
GACGCCAAGGGCGGTATCTGCGCCTTCAACGGCACCGGCAACTCCTCGCGTCACCTCGTGGCTGCCCTCGGTCTGGCCCATCCCGCCGTCGAACTGCTGACCGATCCGCCGACGACGGCCCAGGTGAACGCGGTCGTCGACGATCTGGTCCAGCTCGTCAACCGGCCGGAGTGCGGCGTCGCCGAGATCGTCCGCCAGAACATGGGGAACGCGGTCCGCCTCCACAGCGCCTCCGGCGGTTCGACCAACCTGCTGATGCACCTCGTCGGCGCGGCCATCTACGCCGGCTACCGCTTCTCGATCTGGGACCTCGACCGCATCCACCACAGCCACCCGATCCCCGACCTCTTCAACTACTCCCTGACCCAGGGGCGCGACATCTTCGCCCTCGCCCAACACTGCTGCGCCGGCGACATCCGCGGCATGGAAACCCTCGTCTACGAGATGACCCGCAACGGCGTACCGATGGACCTCGACGCGATGACCGTCACCGGCACCACCTGGGGCGAGCGTCTCGCCGATCCGGCCAACCTGAGCGCCGAAGGCGTCGCCGACAACCCGGTCATCCTGGCCACCCCGCGCCGCGCCGTCTCCGGTGTCGACGTCCTCCAGAGCAACTGGTTCGAGAGCGCGGTCGTCAAGATCAGCGGCATGCCGGAGCGGCAGGTCGACCACTTCGACGACCAGGCCGCCTTCGTCCTCTTCTACGAAAGCGAGGACGCCGCCAACGACGCCCTCCTCGATGTCCACCTCCTCGACCGCCTTCGCGACGAGGAGACCTTCGCCGAAGCCGATCTTCGCGCCATCTGGCGACACAACGCGCCTCCCCTCGGACTCGACGTCGCTGATGGCGAAGCGTTGCCCTACGCCGCGCTGTTCGACCTGATGGTGGCGAACGGCACCCTGAAGCTCGGCATCGTCATCGCCTCGCAGGGACCGGAGGCGTTCGGCATGCCGGAGATGTTCACGCCGATGCAGCACATCAACGCCAATCGGGCGATCCGCAAACTCGCCACCTTGATCAGCGACGGCCGCTACTCCGGCGTCAGCTACGGCGCCGCCGTCGGCCACGTCGTCCCCGAGGCGGCGCGCGGCGGCAACATCGCCCGCCTCCAGACCGGTGACCTCCTCCACCTCCGCTTCCGCGCCCGCCGCATCGACCTGCTCGACCCGGCGGCCCTCCACGGGGACCGGATCCAACTCGCCGACGCCGATCTGCTCAGCCGACGCGACGTGCTCTTCACCGAGCGCCTGGAACGGCTCCGCACCCGTCAGCGCCGCGTCGCCGCGAGCAACCGGATGGTCGGCTGTACCGATGCCTCGCAGGGCGTCGTACCCCAGATCGTCTGGGACGACTGCGAGGCCGGGTTCTGGGAGGCGGCGAAGGTGGCGGGGGTGGCGTAGACTGACCTCGTCGATGCGACGATCGCGGAGTGGATCGCGAGATCGCGATTGGAGTCGGCCATGCCGGTCAGCGAAAAGACGTTCGAAGCGGTCGTCCTCGAGGAC
>DATBFX010000589.1:0-12343 GCA_036558305.1 Thermomicrobiales bacterium | reverse complement strand
GGACAGACGGACAGGCGGAAGGAGAAGATTTCTGTCCGTCTGTCCGTCTGTCCGTCTGTCCGTCTGTCCGTCTGTCCGTCTGATCGGTGATGGGTAACTACATCCTCCGCCGCCTGCTGCAAGGGGTTCCGGTGCTCTTCTTGATCTCCGGGATCGTCTTCCTCGTCGTCTATTTCATCCCGGGCGATCCGGCGATGGTCGTCTTGGGCCAAGGGGCTTCCAAGGAAAACCTGGCGGCGATGCATCACCGGATGGGGCTGGACAAGCCGCTACCGGTGCGTTACGGCATTTGGCTTCAGCACGTCGTGCAGGGTGACCTCGGCAAGTCGCTGGTGTTCCAGACGTCGGTCTGGCGCCTGATCGGTCACTCGCTCCCGATCACGCTCTACCTGGCCCTACTTTCGCTCCTCATCGCCGTCGCGATCGCGCTGCCGGCCGGGACGATCGCCGCGCTCAAGCGCAACAGTTGGGTCGATCTCGTCGCGACGACCTGGGCATTCCTCGGCGTCTCGATTCCGGGGTTCTGGCTCGGGATCATGCTCGTGATCGTGTTCGGCGTGAAACTGAAGTGGGTGCCGCTCGAGGGCTACATCAGCCCCTTCACCGACTTCACCGCCAGTCTCAAAACGATGATCTTGCCGGCCTTCACCCTCGGCGTCTTCCTCTCTGGGCCGCTGACACGCTACCTGCGATCGAGTATGTTGCAGACGATGTCGCAGGAGTTTGTCCTGGTCGCGCGGGCGAAGGGTTTGGCGGAACGGCGGGTGATCTCCGGCTACATGCTGCGCAACTCGCTGATCCCGTTCGTGACCGTCCTCGGCGTGCAACTCGGCTACCTGATCGGCGGCGCGGTCGTGATCGAGAACGTCTTCGCGCTGCCGGGGATCGGTGACCTGGCGGTCAGCGCGATCGGCAACCGCGACTACCCGGTCATCCAGGGGGTCGTCCTCGTCGTCGCCTCCGGGTTCGTCCTCATCAACATCGTCGTCGACGTCATCTACGCCATCCTCGATCCCCGGATTCGCGTCGGTCGCGGGGCGATCTGATGGGCACGGCGCTGGAAGGGGCCGAGCAAGCCGGCCGCTACGCCACTGCCGGGCGCCGGCGGAGAGCGCGACGCAGCGCCCCGATCCGCCTACTCGCGGGCGCCGGTCGGTGGAAAACCTTCACCGTCGGACTGCTCATGATCGGCCTCTTCCTCGTCTGCGTCGTCTTCGCCCCCGCGATCGCCCCCTACGACCCGGCGAAACCGAACTTCAAGGCACTCCTCCAACCACCGAGCGCCGACCACCTCTTCGGCACCGACGACAAGGGACGCGACATCTTCAGCCGCGTCGTCTTCGGCACCCGTGTCTCGTTCACGATCGCCGTCGTCTCCGTCGGTCTGGCCTCCCTCGTCGGTCTGCCACTCGGTCTGTTCGCCGGGTTTTTCGGCGGGTGGCCCGACGCCATCATCAGCCGCTTCCTCGACGCCATGTTCGCCTTCCCCGTCATCCTGATGGCGATCGCGATCCTGGCCATCACCGGTGTCGGCGAGAAGGGGGCGATCATCGCGATCGGTCTGATCGCCATTCCCGAATTCGCCCGCGTCTCCCGCTCGGCGATGATCGCGGAAAAGGAAAACGAATACGTCCTGGCGGCGCGCTCGATCGGTGCCTCGGTCCCCCGCATCATCTTCCGCGGTATCCTGCCGAACACCCTCGGTCCGGTCGTCGTCCTCATCTCGCTCGGTTTCGCCTTCGCGATCCTGAACGAAACCGCCCTCTCCTTCCTCGGTCTCGGCGCCCAGCCCCCCACCCCCTCCTGGGGCGCCGACCTCGCCGCCGGACGCCGGTACATCCGCGACGACCCGTGGCTCTCGATCTTTCCCGGTCTCGCCATCTTCTTCCTCGTTCTCGCCCTCAACCTCACCGGCGACGGCTTGCGCGATCTGCTCGATCCGCGACGCAACAAGCGATAGCCGAACTGACGGCGCGTCGCCACCCGTCGGTTCGATCGGCTCCCTCCCTTCGCCGTTCAACCCGTCAAACGTGCCGAACGGTTCATCTGGCCACGGAACCGGAACGAGACCGGGCCGATCGTCGCGCCGTCCGGCAGCGTCGCCGGCTCCGGGTTGAAGTTCATCCAGACCTCGCTGCCGCCCCGGCGGGAAACCCTGACGCCCTCTGGCAGCGGCGTCACCGCCACCCCCGCTTCCGTCAACACCTGCGCCAGCACCGATCCGAGCAAGGTCTCGCTCCACGCGCCGACCGAGAACGCGTTGCCGTGGCGCGTGACCGCCGCCTGGCCGGTCAGCGGTCCGTCGTCGTAGGTCACGAGCACCTCGGCGCCGGCCGGTTCGTACGACTCCGCCCACGTCTCGACGAGGTGCCCGCCGGCGCGCACCGTCAGACCCGGCCGCATGCCGTCGAAGTTGAGCAGCCGGTGACCGACCAGTCCCCGCAGCGGACCCGGCTGACCGTCCTCGTGGACGCGGCCGGTCGGCGTTCGGTACGCCGTGCGCGGTCCGAACACCAGGCGACTCATCGCCGCGTAGCTCGCCAGATGCCGGGCGCGGTCCTCGCCCATCAGTTGGAGCGCCGGTGCGACGATCACGTCGTACCCGCTCAAATCGTGGTCCGGGTGGCGGATGTCGACGTCGACCCCGAGCGCGCGCAGCCCGCCGTAGAACAGCATCGCCTGCCCGAGGTAGCTGGCGCCCTCGCTGTGCGGCTGCTCGTCGTAGATCCACTGCGATTCGTAGTCGTGCAGCAGTGCGACCCGCGCCGGCACCTCCGCGTTCGGCAGCCCGTGCAGTTCGAGTCCGGCCACCTCCTCGCCGCCGCGGTCGAGCGTCTCGTCGTGCCGCAGCAGGCCGGAGTGCATCAACTCCTGGGCGATCGTCGCCGCCCGCCACCGGAAGTAGGAGACGCAACTCGCGCCGTGGGCGTAGGCCTGCGCCGTCCAGAGCGCCGCCGCGCCGGCCGCGGGCAGGCAGTTCGAGGCGGCCCAGTTGACCTGCCCGACGCCCTGCTCCATCACCCAGAAGGCGCGGCGGCCCTTCAGACCGCGGTAGACGTCGTGGTTCCACGAGATGAGATCGGGGTGGCCCGTCCGCGCCCACCGCAGCTTCTCGGTGTCGGGTAGGAACCGCTCGACCTGACCGAGGGGGTAGGAGTCCCACGAGGCGAAGTCGAGCGCCTCGCAGTTCGCGTAGTGGTCGAACTCCATGAACTGCATCATGTAGTTGTGGGTGATCCAGCGGCCGGGTGAGAGTTCCCGCAGGATCGCGACCTGCTCCGCCTGGAACTCGGCGACCATGTCGCTGGCGAACCGCGCGAAATCGAGCACGTGCGAGGGATTCGGTTCGGTCACCGTCTGGTTGGGCGGGTCGACCTGTTGCCAGTCCGTGTACTCCTGGCTCCAAAAGACGTTGCCCCACGCCGAGTTCAGCGCCGCGAGCGTGCCGTACCGCCGCGCGAGCCAGGAGCGGAACACGATCTGGCTGGCCCCGCCGTAGGAGCGGGTCGTGCCGTGGCACCCCCATTCGTTGTCGGTCTGCCAGCCGGCGACCGCCGGGTGCCGCCCGTACCGCCCGGCGATCCCCCGCGTGATCCGGCGGGAGTGCTCCCGGTAGACGGGACTCGCGTGGTCGTAGTGCTTGCGCGAACCGAAGGTGCGGACGTGGCCGTCTTTGCCGACCGGCAGGATCTCCGGGTGGCTGCGGATCAGCCACGCCGGCGGCGTCGCCGTCGGCGTGCACATCACGATCTGCCGGCCGGCGGCAGCCAGGGCTTGCACCGCGTCGTCCAGCCATTTCCAGTCGAATTCGCCCTCGCGCGGCTCGATCTTCGACCACGCGAATTCGGCGATCCGGACGTAGGTGATGCCCAGCTCCCGCTGACGGTCGGGATAGTGCTTCCACTGTTCCCACGGCACGTGCTCCGGGTAATCGCAGACGCCGAGCGCGAAGGTCGGCGGGATCGAGGGGAGCGACGTGACCACGGTGGGAGCCTCCTGACACGAGATGACCCGCCTCTGCGGGCCGCCACATCTTCGCAGCAGGTGCGGCTTGGCGCTACCACGTCGTACGCCATCGGCGAACGCGCGCCAAGACTCGGTCGCGCGGCATACGTTCGTCGCCGGTTTTGTTGACATCGCCTCGCAGGGGGGCATAATGTCGGCGAGTCTGAACGGTTCAGATCGCGGTCGCCTGTGACGCTGCTGCCACAGGTCGCTCAACGAAGGGGTGCGTATGGCTACTCGCGGTAGTGATCGTTCGCCCAGTCCGTCGCTGCTCGGCTATACAATTGGTCGGCGCGGTCTGTTGAAGGGGGCGGCGGCCGGCGCCGCGGCGCTCGGACTCGGCTGGCCGCTCGGCCGTGCCAGCGCCCAGGCCCAGGTCGAACCCGGCAAGGCCACCGGTGACCTCCCCGTCGGCTCGAACTACTCCGACCCCGTACCCAAGGCGGCGCTGCACGCCGCCATCGACGCCTTCCCCAACAAGAACGTCAAGATCAAACTCAACGAAGTCGACCACAACACGTTCCAGCAGAACATCACGACCTACCTGCAGAGCCCGGACGACGTGATCCCCTGGTTCGCGGGTTACCGGATGCAGTACTTCGCCGCCCAGGATCTGCTGGGACCGATCGACGACGTCTGGGCGTCCGGTCTGAACGACACCATGTCCGCCGGTTTCAAGCTCGCCTCGACCGGGCAGGACGGCAAGCTCTACTTCGTGCCGTGGACCTACTACTGCTGGGGCATCCATTACCGCCCGAGTCTCTGGGCCGAGAAGGGCTGGAAGGTGCCGACGACCTTCGACGAGCTGAAGAGCCTGGCCGACAACATGAAGACCGCCGGCATCGTCCCGTTCGCGTTCGGCAACGACGGCCGATGGCCGGCGATGGGCACCTTCGACCAGCTCAACTTCCGCATGAACGGCTACCAGTTCCACATCGACCTGATGGCCGGCAAGGAGAAGTGGACCGACGATCGCGTCAAGAACGTTTTCACGACCTGGGCGGACCTCCTTCCCTACCATCAGGACACCCCCAACGGGCGGAAATGGGAAGAGGCGGCGACCCTCCTCGTCAACAAGCAGGCCGGCATGATGACGATCGGCAACTTCGTCGGCGAAGCATTCAACGGCGACACCTCCGATCTCGACTTCTTCCCCTGGCCGTCGATGAACGACGAGTTCGGCACCAAGACGATCGAGGCGCCGATCGACGGCTGGCTGATGGCGAAGAGTCCCAAAAACGAGGCAGCGGCGAAGGAGCTCCTCCTTTACTTCGGCACCAAGGAGGCGCAGACGGTGTACGTGACGAAAAACCCGAGTGTGATCGGCGCGGCGCAGGACATCGACAAGTCGATCTTCAGCCCCCTGCAGCAGAAGTCGCTGGCGGCGGTCGCCGAGGCGGAGTCGGTGACCCAGTTCCTCGACCGCGACACGAGCCCGGAGTTCGCCGAAAACGTCGCCGGCCCGTCGTTCGCGGACTTCATTTCCGACCCCACCAAGGCCGACTCGATCCTCAAAGACATGCAGGGCAAAGCCGAGGCCATCTTCAACCAGTAACGGCGGGCGCGTTTCCCTCCTACAACGCAGCGGGGGCAGCAGTGGCAACCGCAACCCGGGTTCAACACCCGCCCACAACGCTGGTCAAGCCGAAGACCCGCCATCGCTACCGGCAGTTCGACGGGCGCGACCGCTGGGTCGTGCTGGCGATGGCGGGGATCCCGACGCTCCTCCACGTCGTGCTCGTCTGGATCCCGACGATCGCCTCGATCCTGCTCTCGTTCACGAACTGGCGGGGAATCCGATTCAGCGACATCAAATGGGTCGGTTGGAAGAATTACCACCAGATCTTTACGGTCTTCAAGATCGATTTCTACCAGGCGCTGATCAATAACTCCGTCCTCCTCGTCTTCCTCTTCGTCGGGCCAACGGCGCTCGGCATCGCCCTGGCCTACCTGCTCGACCGCGACCTGCGGGGGACGCGCATCTACCAGGCCGTCTTCTTCACCCCGGTCGTGCTCTCCCTGGCCGTCGTCGGTTTCATGTGGAAGAGCGTCATCTACTCGACCGACAACGGCCTAGCCACCCAGGTGTTCGGCCACGGCAAGTCGGTCGACTGGCTCGGCAACCAGTCGTTCCTGATCCCGTTCGGCAGCAACTACGGCATATCGAGGAATTTCGCGGCGATCCTGGTCGCGATCGCCTGGCGCCACGCCGGTTACATCATGGTCCTCTACCTGGCCGGGCTGAAGAGCGTCGACAGCGCGCTCCGGGAGGCGGCCATGCTCGACGGCAGCAACGAGTGGCAGACGTTCCGGCACGTCATCTTCCCGTCGCTCAAACCGATCAACGTGGTCGTCGCCGTGATCACGGTGATCGAGGCGCTCCGTGCCTTCGACATCATCTTCGTGCTCAACACGCCGCGGAAGACGGAAGTGCTCTCGATCCTGACGACGAACAATCTGCTGGGTGAAGGGGGCGGCAACGTCGGTCGCGGCTCCGCCTACGCGACGATCCTCTTCGTCCTCTGCGTCGGTTTCGTCATCTGGTACGTCACGCACCACTACCGGAACACGCAGGAAGGAGCCGACACGTGATCGCCGGCACCGCTATCCCTTCCCGGCGTCGCCGCCCCCTGCGGCCGGCGCGCGTCCTGCTTTACGCGTTCGTGTCGATCACGGCCGTGGTCTGGCTCGTCCCCATCGTCGGCGCGCTCTTCGCGTCGTTTCGCCCGTTCGCCGAGATCCTGCAGAACGGCGCTTTCTCCTGGCCGCATTCGTTCACGCTCGACAACTACCGGGGCGCGTGGGACCAGGGTGACATCCTGCACAAGTATCGGAACACGGCGCTCATCCTCGTGCCCTCGCTGCTGCTCACGCTCTGGTTCGCGAGCATGGTCGCGTTCGTCTGCAGCCGGTATTCGTGGCGGTTCAACATCACGCTGCTGATGATCTTCACCGCCGGCAACCTGCTGCCGCAGCAGATCATCATCCAACCGCTCTTCCAGTTCTACAACCACGTCAAACTGCCGACGACGTTCCTCACGCCGACGGGCAAACTCAACGGGAGCTTTATCGGGCTGATCCTGATCCACGTCGCCTTCCAGAGCGGTTTCTGCACCTTCGTCCTCAGCAACTACATGAAACTCCTGCCGAAGTCGCTGAACGAGGCCGCCCGGATCGACGGCGCCGGCGTTTGGAAGCAATACACCCAGATCATCATGCCGCTCACGCTGCCCGCCCTCGCGGCCCTGGCCACGCTGGAGTTCACCTGGATCTACAACGACTTCTTCTGGGCCGTGGTCCTGATGCAACGGGGCGCGGACCGGCCGATCACCTCCTCGCTGGCCAATCTGAGGGGCCAGTTCTTCACGAACGACAGCCTGGTCGCCGCCGCGTCGGTGTACGTCGCCCTGCCGACCCTGATCGTCTACTTCGCCCTGCAGCGGTACTTCATCGCCGGCTTGACGATCGGCGCCGAGAAGGGCTGACGCGTCGTTCTCGGCGTTCCGTTGGGCGGGATGAGACTCGTTCGATAACTACCCCCGCGGCGGAATGCTCTGCGGGTTCTGGAACAGGTTGTCGGGGTCGTACCTCGACTTGACGGCGACGAGCTTTTCGAAGTTCTCCGCGTAATACTGTTGCTGCCAATCGGCGATGTCGCGGTTGGGGAAATTCTGGTAGCTCTCGTTCGGCGTGAACGGGGCGATGATCTCGACCATCTTGCGGGTCCAGGCCATCAACTCCTCGCCGACCGAGGGAGGCGCGTCGTTCGCCCAGACGGGGGTGGGGCGAAGCAGCGTCAGCATGCCGCGGTGGACGTAGGCGGTGTCGGTACGCGCAAACTTGTCGACGACCTTGCCGCCGACCCAGCCGAGCGACCAGATTGAGCCGTTGTTTTTGTCGTCCCGGCTCGGGCACGCGGCCAGGAGGTCGACCAACTTGGCGACGGCACTGTCCGGGATCGGCTTCGCCGCGTAGCGCGAGATGTCGCCGAAGGAATGCGATTCCTGCTCGGTGGACGCGAACATCTGCTGCATGTTCCAAAACGTCTTCGGCTCGATCGTCGAGCTGGTCGACTTCGGCACCGCAAGCAAGGGACCGATCAGACTCCGGAGCTCGTCGATCGGTCCGACGTACTGGCCCCGCGAAAAGACGGTGATCGCCCCCCGCGGACCATTGCCGCCGACCGGTGTGGCCTGGGCCATCGCGACCGCGTTCAGCGCGGGCGGGGCATTTTGCAGGATGCCGTGGAACGCCGCGAGGACGGCGGCGGCGGCATCCGCTCCTTTCCAGTCGATGCGGTAATAGACGACGTCGGTCGGAGGCACCGTGGCCAGGTCGAAGGTGAACGAGGTGTTGATGCCGAAGCTGCCGCCCGCCCCGCCCCGGCACGCCCAAAACAGGTCGCGGTGGGGGGGCGAGTCGTCGAGGTCGAGGACGTCGCCCGCGGCGGTGACGATCCGCGACGCCCGCAGGTGATCGCAGGTGAGACCGGCCCAATGGGTGTTGTAGCCGATACCGCCGCCGAGCACGAGCCCGCCGACGCCGACCCCCAGGCAGGTCCCGCCCGGCAGGAACAATGGACCGTTGAGCGTGGCATCGAACAGGTTCTTGTTGAGCGCGGCGCCGCCGGTGACGGCGGTTCCCTGGCTGCGGTCGATGACGACGCTGTTGAGGCGACCGATGTCGACCAGCAACCCCCGCGTGGTCGAAAAGCCGGCGTAGCTGTGCCCGCCTCCACGCCCGACCGGCGGGATGCCGTTTTCGCCGGACCACTTGACGCACGTGACGACGTCGATCTCGTCCGCACACTGGGCGACGGCAATCGGCCGGATGGTACGGTAGCGTCCGTTGGCCGGCGCGCTCGCGGCGTCGTATCCGGGATCGCCCGGAAGCAAGAGCTTTCCTTTGAGCCGCTTGCGCAGGTCGTCGAGGGGGCCGCTCAGTTGGCCCACGCCCGCCTCTGGCGTCGCCACGTCTTGCGCGAAGGCGGACCGTTTGAGACCGATGCCGAGGCCCATGCCGAGCGCGGCCGCGCTGCCGGTACGGAGGAAATCACGGCGGCTGATCGTGTTCACGGTGTCCTCCTCCCTCGTAACCCTGGCCAACCGTCGATCAGGGGATGACCTCGACCGCCTCCATCATCCCAAGGTCCTCGTGCGACAAAACGTGGCAGTGGTCGACGAACTTGCCTGCGAAATCGACGAAGTTCGATTGGAAGGTGAGCGAATCACCGCTGCTTTTCGTCAGCACGAAGGTGTCCCGCCAGAGCGGCGTGGTCAGGGTTCGCCCGTTGATCTTGGTGATCTTGAACGGGTTGACGTGGATGTGGAAGACGTGCGCGTGCGCCATGAGCTTGGTATCCAGCGCGTTGCGGAGTTCCCACTCCTCGGCGGTGCCGAGCTTGACCTGGACGGGAGGTCGGTTCGGGTCGAACGGCATGTTGTCGATGCCGAAAGAAACGAACTCGTTGGCTGGGGTACGCTCGACGGTAAAGGCAAACCGTCGATACCTTCGGATGGGGAGGATCGGCGGATCCCACACCGGCAGAGACGCCGGTAGGCTCATCGCGGGTCCGCTGCCGACGACTTCGACCGTCAAGATCGGTCGCGGTGTCAGCTCGCCCTGGACATTCGGCATCCCTTGCATGTCCGGCATCGCCATCTCCATCGCGGACGGGGTCGCCTGACTCGCCGAGTCGGGCATCCCCGGGATGTCCGGTTTTTGGCTGGAGCCGGGGGTCAGGACGAGGTCGTAGCTGCCGGGTTTGCCGGCCTTGACGAGCAACTCGACGCGATTGCCCGCCGACAACATGACGAGCTCGACGGTGTCGGGGGCGGCAAGGGTCAGACCGTCCCAGGCGAGGACGTTGAGGTCGTGGTCCTTCAGACGCAACGACATGTACTTGCCTTCGGCCGCATTGACCATCCGCCAGCGCTGGACCTCACCCGGATACATCGTGATCTTCGGCGCGAGGGCGCCGTTGACGGTGTAGAGAATTTGGGTCCGCGGAAAGAACGCCTCCTCCGTCGTCGGATTGGGGATCGGCTCCAGGAGCTGGAAATCGTCGCCGAGTTCGATCGCCTGGAGCACCATGATCTGCTCTTTGGCGGCGCGCACCTCGTCGACCCGATCGATGTCGCCGCGGACGACGATCATCCCTGCCATACCGGCGCGGACCTGCTGGGTCACGCCCCCGTGCCGGTGCGGGTGGTACCAGAAGATCCCGCCGGGGTGGTCCGCCGGCAGCGGGATCTCGTAGTGCTGCGTTTCGCCGGGCGGAACCGCCAGGAACACGTTGTCGGCGATGCCGGCGGGCGAGACGTGCAAACCGTGGGTGTGGAGATTCGTCCAGGTCCATTCGTGCGGCCGGTCCATCCGCATCGGCGGCGGATGCACCTGCTCGGGGAGGTTGTTCACGAGGTCCACCAGGATGGTATCGCCCGGATCGACCTCCCAGGTGTACCCCGGTACCGCATTGTCGTAGGTGTACGTCTTGACCGGCCGCGGGGCGCCCATCTCGACGATACCGGGCATGGCGGTCAGCGTCAACGCGAGTTGGCCGTTGACGCTCGTGCGGACCTTGGGCTGCGGCAACTCGACGGCCGTCGATGCCCGCGCCGCCTGCCCGCCGCGTCGTCCGCCGAACACCGCCGCCAACGCCCCACCGGCGACCACCGAGACCGCGCCTTCCAGGACGGTCCGCCGCGACTCCCGCCGCCGGCCAAAATCGTCGGGCGTCGTTCCAGCCATCGTGGCACCCTCCTGAAAAGACGAACCGTGGCGTGACCGAGCGCGCTCAGGTGCAATCCGCCCGGCTCCTCGGTTGGGGGAGATCGATTCGGACTCCGCATCCCGAACCGGCGAACCTTTCTCCGGGAAACGGTGGACCGAGCGGCAGACGCCGAGTAGAGTGCGACAGGTCCGGGAAACGGCCCACGAGGGTCGTACCCGGACCCGCAGGCGCGATCGTTCGCGGTATTCCGTGCCGATGCCGATTGGGCCAAAAGTGCCGAAGATCTTTGACACTCTACGTAACAGAGACCTGAGAAACGGTCAATGACCCGCGTACCGGGATATCCGTCCTGAGACGATCGGGGGGTCGGCGACACCCAAGATCGTCGCTTGCGCGGAAACCGGTGCGCCCCGGTGAGGAGGCAAGCGTGATTCAGTACTGGCTCGCCGATTCGTTGCGGCGCTTCTACCCGCTCTCGCCGGCCGAGGTCCACGACGAAATTTCCCTGCGGGCGCTTCGCGGCGAGCGCGTCTCGTTCCAGATGGTCTGCCGCACCGACGGCACGCCGGTCACGATCGGGGCCCGCGTCGAAGGTCCGGACGCGATCGCGGTGCGGGTGCGGCGCATCGGGTTTGTCCCGATGCCGCACCTCAACACGGAAACCCCCGACGACGACGTCGAAGGCCGCGATTTCCTGCCGGGGTACGTCCCCGACCCGCTCTTCTCCGAGACCACCATCCTGGCCGGGCCGCACGAGACCAACGCGTTCTGGGTCAGTGTCGCGATTCCCGATGACGCCGCTCCCGGCGAGTATCGCCTCCACGCGGTCTGCGCCGAAGATGGGCAGGAGTGCGCCCGTCTGAGCGTCATCCTAACCGTTCACCCCGCCGTGCTGCCGGTACGGCACAACTTCCCCGTCACCAACTGGCTCTACGCCGACGCGATTGCCGACTGGTACCGGGTCGATCTCTGGGACGAGCCGTTCTGGCGGCTGCTCGATCGCTACCTGCGCAACCTCGCGGCACACGGTCAGGACACGATCTACGTGCCGCTCTTCACCCCGCCGCTCGACGGAATCAAACGGCCGACCCAACTCCTCGGCGTCGAGCCGGCCGGCGACGGCTTCGCCTTCGATTGGACCCAGGTCGAACGCTGGCTCGAGGCCGCGCGGGTCGCGGGTCTCCGGTTCTTCGAGTGGACGCACCTCTTTTCCCAATGGGGCGCGGCGCACGCCCTGCGTATCTACCGCGGTCACGGCGAAAGCGGCGACCTGCTCTGGGACCCGGCAACCCCGGCGACCGCCGACGTCTACCGCGGGTTTCTCGGCGCGTTTCTCCCCGACTTCGAGCGCTTCCTTCGCGCGGAAGGGATCATCGAACAGAGCTTCTTCCACCTCTCCGACGAACCGCACGGCGCTGCACACCTCGCCACCTACCGCGCCGCGCGGGAGTTGCTGCGCGAACGCGCCCCCTGGATGCGGATCATGGACGCGATGAGCGACGTCGCGTTCGCGCGGGAGGGCTTGACCGATACCCCGGTCGCCCTGCTGCCCCAGGCACCGTCGTTCGTCACAGAAGGCTTTCCCGCCTGGGCCTACTTCTGTTG
>DATBFX010000588.1:0-2007 GCA_036558305.1 Thermomicrobiales bacterium | reverse complement strand
CGCGAAGTACTTGGCGACGTCGTTGGCGATGCTGAACGTCGTCAGCGCGCCGCGCGTCATCAGCAACTGCTTGCCGATGGCGACGATCTCGATCAGCTTGGTCGGGTCGGAGTCGAGGTCGACCATGTTGCCGGCCTCTTTGGCGGCGGAGGTGCCGGTGTTCATCGCTACCCCGACGTCCGACTGCGCCAGCGCCGGGGCGTCGTTCGTGCCGTCGCCGGTCATCGCTACCAGCCGCCCCTCGGCCTGCTGCTCGCGGATGATCCGGATCTTGTCCTCCGGTTTCGCCTGGGCGACAAAGTCGTCGACTCCCGCTTCGCCGGCGATCGTCTTCGCCGTGAGCTGGTTGTCGCCGGTGATCATGATCGTCTTGATGCCCATCGCCCGCAGCTCGGCGAAGCGCTCGCTCATCCCCGGTTTGACCGTGTCCTTCAGGTAGATCACCCCTAATGGACGGTTGTCGTCGATCACCGCCAGCGGCGTTCCGCCCTCGCCGGCGACGCGATTGGCCGCGGCTTCCAGATCGGCCGGAAGCGAGCCGGCTAAGCGTGCGACCGCATCGACCGCGCCCTTCATCGTCGCGTGTCCGTCGCGCTTGATCCCGCTCATCCGTGTTTCCGCCGTGAAGGGAACAAACTCGGCACCGTCGAGAACGGTTTTGTCCGCCGTCTGTCCCATCCGCTCGGCGAGCGCGACGATCGATTTGCCCTCCGGCGTGTCGTCCGCCAGCGAGGAGCGCAACGCCGCCCCCGCCAGTTGGTCCGCCGTCACCCCCGCGACCGGGATGAACTCCGCCGCCATCCGGGCGCCGTAGGTGATCGTGCCCGTTTTGTCGAGGAGCAGCACGTCGATGTCGCCGGCCGCCTCGACCGCGCGTCCGCTCATCGCCAGGACGTTGCGCTGGACCAGCCGATCCATCCCGGCGATGCCGATCGCCGAGAGGAGGGCGCCGATCGTCGTCGGAATCAGCGTCACCAGGAGCGCGATCAGCACCGTCAGCGACGCCTTGGCGTCGGCGTACCGGGAAAACGGATCGAGTGTGACGACGACGATCAAGAAGATGATCGTCAACCCCGCCAGCAGGATGTTGAGCGCGATCTCGTTCGGCGTCTTCTGACGCGACGCGCCCTCGACCAGCGCGATCATCCGGTCGAGGAAGGTCTTCCCCGGTTCGGCCGTGATCCGGATCACCAACTGGTCGGAAATCACCTGCGTCCCGCCCGTAACCGACGAGGCGATGTCGGTGCCCGGTTCTTTCAGGACCGGCGCCGATTCGCCCGTGATCGCCGCCTCCGAGACGTAGGCGACCCCCTCGATCACCTCGCCGTCGCTCGGGATCGTGTCGCCCGTCTCGACGAGAACGAGGTCGCCCGGCCGCAGCTCGGCGGAGGCGCGCTCCTCAAGGCGGGTGCGATCGCCGCCGACCATCAGCTTGGCCCGGGTCTCGGTCCTCGTTTTCCGCAGCGTGTCGGCCTGCGCCTTGCCCCGGCCCTCCGCCATCGCCTCGGCGAAGTTCGCGAAGAGGACGGTGAACCAGAGCCAGAGACTGATCGCGAAGACGAACCAGGTTTTGTCCTCGCCACCGCCGAAGAGGTCGCGGACGAGGATGACCGCGGTGATCGCCGCGCCGATCTCGACCAGCAGCATCACCGGGTTTCGCCACATCGTGCGCAGGTCGAGTTTGCGGAACGAGTCCTTGATCGCCGGTTTGACGATCGCCGGGTCGAAGATGTTCCGCTTCGGCGCTTTCTTGACCGACTCCCGCGACGACGGCCACTGGTCGCGCGGCGGCACCTCCGGCGGGGTGACGCCCGGCACCGCCGGCGGCGTCATCGTCGCCTTGTCGACCTGCGTCCCGGCCATCACCGGCCGCGACTCCCGTACTTGTGTCACTTTCTTGTCCATCGCTGTAACCCCGCCTGTCCGTCTCACGACCGGCTACTGGCCGAACGTCACCCCGTGTTGCATGTGGATGTGCTCGATGATCGGGCCGAGACTGTAGGCCGG
>DATBFX010000587.1:0-19529 GCA_036558305.1 Thermomicrobiales bacterium | reverse complement strand
GGGTGGGCAGAGCGCGCGCTCTGGCGGTTTCCGAAGACTCGATTTGCCCGGCACGCTCCTCCTCGGCAGCGGTCTGCTCCTCGTTAACCTCGGGCTGTCCGCGGGCGGCGAAGTCGGGTTGTCGCAGGGTTCGGCGATGCGCGCGCTGGGGGGGACGAAAAACCCGCTCGCCGGTGGTCTTGTTCCTTTGATCGCCGGCGGGCTCGTGCTGCTTGTTCTATTCGTCCTCTGGGAACGGCGTGCCTCCAATCCGATCCTGTCGCCGGACCTGTTCGGTGCCCGCCCGTTCGTCACCGGCATCGTCGCCAACTTTCTCGTTGGCGCGGCGCTCATCGTCGCCGTCGTCGACGTGCCCGTCGTCGTCGCCCTGCTGGTCGACCAGGATCAGATCAGCACCGTCAGCGCCTATCTCCTCGCTCCGTTCACGATCGCCATCGCCGCCCTCTCCTTCGCCGGCGGATTGGCGGCAAGGCGGTACGGCGAGCGCCGGACGGCAACGCTCGGACTGCTGCTGGTCGTGTTGGGCTACATTGCGCTCTGGGTGGGAATGACGGAGGACCATTACCTCCGGATGATCCCGGGACTGCTGATCGCCGGGATGGGTTTCGGCCTCGTCGTCGCGCCGATCGGCGCCCAGGTGATCGATGCCGCCAAGGAGGCAGATCGGGGCGTCGCCGCGGCCTTTGCCATCCTGTTTCGACTCCTGGGGATGACGATCGGGATTTCGACGCTCACCGCCGTCGGGGTCCATCGCCTGCAAACGCTGACCGACCGCCTGCCGCCCGTGATCCAGAAACCGGGCGAAACGACGGCCGAGTTCTTCCTGCGGCAGACCCAGTTTATCCAGGACTACGCGGTACCACTGAGTCTCAAGGTCGTGCGGGAGACGTTCCTGCTGGCGGCGGTGCTGGCCCTGCTCGCCCTGATCCCGGTCGCGTCGATGCGTGCCCGAACGCGCGCGATCGACCGGTCTGAAGAGACCGCGGACCAACAGCCGGCCGAAGCGATCGCGCCCGGCCCGTAGGTGGGGATCAGTCGATTGCCGCGCGCAGGGCGGCGACCGAGTCGGCAACCGATGCGTCCGGGCCGAAGATGGCCGACCCGGCGACGATCGTGTCGGCGCCGGCCTCAACCACCCGGCCGATGTTCCCGGCTTTGACGCCGCCGTCGACTTCAAGGCGGCAAGTGGGGTTTCGATCGTCGATCATCGCGCGCAGCCGGGCGATCTTGTTCAGCGTCGAGGGAATGAACGTCTGCCCGCCGTATCCGGGGTTGACGCTCATGACGAGCACCTGGCCGACGATGGGCAAGACCTCTTCGAGGCTGACGAGCGGCGTCGCGGGGTTCAGCGTGACGCTCGGCGTGGCACCGGCCGCGGCGATTGCCTGCAACGTCCCGTGGAGGTGGCGGCACGCTTCGACGTGAACCGTCACGAAGTCGGCACCGGCCTCGACGAAGCGCGTCGCGTACCGCTCCGGTTCGACGATCATCAAGTGGACATCGATCGGCAGCTTCGTCGCGGTCCGGAGCGATTCGAGGACGGGCAAGCCGAAGCTGATGTTGGGGACAAACCGGCCGTCCATGACGTCCAGGTGGATGAAGTCGACCCCGGCCGCCTCGGCTTCCGCGATCTGCTCGCCCAATTTGAGGAGATCGGCCGTCAGAATCGATGGGCCAAGACGAACGGCATGGTGGACCAAGTCCTCTCCCTCGTGCGCATACGTTCCGAGAGAGGTCCTTCGCTTCGCTCAGGATGCTCAATTGAGGAGTGCTCCCAAACCGACCACCCCGAGCGCCAGCGAAGGACCTCTTTCGTCAGAGCCTCGCGTGCGCACTATACTCGTCGCCGCGGCGGTGCGCCGCACTGGCTCAGAAGCTCCCAGATCACAGGATTGATGCTCACTTCAACCCGCCCGTTGACTCGAACAGCGTTTCCGTCAATCACTCGCGTTCCTCACCAATTTTTCGCGGGCCTCGCGTTCGTTGCGATCGCCTGGCCAGTCGCCTGGTTCGGTCCGGCGATCCTCGCCGAGTACAGCTTCTTCCCGCTCTGGCTCGGCTACATCCTCACCGTCGACGGTCTGGTCGAGCGACGGACCGGGACTTCGCTGCTGAAGCGGAGTTTGCCGCACTTCCTCGCGTTGTTTCTGGTCTCGATTCCGCTCTGGTGGTTGTACGAGGCCCTCAACGCCCGGCTTGGCAATTGGCAATACCTGCGTCCCCGAGAAATCGGCTTCGTCGAACAGCACCTCTCTGCTTCGATCTCCTTTGCCACCGTCGTGCCGGCGCTGTTCGAAACCGCCGAACTCTTCTCGACCACCGGTCTTCCCCGGAGACTCGGGCGCCGGCGACGAATCGCCCCGTCGCGGCGAGGGCTCCTCGGATTCGCCGCGCTCGGTCTGCTGATGCTGGCGCTGGTGATGGCGTTCCCGCGGCAGGCATTTCCCCTGGTCTGGCTCGGTCTCTTTTTCGTGCTCGATCCGGTGGCGCACCTCCTCGGCGGCCGCTCGATCGGCGCCCAGGTCGCGCGAGGCCGGTGGGACACCGTGGTCGCCCTCGGCCTGGCCGGGATCACGTGCGGTCTGTTTTGGGAGATGTGGAACTATTGGTCGATGCCGAAGTGGGTCTATCACGTCCCGTACGTCGGTCATCCGAAGTTGTTCGAAATGCCTATCCTCGGTTACGGCGGCTATCTGCCTTTCGCCCTAGAGGTCTACGCGGCTGTCCAGGCGATGAACCTCGTCGTTCGGTTTCTGCCTGCCGGCTACCTGCGATTCGACGAGCCGGCCGGCTGACCGCCCGACCGCGATCTCGACGTCGGGGTTAAACCATGACCTCGGTTCATTGCCCGGTCTTTCGGGGCCACCTATAATCGGCGGCGGTGGAGCGGCATACGGCGATCGGATACGGTGGGTGAACATCCTCGATCGGTTCGAGCAATCGTTCGAGCACCTGATGGAAGGTTCCGTCGGGCGCTTGTTTCGGAGTCCGGTCCAGCCGGCCGAGATCGGCCGCAAGTTGGAACGGGCGATGATCTCGAACCAGGTCGTCTCGGTCGACTCGACCCTCGTCCCCAACGACTACCGCGTGGCGATGCACCCGCAGGACATGGTCCTCTTCGTCGACTTCGTCCCCGCCCTCTGCCGGCAGATGGAGGCCTGGCTCAACGACCTCGCCGCCGACCGCGGCTTCTCGATCATCGACCGGATGCGGGTCCAGATCATCGGCGACGAGACCATCCCTCGCCGCGCGATCCAGGTCACGGCCGCCATCGCCGACCGGCCGGACTTCGGTCGCGAGGAGCAGGAGGCGGTGCAGCGGACGGAACTCTACCGGGTGATCCGCGAAACAAGCGGGATGACGCCGGTGCGACTCAAGTTCGTGAGCGGGAACCAGGCGGGGCAAGAATTCGTGATCCGCAAGTCGGTGACGACCCTCGGTCGCGCCCTGGACAACGACATCGTCCTGGAATCGGGCGACGTTTCCCGCCACCACGCCCGCTTCGAATACGTCGACGACACCCTTCGCCTCGTCGACCTCAACAGCACGAACGGAACCCGCATCAACGGCAAGAGCGTGCGCGCCCAATCGCCGGTCAAGACCGGCGACGAGGTCACGTTCGGTACGCTGAGCGCCACCGTGGTCGCGTTTGCCGGCGACCGCCAGTGAGCCTCGCTCCCGAGTGCAGGTTCCGCATTGGTACGGTATGTCGATTTCCACCGACTGGGTCCTCCTCTTCCTGCGCCTGGTCTTCGTCGTCATCCTCTATTTCTTTCTCGTTCAGGTCGTGCGCCTGACCACGCGCGAGCTCACGCTCCTGGCGCGGGAGGACCCGCCGTCGACGGCGGGCCGCCGGGCGGCCGGCCTGCTCGTCGTCGTCGATCCCGCCGAGACATCGCTGCCGGTCGGTGCGGGGATTCCGCTCCTGCCGGTCACGGTGATCGGTCGCCATCCGGGCTGCACGATCGTGCTCGACGACACGTTCGTTTCGGCGGAGCACGCGGAGCTGGCGACGACGGGTCAGGGCTGGCACGTGCGCGACCTGGGGAGTACCAATGGGACGTTCGTCAACGGCCAAATGGTCACCGGCACGACCGACGTGGACGACGACGACATCGTACAATTCGGTCGCGTCAGACTGAAGCTGGTGTGTTAGCATCCGCACAGGCTTGGTAGGGAAACGGGTTCGTCGACCCCGCGGGGCGAATCCGGTTGGGCAAGGGGAGACCGCGTGCAGCACGATCCTGCGCTGTCGTCGCTGGATGGGTTGGGCACGGCCAAACCGCTGGGCGCACTCGGCGTGTCACTGGCACCGGCGCTGAGGTTCGGACCGCGCCTGTCGCGGCTGATCTCGCGAGCCGTGCTCGGTCTGGCGATCCTGCTCCTGGTTGCCGCGGCCACCATGTACTGGTTCAGATCGAGCTACGACGACCGCATCTACCCCGCGATCCACGTCGCGGGTCTCAACCTCAGCGGCAAGAGCGTCTCCGGCGCACAGCAGGCGATCGAGCAGCGCGCCAATGCCTTCGAATCGTCCCGCGCCTCGTTCACCTACCACGACAGGCAGTGGCAGCCGACGCTGGCGGAACTCGGTGTCTCGGTCGACACCGAGGCCTCGCTCGACGCCGCCAGAGCCGTTGGGCGCGAGGACGACGCCCGGAGGCGCGTGCGATCTGCCTGGAAGCTGCTGCGCGACGACAAGAACATTCCGCTGTCCGTTTCGCTCGACGAACCGACGCTGAACCGCTGGTTCGACCGGGTCGATACCGACCTCGGCGTCGCACCACGCGACGCCGAGTTGCGGGTGAACGACGGCAAGGTGACGGTCGTTCCGGACGTCGCCGGCACCGTCGTCGACCGCGAGCAGATGAAGGGATTACTGATTGCGTCCCTCGCGGGGTTGCAGGCGCCGTCCGGTTCGCTGGCAACCATCGCGCGGGAACCGCGAGTCCGCGCCGCCGACCTGACGCCGACGAAACAGCGGTTGGAGCAAGCCCTTGCCCAACCGGTCAAAGTCCAGTTCGAGCAACAGACCTGGACGCTCGATCCGCGCGACCTCGGCGGTTACGTCGTCCAGCAGATCGACGAGACGAAGACCGGTGCCGGCGCCGTCACCCTTTCGCTCGACCGCAAACCGCTGGCGAGCTGGCTCACCGGTCTTGTCGCCGATCGGGTGAACCGCGAACCGAAAGACGCGGTTGTCGGGTGGAACGGGGAGCGGGTCGTCGCCGTCGAGTCGAGCGTCGACGGGGCAAAGCTCAAACCGGCCACACTTGCGGATGCGGTCAGCGCCAGCTTCTTCGGCGACCACCACGGCGTCGACATCCCCGTCGCGGTGATCAAACCGCGGGTGGACAGCAACCACCTCGACAAACTCGGGATCACGACCCGGCTCGGCGTCGGCAGCTCGAATTTCGACGGATCCGACGACGGTCGGGCCACCAACATCCAGGTCGGCGCGAACATCCTCAATGGGTACTTGATCGCTCCCCACGAACTCTTCTCGTTCAACCACGCGATCGGCGTCATCACGCCGGAGCTCGGTTTCGTCGAATCGAACATCATCGACGGCGAACGCATCGGTCGCGACGTCGGGGGCGGCATCTGCCAGGTTTCGACGACCGTGTTCCGCGCCGCGTTCGAAGCCGGGCTGCCGATCGAAGAGTGGAATCCCCACCGGTATCGCCTCGGTTTCTACGAGCAGGACGACTGGCCGGTCGGTCTCGACGCGTCGATCCTCCAACCCGAGGGGAATCCGTTTGGCGGCGGCGACTTCTCGTTTCGGAACCCGACCGATTCCTGGATTTTGATGGAGTCCTACACCGACGGACCACGCGTCGTCGTCGTGCTGTACGGACCCGACCTCGGCTACAAGGTCGACGTCACCGGTCCGGTCCTCGGCGACACCTATCCGCCCGACCCGGACACGGAGATCGTGGACGAGAACGCGGACCCCGGTACGGTCGAGCAGACCGAATACGCCCAGGAGGGCCTCGACGTTTCCTTCAGTCGCGACGTCTACGACCGCGACGGCAACCTGATCGAATCGCGCGAGTTTGCGACGCACTTCTATCCGCGCGGCAACGTCTGGAAGGTCAGTCCCGATATGAAAGGGCAGTCCCCCGCGGCCGACGGCGGTTCCGCCTAGCCGATGGCACGACAGAAACCCGCGGCACCGGCCGCTCGCATCCCCGGCAGCCTCTCGCTGGTCCTCCCGGTCCACAACGAAGAAGAGAACATCGGGATCGTCATCGAGCGGGCGCTCGAAGTCCTCCCGGTTTACGCGCCCGACTTCGAAATCGTCCCCGTCAACGACGGCAGCCGCGACAACTCGCCGGCGATCCTCGCCGAGTTCGCCGCCGTCCATCCCCAGGTCAAACCGGTGACCCACCGGGTCAACCGCGGCTACGGCGCGGCCCTGACCTCGGGGTTCCACGCCGCCAGCGGCGACTTCGTCATGTTCATGGACGCCGACCGCCAGTTCGACATCGGCGATCTCGCGCTGCTGGCGCCGTTCGTCGGCCGCTTCGACGTCGTCGCGGGTTTCCGGATGGAGCGCAACGACCCGCTCCACCGCCGCGTCTTTGCCGAGATTTTCAACGTGACGGTGCGCGTCCTCTTTGGCGTCCACCTGCGCGACATCGATTGCGCGTTCAAGGTCTTCCGCGGCGAACTCCTGCGCTCGATCGAGTTGACCGCGCCGGGCGCTCTGATCAACACCGAGATCCAGGCCAAACTGCGCCGCCAGGGTGCGACCGTGGAGCAGGTCGGAGTACACCATTATCCGAGGGTCGCCGGTACCGCCACCGGGGGGAACCCTCGCGTTATCGCGCGGGCGATGAAGGAGACGTTGCTGCTGTGGTGGCGGATGCGCGACTATCAGCCGCCCGCCACCGCACCCAATCCGCAACCGCACCATCGCGTGGGCGATGGACTGGTTACCGCCGCGCGGCGTCGTCTCCGCGGCGGGTAGCGGTCAGGCGGCCTTTGGCTCCCGCGAACGCTGGCGAAGATCGCGAGCGAGATCACTCATCGTCAGACAAGGCACGACAGGCGCCTGGATTGCCCGGCTGAGTTCGGCAACGGTCAGGTCGTCAAGCAGCGTGTGGGTGCGGTCCGACACCATGCGGCTGGAGATGTAGACCGGCGCACCATCGACGCGCCGACCCAGCGCCGCGATCACATCTTGCCCGGTCAGCAGCCCGGACACGTTGATCTCCGCTCCGAAGAACCCGTTTTCGATGACCGCGACGTCGAGATCCGATCCGGTGTGGACGTTGAACCGGTCGACCGCTTCCCGCATCGTCGGGCCGATCAGCGTCCCACAGGCGACGATGCCGCGTGCACCCGCGAACGCTCCGGGTTTCGTTCGCTTCAGGAGCGCATCCAGGTTGTCGAGCAAGTGCCGCGTAATCCCGATTCCGTCCTCGATCTGCGGAAACCCGTCGTACCAGGTCGACGTGGGCACCGGGCGACCCGTCATCAAATAGAACTCGTCGCCGAGGTAGAAGAAGGTCGTCCCCCGCTCACGCCGGAATCGTGACTGCCACGACTCGGCGTGGGCGATGACGGCCTCCGCCTCCTCTCTTTCGAAACGGCGCACCTCGATCTGCTTGCCGGGCAGCAAGCGCATGCAGGTGCGGCTCAATCGCACCTGCTTGCTTTGCCGGGCCAAACCGTGACGGGTCAATCCGACCGGCACACCGGCGATCGAGATCAGGCGAGAGAATCGCGAAAGGTCGCGAATGCTCCGGTCCATCTCGGCACCGTCGTTGACGCCGGGGCAGAGGACGAGTTGGGCGTGAAAATCGATCCCGGCCCGCTCCAAACGGGCCAGGTCTGCGAGAATCCGCGCCCCGCGCGGATTGCCGACGAGGGCGACGCGCAGATCGGGATTGGTCGCGTGGACGGAGACGTGCATCGGTCCGAGGCGCTGTTCCTCGATGCGGCGCCAATCCTCCTCGGACAGATTGGTCAACGTCACGAAGTTGCCGTAGAGCATCGAGTAGCGGTAGTCGTCGTCCATCACGTAGAGCGATTTCCGCATCCCCTTCGGAATCTGCTTGATGAAGCAGAAGGGACAGGCGTTTTCGCAGATGCGGACGCCGTCGAACGTCGGATCGGCGAAGGTGATGCCCCAGAACTCGTCGCCCTCCAAAAGCAGATCGTGGCGGCGGATCGTGCCGTCCCGCTCGACTTCGAATACCGCCCGCTCCGCCTGGGCATGGAACTGGAAGTCGAGCGCATCGACCACCGGGCGGCCGCCGATGGTTACCACCCGGTCGCCGGGTCGAATCCCCAGCCCGTCGCCGAGCGAACCCGGCGCGACGGCGGCGACGACGCCCGGTGATTCCGGTACGAGATCGACGCGGCGGTGGGACAGATCGCTGAGGACGGGGGCCATGCGAGTCACTCGCTGCAATCGGTTGGCAAATAAGACCGCTGGGCAGAAGCTGCGCCAGCGGTGCAACGTTCTGTCAAGTGTACCACCGACTCACGTGACCGGTCCGCCCCAGACCTGGGCCACCCAATCCTCCATTTGTTCTCGCCGCCGCATCTCGAACCCCAGCGCCCGGAACGCCGTTACGACCTCCGGTTCTTTCGGCTCGATGATCCCGCTCAAGATCAAGGTGCCACCGGGTTTCACCGCCGCCACCAGATCCGACGAAATCTCGACCAGGATGCGGGCGATGATGTTCGCCAGCACGAGATCGTAGGTGCCGCCGAACCCACCGGCCGCGTCGGCACTTCCCGCCGCGATACGGACGCGATCGCCAACCCCGTTTCGCTCGACGTTCTCCGCGGCCTGCCGCACCGAAACCGGTTCGACGTCGACCCCATCGACGTGCGAGGCTCCGAGCAGTGCCGCCGCGATGGCCAGGATGCCCGAGCCGGTGCCGACGTCGAAGACCGAATCGCCGGGCGCGAGTTCGTCTTCGAGCGCCGTCAGGCAGAGCCGGGTCGTCGGATGGGTGCCGGTCCCGAACGCCATGCCGGGGTCGAGCACGACGACGACGTCGCCTTCGGCGTGGGCGTACTCTTGCCAGGGCGGTCTGACCACGACCCGGCGGCCGACCCGCACCGGCCGGTAGTGCTCCTTCCAGGCGTTGGCCCAGTCCTCTTCCCGGCGAACGGCGGCGGTGAGCTCGCCGACCGGGCGCATCCGTCCGAGGTGCCAGAGCGCCTGTTTGATGTCGTCGAGGATGGAGTCGGGTGCGTCGGCGGCGGCGACGAACGTCCGCACGGTCACCGGGCGCGACAGATCGACGGCGACGTTGTCGCCGTCCGGGTCCTGGGTAAACGGTTCCTCGATGACGACGCCCTGGTTGAATCCGTACCGGGCGAACAGCTCGGTCACCGGCTCGACGGCTTCGTGATCGACCTCGACGGCGAGTTCCAGCCACTCACCGCCCGAATCATGAACCACGTCCGTCATAATTCGACGGTACTCGCATCGCCGACGTTGAGTCGACTCGGTCGCCCCCGAAGCTCCGCCTTCCGACCGACGATGGAGTGTTCCACGATCGCGAACTCGACCGTCGCGCCCTCCTCGACGATGGCGTCGCGTACGATCGCGTCGCGCACGACCGCCTGGGGACCGATACTCGCGTGCGGCCCGATGACGGCGCGCTCGACCGTCGCCGTGGGATCGACGACGGAGGGCTCGATCACGGCGACGTCACTCCGGGTGACTCCCGAAAAGCCATTGCGCCCGAGGAGATAGCGATTGGTCGACAGCAGGGAATCCACATTGCCGCAGTCCTCCCAGACCGCGACAGGGGCCGTTTCCACGCGCTTGCCGGCGTCGATCATCAACTGAACCGCGTCGGCCAAGAAGTACTCATTCTTGAGCTTGATGCCACGGGCCATCTGCTCGTCGATCGCCCGATAGAGATCGGCGATGTCGCGGAACCAGTACATCCCGATCATCGCCTTCCGCGAGACCGGTTCCTTCGGCTTCTCGACCAGTTGCACGACCCGGTCTCCCGCTTCGACGGCGATGCCGTAGGCCGACGGGTCGTCGACGTCCTTCGTAAAGGTGACGACGTCGGCGCTCGTTTTCCCGAGGATCGAGAAATCGACTTCGAAGATCATGTCGGGAAAGAGGATGAGCGCTTCGCCGGCGACGATCCCGCGCGTCCTGATGATGGCGTCGGTTTGCCCCAGCATCTGCGGCTGCTCGACGAAGGCCAGCGGCATCTCGTACGTCTGGCGCGCCCAGTCCTCGATCTGGTCACCCAGGAAGCCGGTGATGAAGACGAGCCGGGTCGGGTTGAGGGGAAGCAGGCGGTCGATGACGTGGCCGAGCATCGGTTTGCCCGCGACGCCGACCAGCGGTTTGGGTTTGCTCCAGGTCTGCGGGCGCAACCGCGTCCCCAAGCCAGCCACCGGAAGGATGACGTCCACGGTTGCCTCCGCTCCGTTCGATTGACGGTCTGGTGCCCGGACCCCGTCGCATGGTCGCTACAATCTACCACCGGTGGCGGTGGACCGTTCGCACTCCGCTTGCCGGTAGCGCAAAGGAGGCCCCGTGGCACGCCTCGGTCTTTCGGATGACGAGCTTCGGACAGAGATCACCCGCCGGATGGCGCGGATGGACGAGGCGCAGGCAGAGGAGGAGCACCTGGGTCCGTACGGCGACCTGATGCGGATGGTCGCGATGACCGCGTACCAGCGGGCGGCGGACTTGATCGCCTTGAACAACCGCCGGATTGAGCGCCAGCTCGCCGAAGCCGGTATCGACCTCGACCCACCTACCGATGGCGCCGTGGGAGCGCGCGGGTAGACCGAATCGACCGAGCAGCCGAAATCGACGTCCGGACACAAAAGCGACCGCCCGTGGCGGTCCTGGTACCCCCAGCGGGATTCGAACCCGCGATCTTCACCTTGAAAGGGTGACGTCCTGGGCCGCTAGACTATGGGGGCCCGTCGCAACATTACTCCGCCGCTGCCCGCGCTGTCAACGCGCCGCACCGAGTGACAATCCGATGAGAAATCCGACGCAGCCGAGACCGGCCAACACGAGACGCGGTCTGTCGGCAACCCGTCGCGATCCCCTTGCTCGTCGGATCGCGCGCCGGCAATCCTGGCTGAGCAATGCGATCGCGACGATGCTCGCCGCGGCGACGATCGCATTTCCGAGAAGACGGGGCGTTGAGACTGTGATTGGCGCACCCTGGATGCCCGCCATCAGATCGACGATCCGAAGAATCAGCGAAGCACTCAAGGCGCCCAGCGTCGCGACCGCGTCTCCCAGGGCGACCGAAACGAATCCGACCAGACCCGCGACAAACGCGACCGGGAACGCGACCTCGACGAGGGGCGCGATCAAGACGTTCGTGGGCAGGCTCAACGGCGACAGTTGACCGAAGGTCGTGATCAGGACCGGGATGGTCGCGATCTGCGCCGCGGCCGTCGCGATCAGTCCAGCCTTCAACAGTCCAAGTGCGCCCGCGCCGCTCCTCCCTTGCAGCACGAGCGCAAGCGCCAACGCCGACACGAACGAGAGGCGGAACGACAGGGTCCAATAATCGGACGGCCGGAACAAGAGTTGGAGCGCCGCCGCCACCATCGTCAACGTCACCAGATCTGGACGCCGACCGAAACTCACGGCGAAAACCGCGCCCGTCGCGACGAGCGCAGCCCTCAAGGCAGGCGGCTGGAGACCGACGAGGAGCGCGTAGAACCAGACGCCGCCGGCGGTCGCCACCTGCCAGGCGAAACGGCGATGGACGCCGAACCGCCCGCCGAGGCTGACAAGGAAGACGACCACCAGCGCGATGTTGCTGCCGCTAACCGCGGTGATGTGCGTCGTCCCCGTTTCGACGAACGCCTCGCGCGCCTCGATCGAGAGTGCCCCGTCGTCTCCCGTGACAAGACCTGCCAGCAGCGATCCCGCGTCTCCGGGCGCGGCGTCCTGGAGCCGATTCGCCATCGACCGGCGAATACCGTCGATGACGTACAGCACCCCATCGCCGCTCTTCAGCTTCGTCGTCCGCCAGGCGGTCAGCGATACCGCGCATCCGCTCGCGGCGAGCGCATGTGCAACACCCTGCGGAAGGTCGTCGATTCGCACCGAACTGACCGCCAAATAGGCACGATCTCCTCGCCGCAACTCCGGTGGATCCGACGCGGAAACGCAGGCGACGGCATTTGCGGCTTGCCACGTCGACCCGATTCGGACTTCCTCGACCTCAATGTTGAATCGCTGCCCCGCCCGAGTCGACATCGGCCCCGTAACCACAATGCCGCGAACGGCGGTCGCTTCGTCGCTCCAGTCCGGGCTCTCCGTCATCGGTGCGTCAACGGCCCGCAGTTTGCCGAGGAGCATCGCGGCGAGGACGACGATAACCCAGGCCGTGGTCGTTTTGCCGGCGCAGCGTAGCGCGAGTCCGGTCGCGACGATCGCAACCGCTCCCGGCAAGCCGAGCGCAAAGCCGGCGACGCACGCAAATGCCAGGAGGATGCCGCCCACGATCAGACCGTGACCAGCGAACGAATCTCGTCCACCATCGCGAGCGAGATGCCGTCGACCGCCGCCAGCTCGTCGACCGAACGAAACGGACCGTGGGTCTCTCGATAGGTCACGATGCGCACGGCAAGCACGGGGCCGATACCGGGCAAGGTGTCGAGCATCTCGGCGGTCGCGGTGTTGATGTTGACTTGCGCCGCAGCCGGGGCCGGTCCGTTCGCCGCGGCAGAGGATACCGGCTCGCTGCTGGTGCGATCGCCGTCGACAAGGGCCGGGACGATCAGTCGCTCCTCATCGTGCAGGCGTGCCGCCGGATTGATGCGGGAAAGATCGGCGTCGGGCGCGGCACCGCCGGCCGCGGCGAGTGCGGACTCGACTCGTGCGTCCCCCGGCAGGTGGTACACGCCCGGTGTCGCCACCGCTCCTTCGACCGAGACGACGATCTCCGCGTTAGGCCGCGGATCGTCGATGACGATCGGCGGTGCCGACCGGTCGTCCCAGAGTCGCAGGACGAGAAATCCGGACGCGGCTCCCATCGCCAGGAACGCGATACCGGCGGCCACCATCCTGGCCACGGGTCACTCCCAATCGCGTCAAATCGCCGTCCACGAGTCGGCGTATCTTCTCTCACTCGGACGGTCATGGCAAGTCGTTCGTGATAGACTTTCCTGGACATCGGGACTGGCCCACGCGCCGGTAACCGGTTTGAAACGCGTCCGGGGAAACCCGATCGGCCACGCCGACCTGGCGCGCGCTGCCGTCCCTTCGCCAGAGGACGATCACCGTGACCCTGCGCCATCTGCTCCCCGCCTTCACCGCCACCGAAAGCGCCGCCAAACTCCTTGCCGCGGTGGCAAACGGGCAATCAGCGCTGAGGATCGCGGACCTCCCGGTGGCCGCCCGACCGGTTGCCATCGCCGCCGTCGTTCGACAGGCCGTGTCGCCGGCCCTGGTCGTCACTTCGCGGGAGGATCGGGCCGACGCGCTTTGCGCGGCCGTCAACGAATTCCTGCCGACGGGACGCCAGGCCGTCGTCTGGCCTGCCCCCGACGGTCTTCCCTACGAGCAACTCCCCTTCGACCTCGCGGTCTCGACGCAACGGGTTGCGCTGCTCGATCGCTTGTTGCAGCAAGACGCCGACTCTCCACCCGTCGTTGTCGCCAGCATTCGCGGGCTTTCCCAACTGATGATGCGTCCGGGTGACCTCCGCGAGCAGCGACGAGCGTTGAAAATCGGCGATCGGCTCGACGCGATGGCGTTCCTCTCCTGGGGAACGCGTCTCGGCTACCAGGTGACCCCGTTGGTGCAGGAGCCCGGTACGATCGCGCGGCGCGGCGGTATCGTCGATCTCTTTCCACCCGGCGCCGAGGAGCCGGTCCGGATCGATCTGTTCGGCGACGAGATCGACAGCATTCGCACCTTTAACCCCTCCTCGCAGCGATCCGACAGGCGGCTTCGCGCCATCACCCTGCTCCCGCCGTCCGAACTGCCGCTGTGGCGGCTGCCGGAGGCCGCAGCGCTCGTCCGGCGCCTCGACCTCGGCCGTCTTCGCGACGAGGTCCGCGACGAATGGGGACGGATGCTCGACCGGATGGAGACCGGGACGACGCCAGCTTCGGTCGATCTCTTCGCGCCGTATCTCTCGCCCCAACCCGCGACGCTGCTCGACTACCTGCCCGCCGGCGGTCTCATCGTCGTCGACGAACCATCGGCCGTGCGCCTCGCCGCGCGCCAACTCGAAGAGCACGCCGTGGAGTTGGTCGCCGCCTTCGAAGCGAACGGCGAGTTGCCATCAGGTCTGCCGAAACCTTACGCGGTGCCGACCGATCCCGCGATCTGGCATCGAACCGGTCAGGTCGTCGAGTTCGGACAAAGCGCGGACGACGACGGGGCGATCGATCTGTCCGACGTCGTCGAGGCTCCGGTCTTTGCGGGTCGCCTCGGCCGGCTCACCGAAGAGATCGGGCAGCGGTTGAGCGAGGGATGGCAGGTCGCCCTCGGAACCGACCAGGTCGATCGCCTGACCGAGATCTTCGAGGAGCGGGACATTTTCCCGCGCCGCGACAAACGCCGCGAACCGGGAGAGCCGCTGCCGCTGACGCCGGGGACCCTCGACGTCGTCGCATCGGATCTCGACGGCGGCTGGATGGTGCCGGCATCGCGCCTGCTGGTCCTCTCCGATCTCGAAATCTTCGGGTTTCGCAAGCAGACCCGTCGCGGTGGGCGCCGCAGTCTCGCCGACAACCTGGCCTTCGCGACGAGCCTCACCCCCGGCGAGTTCGTCGTCCACATCGACCACGGCATCGCCAAGTTCGTCGGTCTGGTCCGCATCGAAACCGGCGGTGTCGAGCGCGAATACCTCTTGCTCGAATACGCCAAGGGCGACAAGCTCTACGTCCCCGTCGACCAAAGCGACCGCGTCACGCGCTACGGCGGCGGCGGGGTCGAACCGACGCCGACCAGACTCGGCTCCGGCGAATGGGTCCGCACCAAGCAGCGCGTCCGACGCGCCGTCCGCGAGATGGCCTTCGAACTGATCCAGCTCTACGCGACGCGGGAAACCATCGGCGGCCATTCGTTCGGACCGGACGTTGCCTGGGACGTTGAATTGTCCGAGTCGTTTCCGTATACCGAGACGCCGGACCAGCAGCGCGCCATCGACGAGGTCAAGGTCGACCTGGAATCGACCAAACCGATGGACCGCCTCGTCTGCGGCGACGTCGGGTACGGCAAAACCGAAGTCGCCCTCCGCGCCGCGTTCAAAGCCGTCAACGGCGGTCGCCAGGTCGCCGTCCTCGTCCCGACCACCGTGCTCGCCCTTCAGCACTTCGCGACGTTCTCGCAACGCCTGGCGCCGTTTCCGGTGCGCGTCGAGATGCTTTCCCGACTCCGATCGGCGTCGGAGCAACGCGACGTGGTCGCCGGTCTCGAATCCGGCAGCGTCGACATCGTCGTCGGCACCCACCGCCTCGTGCAGCGGGACGTCAAGTTCAAAGACCTGGGGCTGATCGTCATCGACGAGGAGCAGCGGTTCGGCGTCCGCCACAAGGAATTCCTCAAGCAACTCCGCACCGAGGTCGACGTGCTGACGATGAGCGCCACGCCGATCCCCCGCACGCTCCACATGTCGCTCGCCGGGATCCGCGACATCAGCATCATCGACACCGCGCCCCAGGCCCGTCTGCCGATCCGCACCTTCGTCACCGACGCCAGTGACCAACTCCTGCGCGAAGTCATCCTCCGCGAGATCGACCGCGGCGGTCAGATCTACGTCGTCCACAACCGCGTCCATTCGATCGACCGTCTGACCCACCACCTGCGGGAACTGGTCCCGGAGGCGCGCTTCGGCATCGGTCACGGCCAGATGGACGAAGAGGTCCTGGAGGAGGTCATCCTCGGGTTCATCCACAACGAATTCGACGTCCTGGTTTGCACAACGATCATCGAATCGGGTGTCGACATTCCCAACGTCAACACCATCGTCATCGACAACGCCGACACCCTCGGGCTGACCCAGCTTTACCAGCTTCGCGGTCGGGTCGGTCGCAGCACCAACCGCGCCTATGCCTATCTGCTCCACAAACCCGGCAAGGTGTTGACGGCCGAGGCGCAGGCGCGGCTGGAAGCGATCCAGGAGGCGACCGAACTCGGCGCCGGTCTGCGCGTGGCGATGCGCGACATGGAGATTCGCGGTGCCGGCAACATCCTCGGCGCCGAACAGAGCGGTCACATCGCCGAGATCGGCTACGACCTCTACATCCGCCTGCTCAGCCAAGCCGTCGAGGAGGTCAGGAACGGCCGACCGATCGTCGAGCAGGGCGCGATCACCCTCGATCTGCCGCTGACCGCGCTCATCCCCGCCTCGTACGTCGCCGACGTCGAACTCCGCCTCGCCACCTATCGCCGCGTCGCCGCCGTCGACTCCCGGCCCGCGCTCGAAGCCATGCGCGCGGAACTCGAAGACCGGTTCGGTCCGATCCCCGACGAGGTGGAACACCTTTTCGCCCTGATCGCCCTTCGCCTCCGCTGCACCGACCTCGGGATCGAATCGATGGTCGAGCGCGAGCGCGAGATCGTCATCCGGCCGGTCACCACGTCGACGCTCGACGCCCGCAAACTCGTCCAACGGCTCGGTCGCGCGCTCAAGCTGACGCCCAACTCCGTGCGACTGCGCCTTCCCGACCTGCACATCCCATGGCTGGATGCGATCGATTCGGTGCTGGATGCGATTGAGTTGGTCCAGGATCGGTCGAGGCTGCCAACGTTCACGTCGTCGGCCGACGGGGGCGGGACGCGAGTCGGGAACCGAGCGGGAGATAACGGGCGCAGACGCGAGGTTGTTGTGGCGGGTCAGGGGCAGAGGTCGAGATCGTAATAGCCCTCAACCCCCGGTCCCCTCTCCCTTCCGAGGTTCAAGAGCGGACAGGGGCACCGAAGACGAAACGATGAGACTGGAGGGCGCGCCAGTGGGCGGTCCAACTCGGCGCGGCCACCTCGGGCAGGTGCCAGCGCCAGAGGCGGCGGCGGGTCGGCCGAAGCCAGTGTTGGGCTTGCCGCAGCCCGAGCGTGAACAGGCTTTCCCCGGCCGGCTGCGGTTTGGCGGTGCGGCAGCGGGCGCCGTGGCGGCGCGGGGGTTGCCCCGCGAGATGGCGCACCCGCCGGTCGGCTTGCCCGGCGCCGAGGCACGGCACCACCAGCGTCGCCAAGGCCAGCGCCAGCAGCAGCACGGCATGGTGCGCCACTCCCCGCACCTGGCTGCTTTCCCACTGCCACCCCCGCGTTTTGTCCGCGCGGAACCCCGGTTCGATCCAGAACCGCCGGTCGTACAGGGTCAACACCGTCCACTTCGCGGGCAAGTCGGTCGCCACCACCAGCGGCTCCTTCGCCCCATGCCCCCAGATCCCGACGAGCCGAGCCGGTCGCCAGCCGGCGTCTTTGAACAGGCGCCCCTGCGCCCGCCAGCGCCGCCCCGGCCGGGGCAGGTGCCGAGCCACCAGGTCCCGCACCCCGGTCTCGGGCCCGTGGTCCGGCCAGAACCGGTGGCTGCCGGTGGTCGTCAGCCGCAGCACCCAATGCCAGCCGTGCCCCTGCAGCCGGTCGATCAGGGCCGGCACCGCGTCGGCGCGATCTGCGACCGCCACCGCCTCCGCCCCGACCGGCAGCAGCGCCGCCACGCGTGCCAACACCGCGTCCACCTGGGCCCAGTAGGCGCCGGCCGCCAAGGCTTCGTTCTGGCGCCAGACCGCCCAGGCCACGGGCAGGCTGCCGCCCCGGTAGGGCAAACTCACCCGGAACAGGTGGATCCGATCCCGTTTGCTGCTCTCGTCGATGATCACTACGATCCGGCCCTGGTGGTCGTGGGCCCGTCGCCAGTCGATGGCGGTGGCCAGCACGGGGGTGTAGCAGACCTCGGCCGTCAGGTGGGGGTCGGCCAGGGCCCGCCGCAGGCGCCTTTCGATGCTCTCCGCCCACAGCGCGGCCGTCAGCGCCAAGGCGTCGAGCTGCGCCGCCACCTTCGCCAGCACGCAACTCTGGGCGGCGATCAACCCGGTCACCAGCAACGCCAGCCGCTCGGCCGACGCCACCGGCAGGTCGGCTTCCGGGCAGTGGCGGCCGATCTGCGTGCGGAGTTCGTGGTACCACGGGACCGACGCGGGCACGGGGCACCTCCAGGGCGACGAGCGGTTGGCTTGCACCCCGATTGTCGCCGGTCTCCGTGCCCCGTTCCATCCCCGAGGCGGCCCCGTTCATCCCGCTACTCGCCCCCCGCCCACCCCCTGTCCGCTCTTGAACCCGACCGCGGGAGAGGGGACCGGGGGTGAGGGCCGTATCGTTATTGCTCCCTCATGTACGCCACCGTCACCCCATCGCCGCCCTGGTTCTGTTCCGCCAGTTCGTGCCGGGCCACCAATGGACTCGCGTTCAGGAGGTCCCGCACCACCTGCCGGAGCGCCCCGGTTCCCTTGCCGTGGATGATGCGGACGAGTGGTAATCCCCCGCGGTAGGCATCGTCGAGATACCGCTCCAACATCGATTCGACCTCGATCGCGCGTTGGCCCCGCAGATCGATCTCCATCGGCACGAATTCGACCGGCGAAGGTTTGAAGACGACTCGCTCCTGAGCGGCGGGGCGAGCCCGTCCCAGGCGCCGCAGACCATCGAGCGGTTGGCGCATCTTCAACGAGCCGAGTTGCACCTCGGCCGATTCGTCCTCGACCGAGAGCACTTCGCCTTCCTGACCGAGCGAGATGATCTGGACGCGGTCGCCGGCTCGGATGTCGGCCGGTTGCTGCGGCGACGGGCGCGCCACCCTTTCCCGCCGGAAGGTGCGGACAACTTCGGCCGCCTGCTCGGTCTCCTGTCGCCGCTGCTCGACGTGCTCCCTCGTCGCCGCAACGACGCCGCGGTCTCGCTGCATTCGGCGTAGCGTTTGCCGGACTTCGTCCAACTCCGCTTCCGCTTGCGCAAGTGCTTCTTCGCGCGCCGTCAACCGCTGCTGCTCGGCTTCGCGCAACTCCCGCGACACGACCCGGCGCAGTTGCTCGGATTCCTGTTCCAGGGCGCGCGCGCGCTCCAGCGCCGCTTCGGTCTCGTCCCGGCGTCGCCGGATGTCTTGCAGCAGCGAGTCCGCGCGCAACTCGTCCGGGTCCAGGAGCGTCGCGGCGCGATCGACGATCTCCCGCGGCATCCCGAGCCGGCGCGCGATCGCGAGCGCGTTCGAGCGGCCGGGCACGCCGATCATCAAGCGGTACGTCGGCGCCAGCGACTTGACGTCGAACTCGACGCTCGCGTTCTCGACACCCGGCGTTTGGTAGGCGTATGCCTTGACCTCAGAGTAGTGCGTCGTCGCGATCACGACCGGACCGAGGTCGAGCAGGGCCGAGATCAGGGCGCGCGCCAGGGCCGACCCCTCTTGCGGGTCCGTTCCGGCGCCGAGCTCGTCGAGCAGCACCAGGCTGTCGGCCGTGACCTGACGCAGCATCGCGATCACGTTGCGCATGTGTGCCGAGAAAGTCGAGAGACTTTGGGCGATGCTCTGCTCGTCGCCGATGTCGGC
>DATBFX010000586.1:0-9327 GCA_036558305.1 Thermomicrobiales bacterium | reverse complement strand
CCGATCACGGTCGTTCGGAAGACCCTCTTTTGGCTGGAGGTGAAGGACGCTTCGCGGTTCGATCCCGACCGCTTCCCGGTGTTCATCGCCGATCGCCCCGGTCTCGAGTTCTACGGGTTTCCGATCTTCCGGCAGCCCGGTCTCAAGTGCGCCAATCACGCCGGCGGCCAACCGACGACCCCCGAGACGGTCGATCGCACCGTTCACCCCGAAGAAGAACCGGAAGTGCTGGATGCCGCGGCCTGGTTGTTCGGGCCGGAGCAGTTCACCGGGCGCGTGCTCGCGAGCGCCGTTTGCCTCTACGCCCGAACCCCCGACCAGGACTTCGTGATCGACCGGCACCCAGAGCACGCCAACGTCGTCTTCGGCGCCGGTTTTTCCGGACATGGGTTCAAGTTCACACCTGCGATCGGCGAACTCCTGGTCAGGCTAGCGCTCGACCCTCACGCCGAAACGTTGCCGCTTTTCTCGGCTCGCCGATTCCTGGCAGCCGGTTCTGCCGCGGTTTCCTGAGGAACCTCTCCCAACCTTTCGTCAGCGACGGTCGCGTGGGGTATTTGCCTCTTCGCCCACCGGTTCGGGCGCCTCGTCGATTTCCGGGAAGGATGCCCCAAGCGCGGTCACCGGCGTGCGCGGGTCGGCGCCGTGCGGCCAGCCGCCGTTCGCGGCGGCCCATTCGTGGACGACCTCGTGCAACCGGCGGTCCTTCATGATGAAACCGGCCGCGGCCGTTTTCCGGGCGCTGCCGCTGTCGGTGAGATCGGCCAGGGCTTCGCGGAGGTCGCGGACGAAGGCGCGCCGGCGGGCGGCATCGAACCGTGCCGTGAACGGGAAAAGCGCGGGATCGCGTGTTTGCAGATAGAGGACGATCCGCTCGGCGAGTCGATGATCGTACGCAGGCTCCGGGCTCAGTTGCGCCACCCTTGGCCCTCCTCAGGCGCGGTGCGACACTGCCGTCACCATGCGTGTCGGCGACCGCATTGTACCGAGTTCTATGAGGAGGTTGGAGTTCCTGCCCGGCATGCGCGCCGGATTGGTCAACTCGGCCGATGGCGCCTTCGACGTTCAGCGTCGGCACCATTGCTTTTGCCGCGGGCTGGACTCGGCGTGTCCAGCGTCCCGATCTCACGGCAGCTTCACCCGCGCCACGGGTTCCGCGTCGTATACCGGGCGCTCTTCGTTGAGCACCGCCAGACCGTCTTTGCTCAAGCCACGCACCAAACCGCCGAGCCAGTCGAGATGCTCGTCCTGAAAGTCGCCGCGAATCGCCCTGCCGAGATCACGCAGGTCGATACCGGACGGGTCGGCGCCGTCGTCGCCCAGCGACCGGAGCGTGGCAAGCACTCGTCCCCGGTAGAATCGGTCGGATTCTTCGAACCGGTACGGCGGCGTTTTTCGGACGGCGATCGGCGAGGCACGTCCGCTCAAGAACTCGGCGGCGGATCGGCACGCCGTTCGCAGTGGGCAGGTCCCGCAGGCAGGGTTGCGCGCTTTGCAAACGGTGGCGCCGAGATCCATCAAGGCGCTGTTCCACCGCCACGCCCGAGAGGTGGGCAAGAGTCGAGCGGCCAGTTCGAGGAGCTCCGCGTCCTTCGCGGGGCGCTCCAAACGTTCGGGACCGAGCACCACCCGGTGCAAAACTCGCTTCATGTTGGTATCGACGAACGCCACGTCCAATTCGTACGCGAAGCATGCGATCGCGCCCGCCGTGTACGGTCCGACGCCCGGTAGTGTCCGCAGCACGGCCGGATCGTCCGGCACGCTTCCCCCGAAATCCGCCACGACGATGTTCGCCGTCCGGTGGAGATAGACGATGCGGCGATAGCGTCCGAGGTCTTTCCAGACCCGAATCACGTCCGCCAAAGCGGCTGCGGCCAGCGCCTCGACGGTGGCGAATCGTTCGACGAACGCCTCGTAGAACGGAATGGCCCGAGCGACCTGGATTTGCTGAAGCATGATCTCGGAGACGAGGACGCGATAGGGATCGCGCGTCCGCCGCCACGGCAGGTCGCGGCCATTCCGCGCGAACCAGTCGAGCAGCAGCGATTGCACGGTCGCAATTGCCTCATCAGGCAGCCGCAAGCCCGATGGATGATCAATATGCGCGGGAGACGGGGTCATGAACCGGTGCGATCCTAGGGCAGTCTGACGCGCTGGCTACCGAGAAGTGGAGTGTCCTGACCGGTGTCGTAGGTTGTCGAGTCCTCGGCGACGAGGGCAAGACCGTCACGCTCCAGTCCTTGGACGACGTCGTAGAGCCATGGCAGGTGGTGGGGTGTGAAGTCGTCTCGCACGCGGGGACCGAGATCGGTCAGGGCAATCGCATCGTCGGCGTGGTCGCGGAGTGCCGCCAGGACCCGTCCGCGGTAGAACCGATTCGAACCGGCGAACGGCTCCTCCCGCTTGAGCCTGACTCCCCGCGGCAGCTCGCCGAGAGCCGAGAGGACGGCCGGAAAGGCGCGACAGGCGGATTGCAGGGGGCAGATCACGCAGGCGGGTTTCCGCGCGGTGCACTGGAGCGCGCCAAACTCCATGAGCGCTTGATTCCAGGTCCAGCCGTTTCCGGCCGGTACGGCCGCCTCCGCGATTGCCGAAATCTCGCGATCGCCGGCGGTCGGTCTGGGGACATCGACGCCGACGAAAACGCGGTGGAGCACCCGGCGAATGTTGGTATCGGCGAAGGCGACGTCGCGTTCGAACGCGAAACAGGCGATGGCTCCCGCCGTGTACGGGCCGATCCCCGGCAGCCGCCGCAGCGCTTCGACGTCGGCGGGGAACGTGCCGCCGAGGTTGGCGACGACGTATTGCGCCGTGCGCTGAAGATTGACCGCACGCCGGTTGTACCCGAGACCGGCCCAGGCTTTGATGACGTCGGCGGTCGACGCGCTGGCGAGCGTCTGTACGTCGGGAAAGCGGGTCAAGAACGCATCATAGTAGGGAAGGACGCGCTCGACCTGTGTCTGCTGCAGCATCACCTCGGAGACGAGGATCTGGTAGGGATCGCGACTGCGGCGCCACGGCAGGTCCCGCCGGTTCACCGCGAACCAGGCGAGCAGTGCCATGCGGACTGGGGCGATCTGGGATGGATCAACCGCGCTCGATGGCGGTGACGATTCGAAGTCCCGCGAGTCACAAGTCATGCGCGAAGTATAGCGATACGAACGCATGTGCGACCAGGGGCAAGGATTGGCCGCGGTGGGGGTTCGACGCCTCCCACCGCGGCCAGTCAAAGACGTAATCTCAGCTGGTCGGTTTGCTCGGTCGCTTGATCTCCGCGATGTACGGTCGCCCTTGCACGGTTTCGACGAAGTCTTCGAAGACCGCCACCGCGTCTTCCGACGGCGCCGCCGGGCGCATCTTGATGTAGGCCGAGGCACCGTCCGGGAAGACGAACGTCGGGGTGCCGAAGACGCCGTAGTGTTCGCGCGCCTCCTCGAAGTCGGTGCCGATCTTGGCAAGGAGGGAGCGGTCGTCGAGGTCGCGCTCGAAGCGGGCGAGGTCGAGGTTGGCCGCCTTGGCGGCTTCCAGGAGCGTCTCGCGGCGGGAGTGTTCCTTCCCCTCGACGTGCTTGGCGTGCAGCAACGCCAGGTGGAACCGCTCGAAGGCGTCCTCTCCCTGGTTGCGCGCGGCGATCGCGCCGTGGAAGGCATCCCGGCCGCGGCTCTTGTAGTCGGCCGGTTGTTCCCAGAGTTTCCACTCCGGGCCCTCGACGGAGTTCACCTGTTCGAGCGGAAAGTACCGCCACTTGACCTGCAATCTGTCCCCCAACGACGCCTTGACCTTGTCGATCCAGACCGCCGCGGCGTGGACATACGGGCAGCCGTAGTCGTAGAAGACTTCGACCTCGATCTTCTCGCTCACGCGTCTCCTCCTCAGCTCGGTGCGAGTCTCGTTGGCTCTATAGGTAACCGTTTTACCTGCTGCTGTCAAATCGAAAGCTTTGAGACCGTCGTGTCCGTGTCGGGAAGAGACAGTTCCTGCAGTGCGCGGCAGTGATCACGCATCTGCTTTGGCGCCCGGTGGCGTTCCGGGCACCAAGTTGTTCCACGCCGCGACGACTTGGTCCCGCGTCCGTTTCATCGAACCACTGTTGTCGATGACCACGTCCACGACCGACAGTTTCCCGTCGGTGGGCGGTTGGGCCGCGACGCGGCGTTCCGCGTCGGCACGAGACAGCCCGTTCCGCTCAACCAGGCGGGATATCTGCTGCGCGCGATCACAGGTTACCAACCAGACGGCGTCGCACAGCGGAGCCATGCCGCTCTCGATCAGCTTGACCGCGTCGACGGCGACGACGCGCCCCTGGATTCCGGCCACGCGGTCGCGGATGGCCGTAATGACGGCGGGGTGCGTGATGCGGTCGAGCTTGGCCAGCGCCGCGGGGTCGGCGAAGACGATGGCCCCCAGCGCCCGCCGGTCGATGGTCCCGTCCGAACTCACGATGGCGTCGCCAAAACGCGCTTGGAGCGCGTGCCAGAGCGGACGATGGGGCGCGATCAACTCGTGGTACACCGCGTCGGCGTCGATCAACTCGGCGCCCAATTCGCCGAGCATTCCCATCACCGTCGATTTGCCGCAGGCGATGTTACCGGTGACGCCGATCAGTACCGGTCTTTCCCGTTTGCCCTGGTCGGCTCCCGCGGTCGTCATCGCGACGCGGGAACCGCCATCGCTTCGAATTGCGCCGTCAGTTCTTCCCAGCGGGCATACGAGTCTTCGAGTTCACTTTGGACTCGCTCGTACTCGCTGCCGAGGCGGGCAACCGCGTCGACGTCCGAGTCGATGCCGGCGACGGTCAAGGCGTCGCTCAATTCGTTCAATTTCCCTTCGAGGCGCGCGATCTCCCGCTCGACCTGGACGAGCGACTTCTGCACCTTGCCGTCGGGCGCGGGTGTTCGCTGCTGTGGCCGTTGGTCGGTCGCCGCCTCTTGCTTGACCGGCGCCACGTCCTTCGACCGGTCCGCGTCCTTCGTCGCCACGTCCGGGCGGCGACCGAGGTGGCGCTGGTAGTCGGTGTAATTGCCCAGGTAGCTCTTGAGCGTGCCCTCTTCGATTGCCCAGATCCTGGTGGCGATGCGGTCGATGAAGTAGCGGTCGTGCGAGACGAAGAGGATCGTCCCGTCGAACGCGGCCAGCATCTCTTCCAGGTTTTCGCGCGCCGAGACGTCGAGGTGGTTTGTCGGCTCATCCAGGACGAGGAAGTTGGCGTGCTGCAAGAGGAGGAGCGCCAGCGCCAGCCGCGACCGCTCGCCGCCGGAAAGGGACTCGACCTGCTTGTAGACGTCGTCGCCGCTGAACAGGAAGCGCCCCAGGTAGGTGCGGGCCGACTCCTCGCTCATCGGTTCGGCGTGGAGGATCGTCGCCAGCGGCGTGCCCTGCGAGGGCAACTGCTCGTGCGCTTGCGCGTAGTAGCCGATCTTGACGTTGGTCCCGAGTTCGAGGCGACCCTTGAGGACCGGTAACTCGGCGGTCAACGTCCGCAACAGCGTCGTCTTGCCGCTGCCGTTCGGGCCGATCATGCCGATCCGCTCGCCTCGCTCGATCGCCAACTCTGGTGTACGTACAAGGCTGTCGGTCGCCGATGTTCCGTCGTCGTTGCGGACAACATAACCGATCTGGAGCGGTGTTGACGACAACACCATCCGGCCACTACGAAACGCCGCACCCATCCTGATGTTGAGTTCCTGCTGCTCTTGCGGCCGCTCGACGCGTTCCAGGCGGTCCAGCCGCGTCTGGCGACCCTTCGCCTCGCGCGAACGCTGACCGGCTTTGTACTTCCGAATGAACTCTTCGGTGCGGGCGATGAACTCTTGCTGTTCCTCGTACTCCTTGCGCCGTCGCGTCAGCCGCTCCTCCCGGAGTTTGAGGAACCGGGTGTAGGGAGCCGGGTAATCCTCCAGGCGACCGAACGCCAATTCGAGCGTGCGCGTCGTCACCCGGTCGAGGAAGTAGCGATCGTGGGAGACGATCAGGCAGGCGCCGCCCCACGAGCGCAGGAACGTCTCCAGCCACTCCAGCATCTCGAGGTCGAGGTGGTTGGTCGGCTCGTCGAGGAGGAGCAGATCGGGATCGGCCAGCAGCGCCTTCGCCAGCGCGACGCGGGTTTTTTGGCCCCCGCTGAGCTGGTTAACCGGTTCGTCGAATTGCTCCTCGGTAAAGCCGAGACCCGAGAGCACCTCATCGGTCCGGTGCTCGACGTCGTAACCGCCCGCGGCGTCGAAGCGGGCTTGCAGACGGTCGTATTCGTCGAGCATGGCCGCGAGGTCCGACTCGGAGGCGTCGCCCATCGCGTGCTCGATCTCGCGCATCCGCCCACCGGCCGCCAGGACTGGCGCGAACGCCAGCCGCGTCTCTTCCCGGACCGTGCGGTCGCTGAAAAATCGTGCTTCCTGGGGTAGGTAGGTGACCCGGAGACCGGAGGCGCGGACGATCCCTCCCGCGTTGGCGTGCTCGATGTCGGCGATAATACGGAGCACGGTCGACTTCCCCGCGCCGTTGACACCGACCAGGGCGACGTGTTCGCGTTCCGCGATCTGAAAGGAAACGTCCTTGAAGATCTCTTCGGTGATGTAGGTTTTGGCCAAACCGCTGACCGTCAAAAGCGTATTGGCTGCCATCTCGATCGACTCGATTCACCCTGGACATGAAGAGTGCCCGCAAACCGGGCAGCATCACAGTATACCAAGGGGACGCCGGCACCCTCGCGCCAAACCCCGATTCGGCCGCATCCTGGGAGCCAACTTGATATTCGGACACGTCGTACGTACACTTCACTGAGCCGCAAGTAGGCAGCATGCACCCCGGGGAACGACGATGCTTTGGCCGGTGACAACCGAACGCGACGGAGGGGGTGGCCTCCGCGTCGGCGGCGTCGCGGCGAGAGAACTTGCCGAGCGGTTCGGCACGCCCGTCTACGTGTTCGACGAAGCGACCCTTCGGTCCCGCGCGCGTGCCGCGGTCGATGCCTTCGCGTGCGCCTATCCCCGATCGCGGGTTCGGTACGCAGGTAAAGCGCTTCTCTCGATGCCGATCGTCCACATCCTGCACGAAGAGCGCCTCGGTCTCGACGTTGTCTCGGGCGGCGAACTCTATGCCGGTCTGCGCGCCGGTATCCCGGCAGGCGAGATCACGTTCCACGGCAACAACAAGAGCGAGCAGGAACTGCGCGAGGCGATCGCCGCGGGTATCGGTCAAATCGCGGTCGATAACCATTTCGAACTAACGTCGCTGGCCCACCTGACCGCCGAGCTCAGTACGACGGTCCCAGTCCTCTTGCGGTTGAATCCCGGCGTCGACGTGCATACTCACGACAAGATCAAAACCGGTGTTATCGATTCGAAGTTCGGGTTCCCCATCTGGAGCGGCGACGCGGCCTCGGCGGTCGCGCGCACGGTCGCAATCCCAGGTCTCGACCTGGTGGGGTACCACGCTCACCTCGGCTCGCAACTCTTCGATGCCGAGACGATGCGGGTGGCGGTGGAGATCATGGTCGAATTCGCCGCGCGGATGAGGGATCGACACGGCGTCACACCGCGCGAGCTGTCGCCCGGCGGTGGCTTTGGGATTGCGTACACGGAGGGCGAACCGGAAGCCATGTTCGACGAGTGGGCGAACGCCGTCGGCAGTGCACTGACCGAAGCTTGCGAACGGTGCCGATTGCCGTTGCCGGAATTGGTCGTCGAACCGGGGCGATCCATCGTCGGACCGGCCGCCATTGCGCTGTATCGGGTGGGCGCGATCAAGGACATTCCCGGTGTGCGCCGTTACGTCGCGGTCGATGGCGGAATGGCCGACAACATCCGGCCATCGCTCTACGGCGCGCGCTACACGGCCGCGATCGCGAATCGGGCGGAACGAGGCCCGCGCCAACACGTGACGATCGCCGGCAAGTTCTGCGAGTCGGGCGACATTCTCATCGACGAGGTCGACTTGCCGACGCTCGTGTCCGGCGATCTTCTCGCGGTGCCGGCCGCGGGAGCCTATTGCCTGGCGATGGCCAGCAATTACAATCACGCGCTCCGACCTGCCGTCGTCCTGGTCAAGGACGGCGGCGCTCGGCTGATCCGACGGCGCGAGACGTACGACGATCTCATTGCCACGGAGGTGAATCTTTGAACCCGCGCCTCACGCGGTCAAGGCCCCGCTGCCGGATCCGTCCTTGCAGCCGGCAGGAGGACGTAGTAGCGTTTCGCCGTTCACCATCCGCGCGCGTTCCGAGGAGAGCGGCCGCCTCGGACCTTGCGTCGCGATTCCTCCGCCCGGCCCCCCATCTGGGAGCATCCGCCCGTGGTTCCGTCTCAACATAGCGATCCCTTCGACCAGTTCGACGAAGTGTTGGACGAGTCGCAGGACGGCGACGACGAATTCGCCGTTGGCGAGCCAATCGGAATGAGCAACCGCATGATGCCGAGTACCCGCTACCCCGCAACCGGTTCCCCGCTCAACGGCGAGGTCTTCGACGAAGAGGAATCCCTCGAGGATCCCCTCGACGAAGATCTCCCTCGCTTCGACGCGGAGGGAGCAACGGGGTTGGCCGACGAACGGATCGTTCTCGATCTCGGCGAAACCGCCGATGGCGCGATCGCCTACGATGCGATGCTGGAGGCGTTGCCTCCCGCCGACGGTGAGCCGACCGGGGTCGGCGCCCTGGCGCAACGATTGCAGGAGTTGACCGCCTTCGTCGGCGGCACCGAAGAACCGGACGAAGACGCGCTGGCCGAGGAGGAGGAGTCCGGCACGGCCTCCCTCGGCCTCGAAAGCACGAACTACGACATCGGAGCCGGGAGCCTCGACGACCCGGTGCGGATGTACCTGCGCGAGATCGGGCGGGTGCCGTTGCTGTCGGCCGCGCGCGAGGTGGAGCTCGCCGCCGCGATGGAGCGCGGCGACTACCTGGCAGCCAAGCTGGCGCAGTTGAGTACCGACTACGGTCAACCGCCCAGCGCCGACGTGCTTGGCCGGGCGATCTATCACGCCTTCCGCCAGGGTTGGCCGCACGCGGAGGCCCTCTACAACGCGGTCCACGGCGAGGGGACAGCCCCACCCAAGTCGCTCGTCCTCAAACGGGTCCTGCCGCTGACTCAGGTCCCGGAAGAGGCGGTGAAACAGGTCTGTGCGACGTTCGACCTCTCGCCGGAGGAGTTGGAGGAGTCGCTGAGACTGCGTACGGTCGAGTGGGAGTTGCTCCCCCCGGCGGTGCAGGCGTTGGCGCGGGAGGGGGCCGGCTGGCCCCCCGACGCCGCGGTCGACCGCCTCTTCCGCGAGCACGCCGCCCGCCTGGCCCGGCGCTGGGCCGACCAGGTCGAGGCCGGCTGCCGGGCCAAGGTG
>DATBFX010000585.1:0-8269 GCA_036558305.1 Thermomicrobiales bacterium | reverse complement strand
GTGGTCGTAGCTGGTGATCAGCGCCCCGCCGCGATCGAGGGTCGAGATCGACGTCCGCAACCAGTTGAAGGCGACCATCCAGTTGTAGCACCAGACGCGGAACCCGGCGGCGCCCATGTTGGTGATGAATTCGGCGATCCCCGCGAACTCCTCCTCGCGACCGGGCGCGCCGCGGCGGATCTGCTCCATCGGTGGGCTGTCCTCGATGACGGTCGCGTTCAGACCGGCGTCGGCGAATTGCTGCCGGAGTTGGACGAGCGAGAGGTAATCCCAGTGTCGCGGTGCGCCCGGTCCGGCCGCCGGGACGCCGGTCACCGCGTCGGTGACGCCGAGTTGCGCGCCCAACGACCACATCTCGTTCGGCCACGGGCGGAGGTGTAGCGCCAGGCGCATCGGTTGATTGCTCCTTCTTTGTCGTCGTTGTCGTGCACCGGGCGAACCGCTCGCCGGTGTCGATGGGATCGCGATTGTACCGGTGATCCCGATGCTATGCGCCGTCCAGGACGAGGACCCAATCGAACGGCCGCTCCCCTCCGCCGCCGGGCGCGGCGTACGCGCCGGTCTCGTCTGCCACCGCCCGGCGGGCGAAGGCGCCGGTGCGCGGATCGAACCAACGCCCGCTGCGCGACCGGTCTGCCGGCAGGTTGAGGCGGACGGCACCACCGGTCGTGAGGTAGGCGGCGACGGTCGATCGGTCGGGCGTCGCCAGCGCAAGCGGTCTACGGCCGGCGGGGAAAGCCTCGCCGGCGATGAGGTCGGGAGCCGGGCGGAGCGCCGCGAACGGGACGAACTCGGTGAAGAAGCGGCGGAGGTGGAGGAGGTACGCCAGACCCGGTTGGTCGCGGTCGAGGATGGCGTGCATGCCCCAGGAGTTGTCGAAGCCGTGGATGATGCCGAGACCGCTGAAGGCGCCGCGCCAGGCACCGCGGCGGGTGTGGTCGGCGTCGCAGTATTGGTGGGCGGGGATGAGGAGCGGGAGTTCGGGGTTGACCTCGTAGCCGTACTCGGCGAGGACGGCGGACCCGGTCCAACCGGCGAGACTCTGGGCGATCTGGTCGTCGAGGCCGGCGGTGAGCCAGCCGTCGGTCTCGCCGCGGCTCCCCCAGTCCTGGAAGAGGATCGCGTCGATCGCGCCGGGGTCGGTGGCGAAGCGTTCGGCGAAGGGAGGCAGGCGCGGGCCGTTGTGGGCGGTGACGAGGTGGCCGTGCTGGGCGACGCTTTTGATCCAGCGGCCGATCCGCATCGCCCAGCGGTCGGCGACGGGGGTGTGGCGGAAGATGCCGTCCGGGTAGTACTCGTACTCGTTGAGCGGGGTCCAGGAGGCGACGCAGGTGAAGGCGTCGTAGCGGGCGATCAGGTAGCGCATCCAGAGTTCTTCCCACTCGGGGAGGAAGACCTGGCGGTTGTTGTACGGAAACTCGAATCCCCAGCCTTCCATGATCAACTCGACGCGGAGTCCGAGCGCCTCGATCTCCCGCATCACCGCATCGACGACCGCGAAGTAGTCGAGGTTGAAGCGGTCGAACAGCGGCACCGTCTCGCTACCGCCCCAGGGCCAGATCCGGCGATCCATCCACTGGTTGAAGCCCTCCGGCGGGTGGTAGAGACTCATCGGCAACCGGCAGCGGAGGAAGTTGAACCCCTGCTCGGCGCGGCGTCGGAGGAAGGGGACGACGTCGACGCCGCAGTAGGCCATGCCGAAGAGGTTGTAGACGGTGTCGCCGAAGATGAAGACCGGGTCCCCCGCTTCGTCGCGGAACCCCCAGGCCTCGCCGGGTGTCGCCCGCAGGAAACCGGGGCCGGTCGCGAGCGTGACCTCGAATTCGCCCTCCACGGTCAGCCCCGGATCGGCGGGTTGAGCGGAGATGCGGTAGCGCCATCGGCCGGCGGCGTCGGGATTGAAACGCACGCGCCAGGTGGCGTTGCCGTCGAAGAATCCGGGGAGGGTGAAGGTCTGTCCGCTCGGCCCGGTGAAGGACGCGTCGAGGCGGAGGTCGGTGAAGGGGTTGGCATAGGGGCGACTGCTGTGGAGTGTCCATTCGCCGAGGGTGCGGGCAGGGAGGGAACGCATGGGGGTCGTCATGCCAGGATTCCTCCTTCCCGCGGTCGCGCAGGTTCCATCTCCCGCCCGGTATCACGACCCGACGACCGGTCTCACACTTGACCGGTTGACATGTTGTCATTGTAATGACGCCGAGATGTGCTACGCCGTGGTACGGTCTTCGCGATCGACGGGGTTGAGGAAGGGTCAAGCAGCAGCGTGGCTGTCTCCTGTCGTGCGTCGACTACGCCGGTCGTCGCGTCTCGCTCTCCGAGGCAGCGTGGGACGACCACATTCAGGCAAAGCATCCGGAGATGCGGGGCAACGAACGGGCGATCGAGACCACGATTGTGAGCCCTTCCCAAGTCAATCGGGATCGCGGGTTCGCCGACCGCGAGGTGTTCTATCGGCGCGGCGTGTTGCCGCCACCAGACAGAGCCGACTTCCTCAAGGTCGTCGTGCGCTACCGAACCACCGAAGGAGGAGAAGACATCGGCGAGATCACCACCGCGTACGCCGTGTCCGTGATCGAACCGGGAGAGAGGGTCCTATGGTCCGCACAACCCTAAGCACCCCCCGCAGGCAGTTCAAGAAGGCCCTCCGCGAGCATCCTGCCAAGGACATCGTCGTCAGCTACGACCGCGACAGTGACGAGCTCCTCGTCTACTTCGGCCGGGAGTCGGCCGAACGACCGGGCGTCGGGAGGCGGGTCAACGCCGGGCTCTACCTGCGTGTCGATCGAGAGACGGGGAAGCCACTTGGGTTTCAGATCGAAAACCTCCTGAGCGTCGTGGTCCCCAAGTACCCCGACATGCTGGTCTACCTCGACTTCGCCGACCTGCGCGGTATCACCGTCGAGGAGGTCGGCGAACTCCGGAGGCGGTACGCGCGAGAGCGTCCGCAGGAGTTCCTGAGCCCGTACCGCGGGCTTTTGCGAACCCTCGCATACGCCTAATCTATTCCTGCCACAATCGAGTACCGATCGACGCGGCCGTCCTGATTGGACGGCCGCCCTCGCTTCTGGCGCCGTTGTGCTGGATCAATGCCACCGCGCGTCTGCGCTGCTCGGTCGAGACGGCGGTGGGAGCACCGTGCGGGCCGTGGTGGGACAATGGGCGGGCGAGTTTCGTGTGCGTGTTGGGGGCCGATCGATGACGACCGTTCGCGGCGCCGAACCGGCGCGTTTGACGAACTGGGCGGGAAACCTCGCCTACGGGGCGGCGCGGGTGCATCGGCCGACTTCGCTCGAGGAGGTGCGGGCGATCGTGGCGCGGGCGCCGAAGATCCACGCACTCGGTGCGCGCCACTCCTTCAACGACGTCGCGGACTCCGCCGAGTTGGTCGTGCTGGACGGGCTCGATCAAGGTATCGAGATCGACCGCGCCGCGCGGACCGCGACGGTGAACGCCGGGATGCGGTACGGCGATCTCGCCCGGGCGCTCGATCGTGAGGGGTGGGCGCTGCACAACATGGCCTCCCTGCCCCACATCTCGGTCGGCGGCGCCGTCGCGACGGCCACCCACGGGTCGGGCGACAGGAACGGCAATCTCGCGACGGCGGTGGCGGCGCTCGAACTGGTGACCAGCGACGGCGACGTCCTGCGGGTCTCGCGGGGCGACGACGACTTCGCCGGGATGGTCGTCGGTGTCGGGGCGCTGGGGGTGGTGACCCGCTTCACGCTCGACGTGCAGCCCAGCTATCTCGTGCGGCAGGAGATCTTCGAGCATCTCCCCTGGGACGTGCTGTTCGAGCGGTTCGACGCGGTGATGGCGAGCGCGGACAGCGTCAGCCTGTTCCTCGACTACGGGGACGATGTCGGTCAGGTCTGGCTCAAGACCCGCGTCGATCCCGAGTACCCGCCGCCGCTGCGGGAGCACCTGCTGGGCGCCCGCGCGGCCGCGCGGTCCGTCCATCCCGTCGCGGATCGTTCGACCGAGGACCTGACGGATCAACTCGGCGTGCCGGGTTCGTGGGCCGATCGCCTGCCCCACTTTCGGATGGAGGCGATCGCGGCGAGCGGCGCGGAGTTCCAATCGGAGTGCATGGTGCCCCGCCGCTTCGCGGTTGAGGCGCTGCGAGTGGTCCGCGATCTCGCCCCCGCCTTCCGGCCGCACCTGGTCATCTCCGAGATCCGCACCGTCGCCGCCGACGACCTCTGGTTGAGTTCGTCCTACGGGACGGACGCCGTCTGCATCCACTTTTCGTGGAAACCCGATCTGGAGGCGGTGATGGGCGTGCTACCGGCGATCGAGACCGCGCTCGCGCCGTTCGAGGCCAGGCCGCACTGGGGTAAGCTCTTCGTCGCCACCGCCCGCGACCTCGAACCGCGCTACCCGCGCCTGCCCGACTTCCGCCGGCTGGCGGAGCGGCTCGATCCGCGGGGCGCGTTCCGCAACGCCTTTCTCGATCGGCACGTGTTCGGTTGACACCAGTCGTCGTCGTGCCGATCCGTGCCCTGGCGGGAGGAGCGTGACCGGCACAGCCCGCTTCTTTTCGTGACTTTCTCACCGATGGAAAGCACCGCGTTGACACGCCGTCCCGAGCCGATATAATCGCCCCACTCTCGGCAATGCCGTTTCATTCAATGAAACAGGCGCGGTTCCGGCGCCGCGGTCGCGGGGTGTCGGGTCCGGCACGAGCCGGGGGCAAGCGGTCGACCACATCGCAGCACGGAAGAGGAGGACCACGGTGACGACGACGCGTATCTCCACGGTCTCTCGGCGACGGTTCCTGGGCGCATCGCTGGGCGTCGGCGGCGCCCTGTTGACGGCGGGCGCGGGTGCGGCCCCGGCACGGCCGGGTGCGCCCTTTTTCCGGCGCAACGCCGACGAGGTGAAACTCAGTCTCTGGGGGTTCTTTCCCGAGGAGTCGGACGCCTTCAACGCGATCGTCGACGACTTCAAGAAGACCAATCCGGGGATCGACATCGAGATCTCGATGACGCCGACCGATCAGTTCAAGGCCAAGATCAATTCGGCCCTCAACTCCGGCTCCGGTCCCGACATCTGGATGGCCAATAGCAAGCCGCAACTCGACATCGACGTCAAAACCGGGCTCATCCTCGACCTGACTGCCGACGTCGACGTCTCGACCTTGACCGACGTCGCCAAAGACGCCGTGACGGTCGACGGCAAAGTTTGGGCGATCCCGACCGGTCGCTACACGGTCGGCATCTGCTACCACAAGGACCTGTTCGACAAAGGTGGGGTGACTGCCGAACCGACCACCTGGGACGAGATGAAGGCGGCGATGGACCAGCTCAAGGGCAAGAACATCACGCCCTACTCGATCGCCGTCAAGGACGGCAGCCTCTCCTACTTCAACTACATCGGTCTCGCCTCCGCGGTCCTCGGCCTCGAAGGCTTCAACGCGATCCTCGACGGCAGCAAGAAGCTGACCGACGAGGATGCGGTGACGGCGATCCAGGAGATGCGGAACTGGATCCCCTACTATCAGCAGAACTACCTGGGCACGGTTTACGCCGAATCGAAGGCGCTGTTCGCCTCCAAGCAGACGGCGATGATGGACTGCGGCTCGGCCGACCTCTCCGGGTACTACCAGATCGACCCGAACGCCCAACTCGGCTTCTTCTACTGGCCGGTGCCCGACGCCAGCAAGAAGCAGTGCACCAATACCGGCATGAACGTCATCTTCAACTTCAACGCCAAACTGGCCGAGGACAAGAAGGATGCCGCGCTCGCGTTCGCCAAGTGGTTGGTGACGCCGGAGGGCGGCACCTCGGTCGCCCAACACAACAAGGTGTTGCCGGTGGTGCAGGGGGTCGAACCGGCCGGCGACCCGATCCTGACCGAGATGGTCAACACCCCGCTCGACGTCCCGGTCTGGTACGAGCGCTGGCCGACCCTGACCATCGGCGACGTCTGGACCGAGGAAGGCAACGCCGGTTTCGACACCAACACCCCGCCGGAGGACTTCGCCGCCAAACTCCAGGCGGCCGTCGACAAGCAGATCGCGACGCCGGAGGCGTAACGGAGCGGCTAGCCGCTAGCCGCTAGCCGCTAGGGGATCGGCGCTGTCCGATTTGAGGCGCCGGACTCAGTTGCAGCAATAGCTAGCGGCTAGCGGCTCAAGGAAATGGAATGACCGCACGCGCGTACTACGAGGCGATGATGTCGCGGCTGGAGCGGCTGGGGCGGGAGCAACTGCCGGCGATCGAGCGGGCGGGGGCGATGGTGGCGGAGGCCATCGGCGGCGGGCATCGGGCCTGGGTAGCCAAGACGACGCATTGCCTGCACGACGAGTTGACGTTCCGGGCGGGCGGGTTGATGGCGATTCACATCCTCGACGACCCGATCGCGATCGAGGCCGGGGACGTGGTCCTGATCGGCACCAACGCCGGGACGACGTTTCTGACGGTGGAGACGGCGCGGATCGCGCGAGAGCGGGGGGCGACCAGTATCGCGCTCACGCAGTTGCCGTACGAGACCGACCCGGCGGTGATCGCGGAGCACCCCTCGGGCAAGAAGCTCTACGAATGCGCCGACCTCGTGATCGACCTCGGCGGCCAGACCGGCGACGGCGAACTGACCTCGCCGGACGGGACGTTTCCGATCATCCCCGGCTCGGGCGTCGCAGTGGTGCTGGCCGGCTGGATGATCGTGGCGGAGGCGGTGGCGCGGTTGGCCGCCGCCGGCCAACCGCCGTTGCTGTGGCAGAGCATGCAGGTGACCGGCGCGACGGCGCGCAACACCGCGCTGCTTGCCGCGTATCATTCGACCCACGTGGGGTATCAGACGGACGGGGACCATTGACACGTTGGCATCATTCGTCGTGTGATGAAGAGGAGGAGAGCCGATGTCCGACGTTTGCGATCGCACGATCAATCGCCGCCGCCTGCTCGGCGCGACCGCCGGCGCGGGCGCCGCGGCCGTGCTGGCGAACCGCGCCGGGGCCGCGCCCAGCCGGCCGGCCGCGCCGTTCGTCAACCGGCACGCCGACACGGTCAAGCTGTCGCTTTGGGAGCAGTTCCCCGAATTGCTCGAACCGTTCAAGAAGATGCTGGCCGACTTCACCGCCGCCAATCCCGGGATCGAGATCGACGTCTCGATGACCCCGACCGACCAGTGGAAGGCCAAACTCAACACCGCTCTCTCCGCCGGGTCCGGTCCGGATCTTTGGGGCGCCTTCGCCCGGCCGCAGCTCGACATCGACATCCAGAGCGGGCTGATCATGGACATCACCGGGCAGATCGACCTGAGCCAGGTGATCCCGGCCGCGCAGGACGCGGTGACCGTCGAAGACAAGGTCTGGGCGGCGCCGAGCGGTCGTTACACCGTCGGCATCTGCTACCACCAGGACCTCTTCGACAAGGCCGGCATCACCGCCGAACCGGCGACCTGGGACGAGTTGAGGACGGCGATGGAGACGCTGAAGGGCAAGAACATCACGCCTTACTCGATCGCCGTCAAGGACGGCAGCCTCTCCTACTTCAACTACATCGGTCTCGCCTCGGCGCTGCTCGGTCAGGAAGGATTCGACGCGGTCCAGGCCGGGACCAAGAAACTCAACGACGAGGACGGGGTCAGGGTCATCCAGGAGATGCGCGACTGGATCCCGTACTACCAGCCGAATTTCCTGGGCACGGTTTACGCCGAATCGAAGGCGCTGTTCGCCTCCAAGCAGACGGCGATGATGGACTGCGGCTCGGCCGACCTCGCCGGGTACTACGAGATCGACCCGAACGCCCAACTCGGCTTCTTCTACTGGCCGTCGCCGGACGGGGTCAAGAAGCAGGTGACCAACACGGGCATGTCGGTCATGTACGCCGCCAACGCCAAGCTCAGCGAGGCCAAGAAGGACGCGGCGATCACCTTCCTCCGCTGGGTCGTCAGCCCGGAGGGGGCGAAGTCGATGAACGCCAACATCAGCCTGCTGCCGGTGGTGCAGGGCGTCGAACCGACGGGCGACCCGATCCTGACCGAGATGGTCAACAGCCCGCTCGACATCCCCGTCTGGTACGAGCGGTGGCCGACCCTCAACATCGGCCAGGTCTGGACCGAAGAGGGCAACGCCGGTTTCGACACCAAGACCGACCCGAGCGTCTTCGCCACCAAACTGCAAGACTCGGTCGATAAGCAAATGGCGACGCCGCTGGCGACGCCGCAGCCGTAAGGCGGCAAGGCGGCAAGGCGGCAAGGACCAGAGAGGCGGAGAGGCGGGGAGGCAAGAAGGCGGAAAGGCGAGGACTCGTCGTCCTTTTTCCTTGCC
>DATBFX010000584.1:0-2906 GCA_036558305.1 Thermomicrobiales bacterium | reverse complement strand
TCGGTCTCGACGGCGCGCTCTACTTCACGGACGGCGCCAAGATTTATCGCACGCTCCCCCCGGGTACCGCGGGCGGCACGAGCGTCGTCGCAACGCTGCTCGATCTCCAGTCGTTCGAGAGCAACATCCCGTCGGGCGCGGACCACCTGACCACGTCGGGAGGTCTTCTGTTTTTCATCGGCGACGACGTCATGCGCCGCAACGAATTGTGGGCTTACAACCCGCAGAGCCCGCGCAGGAAGCTGCGGATGATCCGCTCGCTCCTGTCCGACGCCACGCTGCACAGGGGCCGCCTGGCCGTACAGGGCACGAGGTGGTCGGACAAGATCACCGTCGCGGCGGACGCGCAGGCGGGAACGGTCACCGTCAGTCAGGACGGCCTGGCCACCCAGACGTTCGCGCTCAGGGACGTCGGGTCGGTCCTGGTGAGCGGAGGCGCCGAGTACGACGATCTCACGCTCGCCGGCCCGGTGCCGCGCGCGACGCTCTCGGGCGGCGGCGGCGGTGACCAGTTGACCGGCGGCGAACTCGACGACGTGCTCCAGGGCGACCAGGGGGACGATCGTCTGGTCGGCGGCACGGGCAACGACGACCTTTTCGGTGGCGCCGGCAAGGACACGCTCGACGGCGGGGCGGGCCGGGACGTCCTCTCGGGCGGTGACGACTCCGACACCGTCGATTACGCCGCCCGCACGCGGAACCTCGCCGTCAGCCTCGACGGGCTGCGGAACGACGGCGAGCGGCGGGAGGGGGACAACGTGCTGGCGGACGTCGAGACCGTCTGGGGCGGCGCGGGGAATGATTACCTGGTCGGATCGGCGACGGGTTCGCCCAAGGGGCGTTATATCCTCTACACCGGCGAGAAGTTCGTGAACATCGACGACGCCCTCCTGGGCAACGGCGGCGAGGACACGCTGATGGGTGGGGGCGGGGGCGACTCACTGATCGGCGGGAACGGCGACGACTCGCTGGACGGCGGCGCGGGCGGCGACGACGTGCTCCGGGGCGACAACGAGTACGCGACCGAAGATCCCGCGCCGGGAAGCGACACCCTGAGCGGCCGCAACGGCGACGACACCCTCTATGGCAACGAGGGAGATGACTTGCTGGTCGGCGGGAACGGCAGCGACTCGATCCTGGGCGGCGACGGCAACGACGACATCACCGGGCACCGCGGCAATGACGTGCTCCACGGCGATGACGGCAACGACACGCTCGCCGGTAATGACGATGACGACGAGCTCTGGGGCGATGCGGGCAACGACCTGATCGACGGCGGCTACGGCGACGACGACCTCAATGACGGCGCCGGCGACGACACGCTCTACGGCGGCTTCGGAAACGACACGATCGGCGGGGTTGAAGGCGCGGACCTGATCTTGGCCGGCGACGGCGACGACGTGCTCTTCTCGCGGGACGGCATCCGGGACCGCGTCGATGGCGGGCCCGGCTATGACTACTGGTCGAGCGAGGACATCGACAAGAGCTCCTCGATCGAGGAACTGCTTCATTACTGAGCGGCGCGCGGGCTTTGGACCTGTTCCACCGGGTCCCCCGGCCGCACCACGCCCTCGGCGACCACCTTCGCCACCCATCCGCTGTAGCCGACGATCAGCTCGGGCAAATCGGCATCCCACTTCTTCAGGTTGTTGCAGGGCACGCGGACGTTGGTGATCTCGACGACGCATTCGCCGACCTTCAGGCGATCGCCCTTGCCAAGCCGCTGGAGGTCGATCCCGGTCGTCGTGAAGTTCTCGCCGACCGAGCCCGGGACCAGGTCGATGCCGAACTCGCGCAGGCGGTCGTACAACTCGGTCGAGAAGATGCAGACGGCGCGGTTGGGGCCGCCGTGGTACTTGAGATTCCGCTGGGCGTCTCCTTCGACGCCGCCCGCGGCGACCCGGGCCTCGGGCACGGGGTGCTTGGGCATGCCGCCCGGGCTGACGTTGAGTTGGAGCAATGTGCCGGTCATGGTCTGGCCGATCAGGTGCCGGGCAACTCAAGGCTTTTATTCGCTGACGGGCTCACCTACACTGCCGATCATCCCATGTGCCGCATCGAATTCCACGCCCCCGCGCACCTGTTCGACCGCGTGCCGCACCCCTACCCGGCGAGCCGGTCGGTGCCCGAGTGGCTCAAGGCGATGCCGATGGATCGCGGCGGGGGCGGTACGGTCAAGCGCTGCCCGCCGTTCGTCGAGGCGATGACCGCGGGCTACATCGTGCCGGTGCCGTTCGACATCACGCTGTCGGTCAACGACCAGGGAATGCTGTCGGTGGACGCGCCGCCCAACGTGGTCAACGCGCACTACCCGGTGCAGTATGAGGGTTCGCCGTTCGCGAACCAGGTGGTGCTGAAGTTCAGCAACCCCTGGGTGATCGTGACGCCGCCGGGCTACGTCTGCCTGATCGTGCCGCCGATCAACCGATTCGAGTCTCCGGTCGTGCCGTTCACGGGGATCGTGGAGACCGATTCGTACTACAAGGAGATCAACTTCCCGTCGGTGTGCAACCTGCGGCGCGGGGCGTCGGTGACGCTCGCCGCGGGGTCGCCGCTGGCGCAGGTGATCCCGTTCCGGCGCGAGGCGTGGACCAGCGCCGTGGTTCCGATGGATGCCGCCAAACGCACCGCCGAAGAGGAACCCTTTACGACCAACCGCCACGCCTACAAGGAGGGGATCTGGAAAAAGCTGGAGTACGCGTGATCGAGGGCGGCGGCAGGTTGTGATATCCTCGACGGCATGTCGAACCCGTCGAAAGTCGCGCTGGTGACCGGGGCCGCCAAGCGCGTCGGCCGCGCGATCGCACTGCGACTGGCGCGCGAGGGTTTCGACGTCGCGTTCACGTATTTGTCGAGCGAGGACGCGGCGCGGGATCTGGTTAAGTCGATCCAACACCTGGGTCGTC
>DATBFX010000583.1:0-5096 GCA_036558305.1 Thermomicrobiales bacterium | reverse complement strand
AAGGCGGCAAGGCGGCAAGGATCGAGGGCAACGATGACACGACTCACTAAATTCCGCGCGGCCAACGCAGACACCTCGTCGGGCGTCCTTGCCGCCTTGCCGCCTTGCCGCCTTGCCGCCTTCACGAGGAAGTAACGATGTCCGACACCAGCGTGCTCAACCGTCCGATCACCGGACTCGATCTGCTTGCGACCGAGATGGACCACGTCGGGCATCTCTCCGTGCGCGACGGTGCCGAGGACGCGACCGCGGCCAATCCGCTGCGCAAGGGGCTGGCGCTCGATCGGGTTCCTGCCCCCTGCGTCATGGTCATCTTCGGCGTCTCCGGCGACCTGACGATGCGCAAGCTGATGCCGGCGCTCTACGACCTCGCCGTCGGTCTGCCGCTGCCGGAAGGCTTCTCGATCGTCGGTATCTCCCGGCGCCCTTGGTCCGACGACGACTTCCGGACCGAGATGCGCAAGGCGATCGCCGGTCACACCCGGACGCCGATCACCCAGGAGAGTTGGGATTCCTTCGCCAGCGGTCTCTTCTACGTCCGCGGCGACTTCGATGCTCCCGAGACCTACGAAGCCCTCGAAAGTCGCCTGGAAACGGTCGACAAAGAACGCCGGGCCAACGGCAACCGCCTCTTCTACCTGGCGACACCGCCGAGTTTCTACGAGCCGATCACCGAGAACCTCGGCCGCCGCAAGATCGCCTACCGCCAGGACATCTACAGCGACCCGATGACGAGTTGGAACCGGATCGTCGTCGAAAAACCGTTCGGGCACGACCTGCCGAGTGCGCACGCCCTCAACGCCGCCATCGCCTCCGTCTTCTCCGAGCGGCAGGTCTACCGCATCGACCACTACCTCGGCAAAGAGACCGTCCAGAATGTCCTCGCCTTCCGCTTCGCCAACATCCTCTTCGAACCGGTCTGGTCCCGGCATTATGTCGACCACATCCAGATCACCGTCGCCGAGGCCCTCGGCGTCGAGAACCGCGCTGCCTACTACGAGGAGGCCGGCGCCCTGCGCGACATGGTCCAGAGCCACATGCTCCAACTCCTCGCCGTCACGGCGATGGAACCTCCCGCCTTCTTCAACGGCAACGCCCTCCGCGACGAGAAGGTCAAGGTCCTCCGCTCGGTCGTCCCCCCGGAAGGCGACGAGGTCAGCAAACTCGTCGTCCGTGGTCAGTACGCCCCCGGTTTCACCGACGGCCGCCAGGTCCCCGGTTACCGCCAGGAACACGATGTCAGCCCCACCACGCTCACGGAGACTTTCGTCGCGATGAAGCTGACGATCGACAACTGGCGGTGGGCCGACGTCCCGATCTATTTCCGTACCGGCAAACGCCTGCCGCGCCGGGTGACCGAGATCGCGATCGAGTTCAAGAACGTGCCGCACCTGATGTTCAAAACGGTCGGTGCCCTCGATCTCCAACCCAACGTCCTGACGATGCGCATCCAACCCGACGAGGGGATCACCCTCCGCTTCGCCGCCAAGGTGCCCGGCGCCGCCACCAAACTGCGCACCGTCCGCATGGACTTCGCCTACGGCGCCGCCTTCGGCGGTGCCGGCGCCGACGCCTACGAACGCCTCCTCCTCGACGCCATGCTCGGCGACCCCACCCTCTTCGCCCGCCGCGACGAGGTCGAAACCGCCTGGAGTCTGATGCAACCGGTCCTCGACTACTGGAACGCCCAACAGGTCACCGGTCTCCCCCTCTACGAAGCCGGTACCTGGGGCCCCGACAAAGCCGACACCCTGATCGAACGCGACGGCCGGACGTGGCGCCGGCCGTGACGGAGGCGGAAGGCGGAAGGCGGAAGGCGGATTTAATGACGTTCGTTCTGCCTTCCGCCTTCCGCCTTCCGCCCTCTCCCCGGAGCGCAGAATGACCGACACCGAACCCGCCGTCCCCCACGCCCCGATGGTGGCGAGTTGGACGGCGCCGGTGATCGACACCGGCAAGGTGCACGACGAGTTGGATCGGTTGTGGGGGGAGTGGAGCGAGGCGAAGCGCGTCTCGCTCGGAGATGGGCTGCAAAGTTCGCCCGAGTGGGCGCTGATGCGGGCGAGCACCCTCAACCTGATCGCGATCGCGGGGACGCCGAGGGAGGCGGAGCGGATCGAGGCGACCGTCAGCTCGCTGACCGAATTCTCGCCGTCGCGGACGGTGATCCTGGTCCGCAGCGGGGCGCCGAAAGCGGGCGGTCTCGGCGTCCGCGTCTCGGTGCACGAACACTCCCTCGGCAAGAGCCAGGCAGCGATCCGCTTCGAGAGCGTGACGATCGCCGCGAAACGGGGCAGCGACGAGTTGCTGGCGAGCGTCACCTCTCCCCTGCTCGTCGCCGAGTTGCCGGATTTTCTCTGGGTGCCACGCGGCGAGATCGCCGGCAATCCGCTGCTGTCGGATCTGCTCGAACTCGCCGACCGGGTGATCGTCGACACCGCGACGTTGGAGGAACCGGGCGGCAACCTCCGCTTCCTCGCCGATCTCGCACAACAACCGAAACCCGCCCCGAAGGTATCCGACCTCGTCTGGTCGCGCCTGATGCCGTGGCGGCAACTGATCGCCCAGTTTTTCGACCAACCGACCACGCAACCCTGCCTCGACTGCATCGACGAAGTCACCATCAGCTACGGCGCCGCGGACGACGCCGGTCGCGCCGGTCTGACGGCGGCGTTGTTGACCGCCGGGTGGCTGGCGACGCGCCTGGAATGGCGGGCGCCGGGCGAGTTGGTCCGCAGCAAGGACGGCTGGCGTCTGACCCTGCGCGCCGGGCCGAAGGGGCGGAGCCGCGAAGTGCTCCTCTCGCTGCGACCGACCGATTCGGCACCGGCCCGCTCCTGCCTCGGCGCGGTCACACTGGTCGCCACCGGCGCCGACCCCGGCGAATTCACGGTCGAGCGCACCGGCGACGTCGGCATCACCACCGTCAGCGAAACCCCAACGATGCCGAAAGTCAGCCGCCTGGTCTACGGCCGCCAACCGGACGACACCCACCTCTTGAGCCAGGAACTGCGAAACTTCGCCGGCGATCCGATCTACGAGGAGGCACTGGTGTTCGCGGCCGATCTCTGGCCGGAGGGGGAGGAATAGCGCGCGGTGATCGATGCCACGTTCGACTACGGGCCACGCGGCAGGGTCATGGTCGTTGGCGACCCCGCGGAACTGGCGCGGGAGACGGTCGACCTCGCCCTGACGACGGTGATCTCCGCCCAGGCGGAACGGCGCTGGGCGTACACCGCCCTCTCCGGCGGCTCGACCCCGAAGGCGATGGGCGAAGTCCTGGCCCGCCAACCCTACCGCGACCTGATCGCCTGGCACTACCTCCACGTCTTCTGGGGCGACGAACGCTGGGTTCCCCTCGCCAGCCCCGAATCGAACGCCGGCGAGGCCAAGCGCATCTTCCTCGACTACGTCCCGATCCCGGCCAGCCAGGTCCATCCCTACGAGACGGAAGGGGTCACGCCCGAACAATCCGCCGATCGGTACGCCGAAATGGTACGCTCCCTCGTGCCGAGCGAAGGCGGCGTGCCCCGCTTCGACTTGATCTTCCTCGGCATGGGCGACGACGGCCACACCGCCTCCCTCTTCCCCCACACCGCGGCGATCCACGAAGAGGAGTACATCGTCGTCGCGCACGAGGTGCCGAAGTTGCAGACCACGCGCCTGACCTTCACACCGCCCCTGCTGAACGCCGCGCGGTTGGTCGTCTTCCTCGTCGGCGGTGCCGGCAAAGCGCAGCGGCTGAAAGAGGTCCTCGAAGGGCCGGAGCAACCGGACGAACTCCCCTCCCAGATCGTCCGCCCCGTCGCCGGCGAGTTGATCTGGATCGTCGACCGTGCCGCCGCCGCCGCCCTCGCGGTCGCCGCGGATTTGCCCCGTGGATGACGCGACCCGATTGGCGCGGCTGGCCGAAGCGGCCGCCGCCCTGGTCGAAGGCGGCATGCTCCTCGGTCTCGGTTCCGGTTCGACCGCCGAGGCGACGATCCGCGCCCTCGGCGTCCGCGTCGCGGCCGGACTCCGGGTGACCGGTGTCCCGACCTCGGCCCGCACCGAACGCCTTGCGCGCGACCTGGGGATCCCCCTCCGCGCCCTCGACGAGGTCGAGCACCTCGATCTCGGCATCGACGGTGCGGACGAGATCGATCCGCGTCTCGACGTGGTCAAGGGACGCGGCGGGGCGCTGCTCTACGAGAAACTCGTCGCGCTTGCCTGCGAGCGATACCTGATCGTTGCCGCCGCCGAGAAACTCGTCAAACGCCTGGGCACCCGCATGCCGCTCCCGGTCGAAGTCGTCGCGGTCGGCTGGCGGCAGACGGCGTCCCGGCTCGAAGCCACGGGCTGCCGCACCGCTCTCCGCCGGATGACCGACGGCGCCCCCTTCGTCTCCGACGGCGGTCACTACGTCCTCGACTGCGCCACCGGTCCGATCGCCGACGCGCGCGAACTCGCCGCCTCGATCAAGGCGATCACCGGCGTCGTCGACCACGGCATCTTCGCCGGCTTTGCCGACCGCGCGATGGTGGTCGACCCCGATGGCACGGTGCGGACGCTGACGCGGGGATGAGATTGAAATGGCAATCGACATCGGCTCTCGGGTTATCCCACCAGCGGGAGCCTCCTCTGGCCGCCTGTAAGTTGCAGCCCGGCCTGTGGTTGATCGCGCAGGGTGTTGTAGATGCGTACAGCTTCCTCTTCCGACCCGTCCGCTATGAAGCGGAAGACCGAGGATGCCAAGTATTCGGGGTCGAGCTCGAACGCGAGCCAACGCCGGCCCGCGTCTTCTGCGGCAGCGCCCGTCGTGTTCGACCCCGCGAAGAAATCCAACACCGAGTCTCCAGGATCGGTAAGGAAGTCAATGAAGAAGGCGGGGAGTTTCTGTGGGAACCGGGCAGGATGTGCCGAAGCTTGCGCGGACTTGCAAAGACGCAAGTACAATGAGTTGCTTTCCGTGTTGGGAATCTCCAGAAGATTCGGGGGGATCGCGCCCCCGTTGGAGTTCGCAAACCGCTCGCTAATATCGTGGCCCGATGGCCGTTCTTTCGGTGTATAGAATCGATCAGCGTCCGCGAGGAGCTTCCGCATTCGCTCAGAGTAGG
>DATBFX010000582.1:0-2074 GCA_036558305.1 Thermomicrobiales bacterium | reverse complement strand
TGGGCCATCCCACGAAGATTTCCGTAAAGCAGCGTGAAGAGTCGGTCGACCGATTCCCGATCACCCCTTTCGACCGCACGCAGTAGCGCCGTGATTTCCCCCGGGCGAAGCGGCGGTTGGTCGGAAGCAACCAGCTCGGTCATGGATCCTTCGGAAGAATAGCGCACGCGACGTAAGTCATTGACACGCGACGTGTTGACGCCGGTATGGCGCGGTCCTCCTCTCGATGGCGATTTCTTCGATAGGGGGGAGGCTCCGATGAAGACGACGGGAAACGCCGCACGGGCGCTCGGTTTGGTGGCAGGTCTGACCCGGATCCTGACTGCGTCCGCGACGTTGGCGCAAGTGAGCGCGGGCGTACCGAAGCCGCCGCCACCGGCTCCGACACCTACGTCCCCCTCTCCGAAGAGCTCGGTCTCCATCTTCAGCCTTACTGACCCACCGAAGGAGAACGCCATGAAACGAACCCTCATCCTTGCCGCCGGAATTCTGGCCGTCGCCTCCATTGCTGCGGCCAACACCTACACGGTCACGACGACCGCCGACTCGGGTGACGGGTCGCTGCGCCAGGCGATCCTCGACGCCAATGCGAACCCTGGAGCCGACACGATCCACTTCAACATCGTCGGCAGCGGCGTCCAGACGTTCGCTCTCGTCTCGAGCCTCCCGGCGATCTCCGAAGCGCTCACGATCGACGGATACTCGCAGCCCGGCGCTTCCGCAAACACCAACCCGCCGAACCAGGGCTCGAACGCCGTGATCCTCGTCGAGTTGAACGGACAAGAGATCCTGAATCTGATCGGATTGACCGTCGGCGCCACGGGGGTCCAGATCCGCGGCCTGGCGATCAACCGCTGCTCTACCGGAGTGCGGGTCACGACCGGAGGGACGGGGACGATTCTCGGAGGAAACTTCATCGGCCCCAGCGCCGCCGGCACCGCCTCGCCAGGTCCGCAGACCCTTGGAATCCAGGTTCAGAACGGCGCCGGGATCGTCGGAATCGGCGGCGTCAATCCCGCTGATCGCAACGTCGTCGCGGGCAACAGCACGGACATCAGCCTCGAGTCCGGGATGGGCCACCTCGTCCTGGGGAATCTCATCGGAACGGACGCTTCCGGTGCGCGGCGCATTCCCTCGAGCCTTCCGTCGGGAAAGGGAATCGCGTCCTCGGCCGCCTCGGGGGTCATTGTCGGCGGTCCGACCGACGCCGCCCGCAACGTCGTGTCCGGCGAGGATATCTACGGCATCGTCGCCGGACCGGGCATGACGATCCAGGGAAACTTCATCGGCACCGACGTCACCGGAACGGTCCCGATCTCCAACGTCGCCGGAATCGAGATCAATGCCGCCAACGTCACCGTCGGGGGCAGCGCTCCGGGCGCCGGCAACGTCATTGCCGCGAGCCTCGGAAATCCGCCGTCGATCCAGGGCGGCATCTTCTTCTTCGGCGGCGGCGGAAGCGGCGCGGTCATCCAGGGCAACTTCATTGGGACCGATCAGACTGGGACGATCAACCTGGGCAACCGCCTCTATGGCATCTATCAACCCTTCGGCGCCACGATCGGCGGAACGGCGCCCGGCGAGGGTAACGTGATCGCGTTCAATGGAGGTGGCGCCGGAATCCGCATCGCCGGAGGCGCGGTCGGAAATCGTATTCGAGGCAATCGATTCTTTGACAATGGAACGGTCGCCATAGACCTGGACAACTCGAGCGGGAGCAGTACCGGGCCCACTCCGAACGATCCCGGCGACGCCGACACGGGCGGCAACAATCTGCAGAACTACCCCATCGTCACCTCCGTGGACTACGGGGCGTCGACGATGGTTCACGCGAACCTCAACAGCACGCCGTCGATGATCTTCGACATCGACTTCTTCGCCAATCCGACCTGCCTCGACCGGCCGCCGCTCTACGTCCAGGGCTACGACTACGTCGGATCGACCCAGGCGACAACCGACGGCTCGGGGAACGCGACGATCGACTTCGTCCTTCCGGTCGTTCTCCAGGCCGGCCAGTCGGTCACAGCCACGGCGACGGATCCGGGCGGCAACACGTCAGAGCTTTCTTCGGCGC
>DATBFX010000581.1:0-27140 GCA_036558305.1 Thermomicrobiales bacterium | reverse complement strand
GAGGGCGGTCGAGGTGAGACCGCCGAAGAAGGGGACGAGGCAGGAGAGGGCCCAGTCGCGGGTCGGTTCGATCGCCTCGATGCGGACGGCGAGGGTGTCGCCCGGTTCGGCGCCCTCGACGAAGATCGGGCCGGTTTGCGGGTTGAGGGCGGGGCCGAGGACGTCGCTCGGTTTCTGGTCTTCGCCGGTGAGGGTGCCGCCGAAGGCGTCCTTGGTGTAGACGACGACGGTGTCGCCGGCCTCGATGCGGGCGATCGGTTTGGCGTAAGGGCCCATCACGTATTGGTATTGCTCGTCGGGTTGGCGGATTTCGCGGAAGTCCTCCGGCATTGCTCTTCCCTCGCGGTGTCGACTCGCGGGCGGCCACGATGGCGGCATCTTAGCGCGAGACGGGGCGGGCCGGCAGGTGCTTCACAGCCGTCGCAGGTACGCATCGGGGTTGGCGAGGAAGTCGCGTGTGAGGCGGACGTTTTCGACGTCGTCGTAGGCGATCTCGGCGATCACGCCGTCATGGAAGTGGAGGAGCGTTGCGCCGGGGAAGGCGAGGATGATCGGCGAGTGGGTGGCGATGATGAACTGCGCCTCCTCGGCGACGAGCGCCTTCACCAGCGCCAGGAACGCGAGTTGACGCTGGGGCGAGAGGGCAGTCTCCGGTTCGTCGAGGAGGTAGAGCCCATCGGGGACGAAGCGCTTCCGGAAGACGTGGAGGAAACTCTCGCCGTGGGAGCGGGCGTGGAGGTCGCCGTAGCGGTCGATCAGCGCCGACCGTTGGGCGCGCGCCAAACCCTGTGCCCGCTTCCAGTCGCCGCGTTGGTCGCGGCCGAACTCGTCGGCGATCTCCGCCAATTCGGCCGCGAGGTCGGCGGTGGCCGAGGCGAAGTTGAAGAAGTCCTCGGACCGCATGAAGAAACCGCGTGGCGACCGTTTCGACCAGGAGAGGACGAGGGTGTCGGCGAGGCGGCGGACCCCCTCCAGGGTCGGGTCGTCTTCGAGGTCGCGACCGCCGATCGTGATGGCGCGGGCGGCGATGGCGAGTGCCTCGAGAATCGTCGATTTGCCGGAGCCGTTTTCGCCGACGAAGAAGGTCACCGGCGATGGGAAACTCAGTTCCTCCAGGTTTTGGATGAGGGGGAGACCGAAGGGGTAGTCGTCGCCCCGCTCCGACTTGTCCCGCATCCAGAGCGACCGCAGGTAGATCATCGTGCGTCAATCCCGGTCGCGGGGCGCCCACGGAGCTTCGGCCGTCGCGACCCGTTCCCAGACGTCGCCGTAGGTGACGACGAGACCGAGCTCGTCGACCTCCACTTCGGCGACGAATCCGGACTTCGATTCGTAGCGGTAGCGGCGCTGGGCGAGGCGGGTGTAGCTCTGGGACAAGGGTTCGATGGCCAGCGAGGGGAAGCGGATCCAGGCGGCGGTGACGTCGACGGTGGCGCCGACGCGGGGGGCGAGGCGGCGGATGGGGAGGGTGTTGGTGATCGGGCTGAAGTTGAGATCGACGTCGACCACGGCGTCGAGACCGGCGAGGGGTTCGAAGTCGAGGACGGGGGCGTCGTCGCGGCTGGGGGCTTCGCGGCGTTGCCAGCCGAGGTCGGGGTCGTTGAGGAGTTGGACGAAGCGGGTTTCGCCGGGACCGCGGGAGAACTCGACGTCGGCGTAGCGGGTGGCCCAGTCCTCGTCGCAGAGGACGAGGTAGCTGAGGCGGATCGGGCGATCCTCGTCGACGAGGTGGGCGTGGCCGCGGCAGCGCCAGCCGTCGCCGGGGGTGCCGGTGACCTCGACGATCTCGGTTCCCTGCCGGTCCGGGAAGCGCCACATCACGGTGCGGCCAACGGGGTGTTTGAGGCGTTTGGGCATCGGTGGGTCCTTCGGAGTGGCGAGCTTCGAGCTTCGAGTTTCGAGTTTAGGGATAGGTGACGTCGGGGTCGAGTGGCCAGATGGGGCGGCGGATGTTCTTGAAGGTAAGACGCGAGAGGTCGGCGCCGGTGATACCGGGACCTTCGACGAGGATGACGTGGGAGGCGATCGGTTCGAAGGCGGCGCGGAAGTGGCCTTTGCCTTTGAGGGCGATCACGCGGCGGCGGGTGGGGTCGATGCCGTGGGCGCGGAAGACATTGAGGTCGATCGGGGTTTCGGCGCGGGTGGTGACGAGGACTTCGACGCCGTCGACGACGACGAGGGCGGCGGGGCCGAGGTCGACGGGGAGACCGGCCATCATCGGGCCATCGTTGACATAATGGCCGTCGGAGAGGAGGCGGACGTAGGCGCGGCAGGGGAAGGGGTCGCCGCGGAGGCGATCGGTTTTGCCGCCGAGGCAGAGGTCGATGGTGGCGCCGGGGCCGGCGGCGTGGCATTGGGCGACGGACTCGGGATCGGCGATGAGGGCGAGTGCGGCGTCGGTGACGTGTTCGGCGGTGAGGAAGCGAAGGAGTTCGGCGCTGTCGCCCGGGCCGCCGGTCCAGGGATTGTCGCCGATGTCGACGAGCACGAGAGGGCGGAGGGCGGAGGGCCGGGAACCCCCTGGGTGCCGGAAGGGGTGGATGGCGGCGGCGGCATCGGCGAAGGAGGTGACGCCGCCGAGGAAACCGTGGCGGCGGGACCAGGCGTCGCGAGCGAGCCCGTCGGCGAGGCGGTCGGCGAGGGGTTGGTCGTCGTTCGTGGTGACGAGGACGGAGAGACCGGCGTCGGCGACGTCGGCGGGGGGGAAACCGCCGGCGATGGTGACGTTGAAGACGCGGGGATCGGTTTCGAGGGCGTGGGCGTGGGCGATGAGGGCGCGCATGGGGTCGCGGTCGGTCGGCATGTTTTGCGAGGTGGGGAGCATGGGCGGTTGGCGGAGGGCGGTGGTGGGGTGGATCTCGCGGCGGACGAGGCGGGCGAGGAGAGCGCAGGCTTCGTGGGCGCGGGCGGCCATGTCGACGTGGGGGTAGGTGTCGTAGCCGATCAGGAGGTCGGCGGCGCGGACCATGCGGGGAGAGATGTTGGCGTGAAGGTCGAGGGTGGCGACGATGGGGGTGGTGGGGCCGACGATCGAGCGGACGAGTTCGAGGAGGTGGGCGTCGCCGTCGTCGTCGAGGGCGGTGACCATGGCGCCGTGGAGGGCGAGGAGGACGCCGGCGAGGGGGGCGTCGGCGAGGGCGTGGTGGAGGGCGTCGGCGAGCATCGAGTCGAGGGTATCGATGGCGTCCGCGGTGACGAGACCGGAGGGGGTGGCCCAGACGGAGATCAGGGGGAGGAGGTCGAGGTCGTGCTCGGCGGCGCCGGTGATGAAACCGCCGAAGGAGGAGTTTGTGTTACGGGATTTGGATATGATGGCGTCGCCGCGGTGGAGACCAGAGGCTTCGAAGGCGGCGAGGTCGGTGGGGACGGCGCTGAAGACGTTGGTCTCGTGCGAGATCTCGGCGGCGGCGACGCGGGGGCGCATCAGGCGTTCGGCGTGAAGGGTTTGAGACCGAGGAGTTGGCGGGCGTCGGCGGGGGTGGCGACGGGACGGCCGATCTCGCCGGCGATGCGGACGAGGCGGGCGACGAGTTGGGCGTTGCTCTCGGCGAGTTGGCCCTTGTGGTAGTAGATGTTGTCCTCGAGACCGGTGCGGACGTGGCCGCCCATCCCCATCGCGGCGAGACCGAGCGGGAGTTGGGCGCGGCCGATCCCGCAGACGGACCAGTGGGCGCCGGGCGGGATCATCTCCAGCATGTGGAGGAGTTGCTTGACGGTACCGGGGGAACCGCCGCGGACGCCGAGGACGAATTGGAACCAGAAGGGCGGTTTGAGTTTGCCGTCGTCGATGAGGCGGAGGGCGTTGGCGACGTGACCGGGTTCGAAGCACTCGATCTCGGGGAGGACGCCGTATTTGTCCATGCGAGCGGCGAGTTCGTCGAGGAAGGAGGGAGAGTTGACGAAGACGCGCTGGCCGAAGTTGAGGGAACCGCAGTCGAAGGAGGCGATCTCGGGTTGGAGGGAGACGGGTTCCATGCGTTGCTCGTCGGTGGTTTGGCCGGCGCCGCCGCCGGTGCTCATGTTGATGACGACGTCGGAGCCGGCGGCGCGGATGAGGTCGCGGACCTTGGCGTAGCGGGCGGGGTCGCAGGTGACCTTGGCGTTGTCGTCGCGGACGTGGATGTGGACGATGGCGGCGCCGGCGGCGGCGCAGTCGAGGGCGGCTTGGGCGATCTCTTCCTCGGTCACCGGCAGGTTGGGATTCTGGGCCTTGGTGGGCCAGGAGCCGACGAGGGCGGCGGAGATGATGAGTTTGTCGCCGAGGTTGGCGCCTTCGAGCGCGGAGGTTTGAGGCATTGTTGTTCCGCCCTTGGCTGTTGCTCCTCGCGGGTGACGAGGGGCGATGGCTGGTCGTTGGACGGAATCTTGCCGTAGAGGGGGGATGAGCACAAGGCATGGTGGTGTCCCTCCGTCCTTGTGGGAAGGGAGGATCTGGCAGGGACAGGCCTTCCCGTGGCGCGGGGGCATCCATTTCGGCCTGTCCGGCGAGGACTCGGATGACGGGGGCGCCTGGGGGAGCTGACGAGACCGTCCCAGGCCCCGCCCACCGTGCCGGAGGAGGCCGCCTGGGAGGGATGACGGAGTAAGTTTTCTTATCTGGCAATACCCGTACCGCGCCTGTGGCGCGCTGGGCGGTCTCCAAACGGCGCCTCGGGGAGCGCACCGCCGCTTGCGACGGAGTCATTCGCCCATCCGGAACGGTCAGTGAGTCGAGGTCGGCTAGCGTACGGTCGACAGGGCCCGCGACACCTGCTCACGGATGAACAGTTTGGCGACTTGCTCGGTGAGAGCCTGCTTGTCGACCACCCGCGCGAACTTGCCGGCTTCGACGATCGGCACGTACCGGGCCGGCCAGTCGAGCAGTCGTTGCATTTGCAAGGCGGCATTGTCGTTGGCGTCCCAGTCGATCGCCTGGGCGATCCAATAGGCGTCCAACCAGCGCTCGAGGGCTGCCGCCGTCACGAATGTCGGGTGGAGGTGCTCACCGCCCGTGGTGCCCATGCACATTTCCCACAGACCCGCGCGGCGGCTGACTTCCGCCTCGAGGTCGGTCGCTTGCGGGCCGGCGGCCGCGAGATCGGTCTCATATTGCCGGATTGTCGCGTCCGCTTGGGCCAGACGGTCCTTGACGACCCGTGGATGGACGATGCCGACGAACGCGTCTTCGGCACCGACGAACGCGACGGTGCCGATCGGGGTGAGATCGGCGGCGAGGGAGCACAGAAAGTACAGCCGCGTCATCCACCACTCCCGCCCGTGGCCCAGTTTGATTTGCAGCGCCCCGATCTCCGCGGCCGCCGCGGAGATGACCCGGGTGACTTCCGCCAGGGTGGTATCGGTCACGTTGTTTTGGCGGACGAAGTTCTCGTTGAGCCCGACGTCGATCTTGAGCGACTTGAAATCCATTTGCCGCCCGATTTCCGCGCGATAGACGGCCGCGCTCACGAGACCGGCCAGGTCCTCGGGCGTCCGAAAGTAGCTGACCAAATAATCCTGGCTGACTTCGTTCCGCAGGCGCGCCACCGCCTGGGCGCGCACCGCGTCGCCGGCGATCGCGTCGACCTGGTTCGACGGCCACTCGGCATCGGGGTCGAGAACGAAGACGAGCGTCGGCTTCTTCTGCGCGATGGCTTGGCGGAACTCGAACTCGGTCACGGAGGTTTCCCCAAGCGTCGTACCTGCCGGCAGCTCGACGCCGTCGGCCCCAGTGGCGGTAGGGATAGACCCGTACCGCCAGGCGAAAATGCCGACGTAGACGTCGCAACCCGCAACGTCCTGCAAGCACCGGTGGAGGGGACGTAAGCCTTCCGCGACGTAGTCCTCCATGCCGACCACCTGGTGGCCCATGCGGCGCAGGACGGTTCCGACGGCCTGGCGGTGGTTGACCAGGTCGCGGTAAGTCGCCGAGATGTAGATCTTCATGGGCCTCGGTCTCCGCGATTTTGAACCCATCACCCATGCGATGGCGGCACGGTCATTCTAGGGTGCCGAGGATGCCAAAGCGTCGTGAGAATGAGGGACAGATTGACCCGATTGTGCGATCTTTTGAAACTCGGGAGTCAGAAGGCACTGCCGGGGCGACGACGGCTCGTCGACGGCCACGCGTGCACCGGAAGGCCCGGCCGCGCCGTGCTGGCGTACGATGCGACGGTAGGCGCGGCGTTCGCTCGGGTTGGCGATTGCCTTCCGCGCCACGGGCATCCCGCCGCCTGGCCCGACCGGTTAGAACCCCCGCCGCTTGAAGTCCCAGAGTCCGTGGTCGACTTCGGGGAGGTCGGGGACGCCCAGGCGGGCAAGGATGTGCAGCGCCTCGGTGCGGTGCTCGGTATTGTAGAAGGGGACGTGGAGGATGGCGCCGCCTGGCTGACAAGGGGGCATCCTGTGGCTCCTTACTAACCCGTGACCTCCACATCGAGGACGCCGCCGTCATCCGCGTGCTGGGCGGAACCGGGATGGATCGTCACCACCAGGTCTGCACCATTGGCCTGCGTGGAAACGTCGTAGCCACCGCCGGGTTCCAGGCCGGTGACGAGGTGGCGGGTGGTCCCGGCGGGCACGAGGTAGTTCACCTCGCTGATCTTCTCGCCGAGGTCGATCGGGAAGAGCACCGCGGTGCCCGCGACCACGGCCCAGGTGTAGGGCGTGCCGGTGCCGCCGCCGCTTTCTCCGAACGTGACCGGGTCTGGCGAGACCCCGGCATCGACACCTTGCAGCACGTGGAGGAAGCGGGTTTCGCGGGGGTTGCCGGTCGCCTCCACCCGCAGGCGGAATTGCATCGGGTCGCCGTCGGCCGGTTCGCCGTTCTCCTCCAGGGGCTCGGCGGGCTCGCTCGTGATCGTCGCGTCGGCGGGCAGGACCGTGGTGACGACGAGTTGCTGCCCGCTCGCCGTCGTCACCGTCGCTTGGTTGCCGTCGACCGTCGCGGCGGCCGGGAGGTTGAGCCAGAAGCGCTTGAACCGGCCGTCGGTTTGGGTGGCGGCGCGGTCGTAGACGACGATGTGGTCGGGTTTGAGCCAGACGATCGAGCGGCTGGCGTGGAGGACGTCGTCGGCGTTCTCGTAGGTCGAGTTGTAGAGGTTGGTGGCGTCGCCGAGGGCGTAGACGTAGTCGTCGGCGATGCTCATGGCGAGGATGGACGGGTCGCCCGCGGGCTCGCCCCACCACTGGGAGCCGCGCTGCCACTGGATGTGGCGGTAGTCGTCCGGGTCGTCGTGGGCGGGGCGGTTGTTCTCCAATGCCAGGGTGTTGTGGTAGTCGGAGCAGCCGATGTTGAAACCGTAACCGGTCCGCTCCTTGGTCAGCCATTCGCCCTTGCGGTAGAACTCGAACTGGTTGCCGTCGCAGTGCTGGTGGTCGACGACGATCCAGCCGAGGGCGTAGGTGAACCAGGTGGCGTCGGCCTCCCAACCGGTCCGGACCAGGAGGCGGCCGATGCCGGGCGCGAAGTGGGAGGTCGGGGCGCCGGGGTGCGGATCGGGAGGGGCGAGCGCCGCCGGGTCGAAGAGCAGGAAATAGAAGATCGGGTCGTGGGTGTCCTCGGCCTCGGCGATCCGCTGCGGCACCATCTGCTCGGCGCCGCCGGGGGCGAGGTTGGTCTGGATCCAGCGGAGCGCCTGGAGGCGGTCGGTATTGCCGGTCAGGTCGTCGTAGCGGCCGAGGGCGCCGAAGAGGGCGATGAAGTCGGGCGCCCAGTAATTCTGGCCGTCGCCGTACCAGGCCGGTTGGTAGAGCGGACCCAGGTACTCGTAGTCCTTGACGAGGACCGGCACCGGGCTGAGCGAGTTGAGGTAGGCGGGGAGCATCTCGTCCCAGAAGGGGTTGCCGGTCAGCACGACCTGCGGCCCGAGGACAGCGGGATCGTCGCGGCCGGCGGTGTGGAGGGCGAGGAGGAACTCGACGACGTAGGCCAATTGCTGCGGGCTGTACTCGAAGCCCTCGGTGGGCATGCCGCCGCGGGCGTCGGTGCGCAGGAGGTGGTCGACCATGTAGAGCCAGGCGCCGGTGGCGAGCTCGACCGCGCCGGTCAGTTTGCCGTCCGGGTCGTCGGCGGGGTCGAAGGCGAGGGCCATCAGGCCGATGTTGCGCATGTGGGCGGCGAAGTAGTTGTTGCCGGCCCAGCGGACGGCGACGGGGTCGGCCAGGAGTTTCGGGTCGTTGACGAGGCCGACCGGTTCGGGGTGGTTGTTGCTGGTCGTGGAGGCGGCGAGGTTGTCGTCGACCCAGCGGAGGAAGACCTCGCGGATGGCGGTTTTGTCCTCGGCGGAGAGGGCGCCGTAGATCCAGTCGACCGTGAGGGGAAAGCCTTCGCCCCACCAGCGGGAGCGGTTGAAGGTCGCGAAGACGGGATCGCGGAAGGGCTGGTCGGCGGCGGGGCCCTTGGCGGCTTCGGCGATGGCGTGCATGAGGAGGGTGCGGGCACGTTGGGCGTAATCCTCGCGCGCCGCGGTGTCGGGATGGACGAGCGAGAGGAAGGCGAAGAATTCGGCGTAGTTCTCGGTCGGGTACTGCTCCCAGTCGTAGCCGCCGCTGTCCTCGCCGGGGACGTGGCCGGCGTCCATGTTGGTCTTGAGTTGTTCGGCGAGGACGAGGAGACCGTCCTGCCAGATCGGGTTGGTCTCGGTCGCCCGGCCACGGAGCCGCGGGAGGTCGCCGGCGGTGAGCCAGAGGCGGGGATGACCGGCGACCGGGTCGGCGGTCCGGACCCGGGCGGCAACCGGTGAGGTAAGGCCGGCGAGCGCGCTCGCGGCTCCCGTGGTGGCGAGGCCGCTGAGCGCCGCGCGCCGGGATAGCCGGACAGACAGCGCACGGGCGAAGGGATCGGGGTACCGAGGAGCCATGGCAGCGTCCCTCCTGGGTGGACGGCGCGGGGGTGGCCGCTTCGTGGCGGTGTGTTCGGGCCGATGGTAGCCGAACGGTCGGACGGGCGCATGGGGAGATTTCTGGATAGGACGGTCACGGATGTGCGTGTTTTTCGGGTACCGGGCCGTCGGGTCGCCATCACTACCGAGTCCGGTGCTACTCGGGCGCATCCGGGATGGATCGTCGATGCTTCGATGCGGTGAGCGGTCGACCGGCTAGAACCCCCGCCGCTTGAAATCCCAGAGACCGTGGTCGACTTCGGGGAGGTCGGGGACGCCGAGGCGGGCGAGGATGTGGAGGGCTTCGGATCGGTGCTCGGCGTCGTGGAGGAGGACGTGGAGGATGGCGCCGCCGAAGGTCATCGGGTAGCCGTAGTGGTCGACGAAGGTGTCGTCGAGTCGGTGCTCGTCGCGGATGCGGCGCGCGAAGGTCGCGAAGGCCGCGTGGGAGCGCTCGTGGTGGTCGATCAGCGTCGCGATCGAGCCCGCGTCTGGCTCCGCACCGACCGGTTGCTCGGTCATCAGCCCGGTCCAAAATTCGACGTTGAAGATCGCGTGGTGAAACGTCTCGCGCAACGTCCGGTGCCCGACGTCGAACGGTTGGTCCAGTTGCGCGTCGGGCAGGGGCCGGGTCAAGTCCAGGAGAGTGGTCGTTGCCCAGCGGTCGTGCTCCAACAGGCGATCGAGCAGATCCATGCGATCGCCATCCGTGCTCGTCCCTGCCAACTGCTCCTTCAGGAAGGTCAGCGTGCGGTCCCAGACCAGGTCTGCCGCCGTGGCGTCGTATTCCGGCCGGTTGGGTTCGACGAACCAGTGGCCGGTGCCGGGATAGACGTGGAACGTGACCTCGCGCCCCGCCGCGCGGATCCTGGTCTCCAGCGCGCCCACCGCCTCCGGCGGCTCGTAGTCGTCGTGCTCGGCGAAGTGGCCGAGGTAGGCGGCGCGCGCCGTACCGTAGTCGCCGTCGTCCGTGCCGTAGACGGCCACGACCGCGGCGACGTCGTCCGGCCGCACCCGCGACAGGTGCAGCGCCCAGTAGGCGCCCATCGAGAAGCCGACGACACCGATCGGCGCACCGGTCGCCGCCGGTAGGCCGCGGAGCATGTCGGTGGCGGCGAGCACGACCGGTTCGACCTCGGCCTCCTCATCCCAGCCGTCGCGCAATGCCTCGGCTTCGGCGATGGTGGCGGCCGTTGCCCCGCCGGGATAGAGACTCGGCGCCAGCGCCACGAAACCGGCCGCCGCCAGCCGGTCGCAGACGTCGGTTAAGACGGGGGTCAGTCCCCACCAGGCATGCAGGACAAGCACACCGGGACCGGTACTGCCTGCCGGCACTGCCAGGTAGGCACGATTGCCCGCCGGTCCGACCCGTTGCCACTCACCCATGTCTACCTCCGTACGTACGGCGAACGTTCGTTCTGGTGCAGCATAGACGAGGCGGGCGAGATTGCCAAGAGGCTACGGCCGGTCACCGGGGTTTCCACGCGCGACACGAAGCTCCGGCCAGGCGGCCCCCTCAAACCGCGGGGCGTCGATCGCTCATGGTCCGATGGCGGTGCGGGCGCTACTCCGGCGCGGCCGTGAGGGTTGCCGACGTCTCGATGCGCCGGCCGCGGCGCAGCAGGCCGACGCACACGCGCGAGCCGACGGGGGCACGGCTCAGCTCGCGCAGCAGGTCGTCGACGGTGGCAACCGGGTGGTCGTCGAGGGCGACGATGACATCGCGTTCGTGCAGATCGGCTTCGGCGGCCGGGCTGCCGGGGACGATCTGGGCGACGCCGACGCCGGAGGGTTTGGCCAACCCGTGCTCGCGCGCGATCCGGACGTGGATCGGCCGTGTTTCGCCGGTGATGCCGAGATAGGCGCGGCGGACGCGGCCCTCTTTGATCAGCAGACCCGCAACCCAGCGCGCGGTGTTGACGGGGACGGCGAAGCAGATGCCCTGGGCGCCGCTGACGATGGCGGTGTTGATGCCGACGACGCGGCCGTGCGAGTCGACGAGGGGGCCGCCGGAGTTGCCGGGGTTGAGCGCGGCGTCGGTCTGGATCACGTTTTCGATCGGTCGCCCACTCTGGCCGCGCAGCGACCGAGGGCCGAGACGACGCCGGCGGTGACGGTCGTCTGGAACCCGAAGGGATTGCCGATCGCGACGACGAGTTGGCCGAGCCGCAGGCGGTCGGAATCGCCGAGTTCGGCGGTGGGCAGACCGTCGGCGGCGACGCGGACGACGGCGAGGTCGGTGGCCGGGTCGTCGCCGACGAGCTGGGCGGGGAAATCGCGGCCGTCGACCAGGGTCACCTCGAGGCGACCGGCGCCGTGGACGACGTGGCTGTTGGTCAGGACGTAGCCGTCCGGGGTGATGACGACGCCCGAGCCGGCGCCCGGCGCCTCGAAGGTGCGTAGGCCGCGCGGCGTCTGCGCGGTGCCGCGGCGGACCGCGGCGACGTGGACGACGGCGCGCGAGTAGGCATCGAGCAACTCTTCGTCGGACTCCACCGGGGAGTCGGTCGGGGCCGGTCGGGCGTCGGCCGCGGACGTGGCAAGAGAGATCGGATCGATGGTGGCGATCATTATCGTGGGGGCCTTCCGTGGTTGATGATGGATGAGTATTCGCAATCTGGGAATTGTGGTCGCGGCGCGGCGGTGTAGCACCTCGCCGATCGGACAGGTGGGGCGCTCGTCGGATGTCGGGTGTCGATCGCAGGGGCGGCGCGTACGCCACGGAGCGCTTCGCCGTGTGCGATACTGCGCGTCTCGACGGGCTCCCTCGCCTGTTCCGTCCCTGCGCCCCGCGGGGTCTTGCCCCTTGTCGCCGCCTATTGGCGAGCGACGACGATCCGCTGCATGTGCTCGGTTTGGGGCCGCCCGCCCGAGAGATCGGGGAGACGGCTTCACCCCCGACAATCGGCACGACCATCCGGCAGCGACGATGCGTCCCCCGTCTGACGCAGGGGCGGTCGGCGGTTCGGATCGGGGATCGCGTGCGGCGGAGGGGCGCGCTTGGAGGGCAACGGGGTGATGCTGCCGGACGAGCGGATCATCGACTACATCGCCGCCTGGGTGACCCACTACGTGGGCGAACCGACGGGCGAGATCAGCATCCCGGAGATGGAGGAGTTCCTGTACCAGCACGGATACGAACTGGTGCCGCCGGACGAGGAGACGCGCTTCACCGCGCTGGACTACTGGCGATCGGTCCTCTGGGTGACGAAACGACGATTGAACGAGCCGGACCGCGTGCTTCGGACTGGTTGGAGACCGTGACCGCGCCCCGGTCCCCGTCCGACGTCACGACCAACGACGGGAGACGGCCTTGCGCGTCGAGATCTTAGTATCCCAAGACCCGAGGACCGTCGAGATGACGGTCCACCAGCCGCTCCCGCGCGTGCCGACCTGGATCATGCTGCAGACCCACGGCGATCGCCCGCACTTCTGGACCCTGCCGCCCGGACACTACCTGGAGCGGACCGAGGGGCGCTTCGGCTGTCCCCGAGAGATGGTCGCGACGGGCCGGCGTTACCTTGCCGGCGAAATCGACCGCGCGGCCGCTGAGGCCGAGTTCGCGGATTCGCTCGCCGGCTGGTCGCGGTCCACCGCGTAGGCATCGGGGAGACGCGGCGGTCACGGCCGGCGGGGGGGCGAGGTGGGAGGAGGCTCGGCCGAGCCGGGGTGCTCGAAGGTGAACCTCTCCAGTCCGGGCGGGCCGCGGTGGTCGAGGAGGCGACCCTTGAACCGCGCGGCGACTTCGGGATCGACGAAGAAGATCGGGGTGTCGTTCCGGGAGTAGACGCGGTCGCGTGCGCCGGGCAAATCCAAGACCAGGCAGACGGAGCCGTGCTGTCCGACAACGAGACCGAGCGCCTGGCCCGGCATGGCGTGCTCGGCCGTGCGCAGCGCGACGAGGGCGTCCAGGGCGCGCTCGGTGACGGCGATCGTGGGCAGGGCGTTGGCCGAGGCGGGACGTCCGCCGTGGTGGCCCCCGTTTCTGGGCCGATCGGGATCGGGTTGTGCCAGCCTGGTCACGGCAGGTTCACCGGCGCGTCGTCGCATGCACCGCCGGCGGTTTCGGCGAAGATCTCTTCGACGCGGGCACGGAACGTCGCTTCTTCGAGTTCCGCGTGGCGGGCGGCGGCGGCGAAGAAGTCTTCCAACTGCTGCCGAAGGGATGGTGGGAGCGGAGACGGCGAACGGTCGTGGGCGCACGGCCAGACGGCGAGACTGCGGAGGGCGAGCCCTTCGCCGGCAAGGAAGCGGCGGCGGTAGACCGCGGCGGCCTCCTCGGGCATGGCGCCGTCCAGTTCGACGGCGATGTGGGCGACGACTTCGTAGCGGGGCATGGAATTCTCCTCCGGCCGGTCGAGCGTTTCGGCGGCCAGTCCGGTCAATTCACGTCGGGTTGGTCGGTCTTGTCATCCGGTGATGGCAAGAGGCGGCGCGCGACGTCCGTGCCGCTTGCCTCGTCGACGAGAACGAGTGCGCCGGTCGCGCCGGCCGCCATGAGGCGGGATGCGTGTTCGGAGAGGTCCGACTGGCGGGCGTGGCTCGCAGTCGTGCGGCCGAGGACGGTGACGGCGTCGCCGGTTCGGTGTTCGATGCGGTAGGTGGGGCCGGCGGAAGGAGTCTGGTGGTCGTGGATGATTCCCTCCGCCTCGGCGAGCCCGCCCGCTCGCGCGCCCGCGCGGGATCTTCCAGGAGTCCGCGACCGCGGCGGACGATCGCGCGCACGGTCGCCGCCGCCGGCGGGTCGAGTTCCAGGGTGCACGGCTCGTCGCCCCAGACCGGGGGGACGTCGGCGAGGAGGCGGGCGATGCGCGAGCGCGGGCCGGAGGGTGCCATGCCGAGGCAGGTGGAATCGAGTTGGCGGGCGACGGCGGCCCACTCGGTCCGGGGGAGGGTGACGTCCTCCATGTTCTACCGATTCCCTTCGCCGCGTTCAAAGAATGTCTTCGTCGCCGGCGGGGCGGTCGCGCACGAGCCAGGTGATGCGGGCGACGATCGGGGCGCCGGCCGCGAGACTGCGCGCGTTGAACTCCTGCACAAACCGGCGCGTCTCGGCGCGGAACGCCTCTTCGTCCCAGGGTTCGCCGTAGCGGGCGTTGGGTTGGCGGATCGCGGTGAGCCGTTTGCCGGTCGCGTCGTAGAGGTTGGCGGCGGTCGAGGTCGTCCACTCGCCGAAGCGCAGGAGGACGATCTCGTGGCGATCGGGCGAAAACTTCATCACCCGGAACGGCACGGTCGATCGGACCGCGCTCGGGGTGCCGCGCCGTTCCCGCCGGCCGGTCATTCGATCCGGACCCGGCGCGCCATCGCTGGCGCCAGTTGGCGAGGCAGCGCCTCGACCGATCGCTCTTCCATCACCCAGGCTCGCAGGTCGTCGTGTTCGGGCAGTGCCAGCCAATCGGGGAGGGCAGTCCGGATCGCCTCGACCGCGGGTGGGAGGTCCTCGCGCGTCATACGATCGCCCCCGTACCACGGGCGTTCGGTCGCGTCGACGACGCCCGACGAGGCGCAGCGACAGATGCGAAAGCACCAAAAGCGGGGCTGGCGCGGGTCACGGGCGGCATCGAGCCGGTAGACGCGTCCGCTCGTCCGCACCTTGAAATGGAAGCCGTGCCCTTCGGGTTGGCGGGAGGCCACGAGTTCGACCGCTGGTGCCGGAAGTGCCGGCGAGTCGGGGAGTTCGGCCGGCGGCGACGGGGTCATGGGGTTCCCACCTCTTGCAGGCTCGCCGCGGCCGCCGCACCCAGCGTGCCTGTGTCGCCAGGGAGTCCTTCCGCCTCGGTGGCAACATCCGCCGGCGGTGTCCAGGGCGAGCCGGGTAAGACGAAGCCGGTGTTGCCGCAAAGATGGCAATCGGCCGTGCCGCGAAATTCGATCGGGTGGGGGCACGGGAGGCGGACGCCGGTGTCGCCGTCGGCGAGTGAGGGGTCTTCCCGGGCGGGCCCCACTTAACTGTTGTCTTCGTCGACGAGGTGGACGTTGACGGCGCGGCGGCGGCTGGGGTCGCGGGGGTCCGGTTCCTCGTCGAAGCCGACCCGATCCCCCTGGCGGAGTTGCTCGAAACCCTGGTTTTGCACGGCCGAGCTGTGGAAGAAGAGGTCGCCGTTTCCGCTGCTGCCGTCGCGCGCGATGAAGCCGAAGCCCTTGTCGCGAATCGTTTTGATCGTTCCGGTCGCCATGGGTGGGTCCTTTCTGCCTGTTGGTGAAAACACGGGGATCGCACCGATCTTGGTCGGCGCGGTCAAACGCGATTCGCGTCGGACCAAACGGTGGTCCGACCCTCTTGGCCGTTTGGTGTCCGGTGATGCCGATAGGACGGCTGCCGAGGAAACGAGGCCGGGGGTCCTGAGCGGGGCCCGTGTCTAAGAGAACCGGCCTCTCGTGGAGATCGGCAATCCGCGATCGCGGCGTGTAGGTTCACTATAACAGCAGGATCCTCGGTGCGCCAATCGGCCGGATGGCGCGAGCAATGCGGGTCGTCCTTGTTTCACGACAGCCTGGGGAAGCGGTTCCTTGAACCGATGCCTCGTCATCGGTCGGAGTCCACGCCGGTGACCGGCTTTTCGAGGCGCTCTCAGTGCAGGCCCTCGGCGGCGAAGGTATCCCGCAGCCCGTCCCCGACGAACGACGCCGCCAGCACGTTCGTCATCGGCAGCGCGCTGGGGATGGCGACCTGGAGGGGGTTCGTCTCCCGGTACGGCATCGCGTCGGAGATGATCTTGCCGACGCTCGAATTTGAGACGACCCAACGGTATCCCGGTCAGTGCGATCCCCGTAATTCTTGAGGCACTCGGGCGGCCTGTCGCGGTCAAAGCCGGTTCGGCCGTGTTACGTGACGATCAGGGTCCCGACCATGCCGGCCGCGCGGTGACCGGGGATCGAGCAGTAGTAGGTGTAGCTGCCGGTCGAGGCGTCGACGTAGCGAGCCCCGACCGGAACGTTCCCGACAGGTCCTTGTTCAGACCGGCAAGCAGCCACTCGTAGGCCAGCATCACGTGGACCAGACCCAGCCCCAGCGCGCGACGGTGCCGGTTTGCCGGTCGCCCGCGATCGGGTCAACCCGGTGCTCGAGCGCGGCCATCGCGGTCGGAACCGTCGGCACCACCGGCGGGTCAGCCCGCGGACTGGCCCGTACCGCCGGCTCCAGCACGACGGCGGGAAGCGTCGCCGGACGGGCGAAGGCCGTGTTCATGCGAAGCCCCCTTTTGAGTGGCGCGTGCGTTTGAGCCGCCGGCTGTCAACCCGCGGGCGAGGACACGTACGACCGGGTGGATCGCCGGTTTCCCCGATGGCGCTCTCCTCCCCGTCGTGGCGCCCCCGCGTCGTTCCTTGCCGCTCCGTCGTCGCGTCCGGCCGGACTATCTGACCGGCTGCCAGCCCACCGGGTGTCGCTCCCGGCTCCTCTCCTGGGCGAACGCGACGCCGTTCCCGTTCCCGGCCGCTCCGTTCCGGCGACTCACGCGCCGGGGCATGGTCCGACTCTCGGCCCGTGCCGATCGGGACGCATCGAGCGAACGCCGCAATTGCCTGCGCCGTCGTCGCGGTCGATGGCGGCCGCGCGGTAAGGCGAATACCCGAGAACGCGGGGGCGGCGGCGCTAGACCAGGCCGTGCTCGATCGCCAAGCGGGTGGCGGCGGCACGGGAGGTGACGCCGAGCTTGCCGAAGATGCTGACGAGGTGGGAACTGACCGTTTTCGGGCTGAGGAAGAGCCGCTCGGCGACCTGCGCGTTGGTGAGACCCTCGGCGACGAGTCGGAGGACCTCGACCTCGCGCCCGCTCAGTCCCAGCGGAACTGGGGCAAGGTCGGACGGCGAACCGGATGCGGCGCGCTCCAACAGGGCGGTAACCTCCGGCGCCGCCAGGAAGGCGGCGCGGAGCTCGGGGGCGCGTAGACTCAGCGCGATTGTCTCGACGACGTGTCCTGCCTCGGCGCAGCGCTCGCCGGCTTCGCGTGCGTGGCCCAGTCGCGACAGCGCCTCCGCCAGATGCGCGAGACCGCGCCAGTGACCGGCGCGGTACCCGATCGTTTCGGCCACGGACACGGCCTGCGCCAGCCGCTCGACGGCTTCCTCGTATCGTCCCAATGTGGTGAGCGCCCGGCCGGCGAGGTCGTGCGCCTGATGGACGTGTTTGGCCGCGTCGGACGACGTTGCCCGGGCCAGGGCGCCCGCCGCCAGGTCCAGGGCCACGACGGCGTCGCCGCGCGCCAGCGCCAGTTCGCACCGGCAGAGTGCGAGGCGGTTGGCCGTTCGCCAGCGCAGGTATTCGCTTGTGTTGACCGCCTCGTGGGCTTGGTCCAGGGCCGTCTCGGCGTGATCCAATCGACCGAGGAGGATGAGGTCCGTCCCCAGGTTGAGCAGGCTGTTGGCGAGGGCTTTGAAGTGGCAGATGCCGCCTTCCTGGTCTGGCTCGGCGCAGGCGATCTCGTCCCACGGCAATGCCCGATCGACGAGCGCCAACTCACGGTAGATCCAGCCGATCGTGTTCGGTGCGCGGGCGGCGTAATAGGGCTCACCCGACGTCTTGGCCTGGGCGAGCAGGTCGTGCAGCGCCGCCAGGGCCTCCTCGTACTCACCGCACCCGGCCAGGGCTAACGCCAGGCTGAAGCGTGCCGCGGAGAGGGCCGCGACGTCCTGCGCCGCCTCGGCCAGTCGTGTTGCCGCTCTGGCCGTCCCGATGGCCTCGCGGAACCGTCCGCGCCACGACGCGGTCAGACCGACAAAGGTCAGGCCAGTCACGGCGATCGCTCGATCGCTGGCGCGATCTGCCAATCGGATCGCGTCTTGGAAGTCTTGCTCTGCCGCGTCGAGCCGTCCGCGTGTACTGAGCAAGACGCCGCGCGCCTCCAGCGCCGATGCGAGCAGACCGTCGTCGTCGAGCGTCTCGGCGATCGCCTTCCCCCGCTCCAACTCCGCTTCGAGGTCCTCGAAGCGACGGGAGACGGTTCCTGCGCCGGCGAATTGGATCCGCGCCCACGCCTCGGCTGCTCGATCGCCGGCGGCGCCGGCGCGAAGGGCCATGTCTCGGGCAGCGGTTGTTGCCTCGTCGAGGCGGCCGATGCCGCGCAGCGTCGCTACGAGGCGCTTATCGAGCGCCAGCGCATCGGTCGCGGCGATCGAGACCTGCCCGGCGCGGACCAGTCCGCGGGCGCGGTTGAAGTGGGTCAATGCGTCGTGTCCTGCCTGGACGGACACGGCCGTATCCCCAGCCGCCAGCGATGCCTCGTACGCGAGTTGCCAGGCGTGGGCCCGTTCGGCGTGATGCGCCAGCAGCGCCGCGTCGGTACCGGGCACCAGATGGAGCGAACGATCGTCCGGCGATCGCGCCAACACCTCCGACGCCCGCCGATGAAATGCCCGCCGATCCTCGAGAGGCAGGGCATCGTAGAGTGCGTCGCGGACGAGGGCGTGCGCGAACGCCCCCTCGGTCGAGGGTTCGCCCGCCGGGTGATTCTCCAGCCGGAACAACCGGACGGCGACCGCCGGTGCGAGATGCTCGATCAGCTCGGCTTCCGGGCACTCGACAAGCGCGGCGAGCATGCCCAACGGACAACGCACGCCGAGCACGCAGGCCGCGCGCAGTGCCCGCCCGGTCGCGAACGGCAGATGATCGAGCCGGCGCAGGACGGTGGCCGCAATGCCGATCGACACCCCGCCCGCGCGTGGCACCGCCGGGTCGGCTCTGTGCCACGCCCCCGCGGAGCGATTGGCGTGCCCCTCCGTGACCAGAAAGCGGACGAACTCTTCGACGAAGAACGGGAGCCCGTCCGTCCTGGCGTAAACCGCTTCACGCAGGTCGCGATCGACTGCCCCCAAGAGGTGCGTGACCAATTCGTCGGAGGCCGGCCGATCGAGCGGCGCGAGCGGCACCTCCAGCAGCAACCGCTGAAGGTTCCAATCGGCCAAGAGTTGTCCCAGCGGTGAGTCGATCCGGGAAACGCCGACGCGCATGGTCGCCAAGACGGCGCGGCCGCCGCGTTGGCCGCGGCGAACCAGGTGGCGCAGCAGGTCGACGGAGGCGGCATCGATCCACTCCAGTTGATCGACCACCAGCACGCACGTCGTCCCCTCGGTACGTTCCACGAGGAGCCGGTCGACCTGCTCGAACAGATCCAACCGTGCCGTCGGCGAAGCCGCCGGCGATGAGGATGGGGTGAGGACATCGGAAAGATCGCCGAGTCCCGCTGCCGGATCGAGGAAGGGGGAATACGGCACATCGCGCAGGTGTTCGTCGCACCGCACGCTCACCACGGTGCGATCGGGACCGGTGGCGGTCGCGGCGGCGAGGCGCGTCTTCCCGACGCCGGGCTCGCCGCTGATGACGATGGTGCCGCCGGGGGCGTGCGCCGCCGCGGCGAGCCGATTCTCGACGAGACCGCGCTCGGCCCCGCGGTCGACGAGCGGCGCCGCGCCGATCGCGGCCAGCACGGACATGACCGCGCTGGTATCAACGGGGACGATCGACCTTGGTTGGCCGTCCGCCGACTCGGACATGGCCGTCCGTCCTTAAAGACCTGACGGGCTTGACCGGCGCGCGAGCTGCTCAGACAGGAAAAGAGGATCGAGGGGCCGATATGCTTGCTGGGCCGGAAACAAACGCATGAACCGCACGATAGCAGGCGGGTGCGCTTTCGGCAAACACTGCGCGGGGCGCGACCCGCATCGGCGAACACTGCTTGCACACGAGCGAGCGTCGCCGGGTCGAGCTCGACCGGCGACGCTCGCCCGTTTCGTCACCGCATCGTTGGGTTGAGGTCGCGGACGTTGCGAGCCAATCCGGAAATCGGATCTTGCCGAGCTGCGCCCCGTTGAGGAGAATGGCGGCTCTCGGAGTACAACCCGCGTGACTATTGAGGTGATCGGCGGTGGAGATCCTCTGCCTTCGCCTCACCGGCGATCAACGGCGTGATCGTCCACCGCCCGAAGTAGTGCATGTCGTGGCCACCGTGCCGGCGCAGGATCGCGTGCGCGCGCACCTGCTCCTCGCGCCCATCGACGCGTATCTGGATCAGTGCGTATCCGCTCATCAGTTCTTGCCGCACCGCTGCCAGTTCGTCGAAGTCGTCGCCCAAACGCAACTCCAATTGGACCAGCAAGCGGCGAAGTCCAGGCCCGCCGATTGGATCGCCAAGCCCCTCGATCTCGTCCGCCGTGATGATCTCGATCCGGTCGCGGCCGAAGCCGGCCTCGCCCAAGGCGGCGGCGACGATCGCCGAGTCGGACCGTCCCACGGCCGCGACGACCTTGTGGAGTGGGTAGGTCAAACGACGCTGCGGGAGCGTTCGGCGGGTGTGATCGCCCGGTGCGTGGTCCATGGATGCCTCCGCTCTACGATCCGCGAACGGGGCCCATGCCGGTGGTCGTCCCGGTCCCTCGCCACGACGGAATCGGGACGATCGGCCAGGATCCTCGGGACCGGCCCGCGTTCGGGATCGGTGTTCGGCGTGGTCCCGCCACCGGATCGCGGCGGGACCGCCGTCTTCTCGGCGATGTCGCGACGATCGCCCGGTTTGCCGCCTACCGGCTCAACGCGGCAGTCAACGCGCGTGCGGTCTGCGCGGTGGCCTCGCGATTGGCGTTCGTCTCGGCCAGGGCGTTGAGCATCATGAAGTCGTGGAAGACGCCCTCGTAGCGCACGGCGGTCACATCGACGCCCGCCTGGCGCAGCTTGCGCCCGTAGGCCTCGCCCTCGTCGCGCAGCACGTCCGCCTCGTCGGTGATGACCAGTGCCGGCGGCAATCCCCGCAGCTGTTCCAGGGTTGCCCGGAGCGGCGAGGCCGTCGGTGCGGACCGCTGCGCGGCGTCGGGGAGGTAGGCGTCCCAAAACCACTTCATCGCCCCGCGGGTCAGCCAGGGCCCCTCGGCAAACTGCTCGTAGGTGTCGGTGTCGAAGGCGGCGTCGGTGACCGGGTACAGGAGCGCCTGGTAGCGGATCGCCGGCCCACCGCGCTCCTTCGCCAGGAGCGCCACCGCGGCGGTCATGTTGCCGCCGACGCTCTCGCCGGCGACGGCCAGCCGGCTCCCGTCCAGCCCCAGCTCCCCCCCGCGTTCGGCGACCCACGCCACCGTGGCGTACGCCTGCTCGATCGCCGTCGGATACCGGGCTTCCGGCGACCGCGGGTAGTTGACGAAGACGAACGCGGCGCCGGTCTGCGCGGTCAGGTCGCGCACCAACCGCTCGTGGGTGGCGAAGTTGCCGAGGACCCAGCCGCCGCCGTGCGTGTACACGACCGCGGGCAGGCGGCCGTTGGCGCCCACGGGCCGGACGACGGTGACCGAGACCTTGCCGTCCGGACCGCCCGGGATGGTGTGCTGCGCGATCTCGGCAGGCGGCATGGCGAGGGCGCCGGACTGCGCCCGGTCGAGCACGGCCCGGGCATCGTCGGGGGAGAGGGTGTAGAGGGGGGGACCACCGCCGGTTGCCAAGGCGTCGGCCAAGGCCTGCGCGGCGGGCTCCAGCACGACGGCGGGAAGCGTTGCGGGGCGGGTGATGGTCGTGTTCATGCGAGAACTCCTTCTGTCATGTGGTGCGTACGATGAGACCCCCGGCGGTGAACCCGCGTCACACCGCATCAACGGGTCGAGGTCGCGGACCTTGCGAGCCAGTCCTCGTACCGGATCTGGCCGAGCTGCGCGCCGTTGAGTGGGACGAGCGACTGCTCGCCCGGCACCGCGCCGTAGTACTCCGCCTGCGGATCGGCAATCACCCGGCGCGGATCGTTCCGCGCCTGCAGGCGACGCCGGATGACCTCGTCGAAGCGGAACCGCTCGGGACCGGCGATTTCCACGCGACCGTTGAGCGGGGAGCCCACGGCGACATCGGCGACCGCCCGCGCGACGTCGTCGGCGGCCATCGGTTGGAACGCGACGGGCGGCATGTGCACCTCATTGCCGGTACTCGCGGCGTCCGCGATCCCATCGACGAACTCGAAGAACTGCGTCGCCCGCACGATCGAGTACGGGATCGGTCCCGCGGCGATTAGCTGCTCCTGCGCGAGCTTGGCCTTGAAATACCCGATGTCCGGCGACCGATCGATCCCGACGATCGACAGCGCGACGTGATGGCCCACGCCCGCGGCCGCTTCCGCGGCAAGGAGGTTGCGGGTCGAGGTCTGGAAGAACGCCAGCGCCGCCGCGTCCTCGAAGGACGGCGAGTTGGAGACGTCGACGACCACCGCAGCTCCTTCAAGGACATCGGCCAGTCCCTCGCCGGTGAGCGTATTGACGCCGGTGCGGGGTGACGCTGCCACCGCCTCGTGGCCCTGCTCGCGGAGATCGGTCACGACCTTTGAACCGATGAGTCCGGTGCCACCGATAACGACGATCTTCATGGGTTTGCCTTTCTTGATGTGCGTCCGACTGGCGACCTACCGTCCCGCGGGAGGACCTTCCACCACCCGGACGTCGGCCGCGATCGCGACTTGATCGCCGATCACGAGCCCGCCGCCGGCGAGAGGCAAGTTGCGTCCGATACCGAAATCCTTCCGGGATCGACGTCGGTCTCCGCGCGTTGCAGGGTTTGCGATCCCATCGGATGTCCGTCCTCCCTTGCCCTGTGTCGGCAGTGAGTGGGGAGTTCGCGCAGGGCACGTCACAAAGCGGCGGTTGAACTGGGATCGAGGCTCGGACGGCGGGCGCCGGGACCAAACACCCATCCGAGCCACCGACCTTACGAGACCGTGTCGATCGCGGTCATGATCACGTCGGTCACGGCCTGGGGCTGGGAGATCATGATCACGTGGGAACCTTCGACCTCGACGATCGTGGCCCCGGCGCGTTCGGCCATGGAACGCACGGCGTCGCTGCCGATGGTCTTGTCGCCCGTGGGCACCACCGCCCACGTCGGGAGCGTCTTCCAGGCGGGTGCCGTGGTTTTCTCGGCAAACGTCAGTTCCGCGATCGGGCGCTGGGTGGCGGCCAGCAAGGCGGCTTGGTTTTGGGGCAGGTCGGCGGCGAACGCTTCCTGGACCTTGTCGGGCTTGATCGCGAACTCGGTCGCCGTCTCCATCCCGTTTCCGGTCGGGTACTGGAGCGGGACCAGGGCGCTGAGCAGGACGCTGTCCCGCGACCCCTTTTCGATATCCAGCAGGGTTTGGCCTTCGTCCGGGGCAAAGCCCGCGACGTAGACGAGCCCCACGGCGTTCTTGACGCGGGACCCGGCGTTGGTGATGACCGCGCCGCCGTAGGAGTGGCCGACGAGGAGCACCGGGCCGGGGATCTGGTTGAGGAAACTGGCGACGTAGGCGGCGTCGTGGGTGATGCCGCGCAGCGGGTTGGGGGGACAGGTAACCGTGATCCCGGCCGCCTGCAGCCGTTCGATCACGCCGTTCCAGCCCGAGGCGTCGGCGAAGGCGCCGTGCACGAGCGCGACGGTGAGGGGAGTGCTGTTGGCGGTGGGAGATGCCTCGGTCATGGTGATTCCTTTCTGGGTGGTGACGACGGACGATCGGACACGCGAAGAAGCCCCCAGCGCGGCACCTCGGGACATCCCGAGACCGGCCGCCGCAACGGCCGCGGCCGCACCAGTGCCGACGAGTTTGCCGATCGCCGATCGGCGCGACAGTCGTCCGCCCTGAAACCGGGTGGACACCTTTCGGTTCATGCCTGTGCCTTTCTCCGAAGCGGCGCCGACGCGGGCCAGATCCCGGTGGCATGCTTCGACACTACGCCCATGTCCCCCATTTCACATCGGGCGAACACCCGAATCCCGTGCGTCAGTTCGGTGGGACAAACAAGGCGCGAGGTAGGGTGAACGCCCGATCGCCGAACTGGTTCAGAAGCCGCCGGTGCCGCAGCCGGCGGCGGATCGTGGCTTTTGACGATGGATCTGCGCGGTGGACAGCAACCGGTGGGCGGGCCTGGGCAGCGGAGAACCGTCCCAGGCAAGGCCACCTGAGCTACCGCAGCCAACGGCCCCGGCCACACACGCCGGTTACGGGTGCCCCCCTGGGCGGTGCCCCTCCCCGATCGCCGGGCAGCAGACCGCCACCCCTGCCCCGTGCCGAATCGGCCTCCAGGTCCCGTCGTTGGGTACCCTCTGGGTCGCGGCACTCCAACCACGGTCGTGCCGGCCCGGAACGACGAGACGAAACGACCGAGCCCCCGAGGTCTCTCACCGCCCTCAAGGCGGTCACGCCCGACGGAGGGTAACCACACGCAACACCGTGACACGTACGGCGGGTTAGGCCCGATTCTCCGCCGCGAACGCGTCCCGCAACCCGTCCCCCAGGAACGACACCGCGAGGACGATCGTCATCAGCAGCGCGCTGGGGATGGCGACCTGAAGCGTGTTCGTCTCCAGGTAGGGCATCGCGTCGGAGATCATCTTGCCGACGCTCGAATCGGGCGGTTGGATGCCGAGACCGAGGAGGCTGAGGACGGCCTCGTTGATGATGACGCCGGAGACGTTGAGCGTGACGGTGGTGACGACGAGCCCGACCAATTGCGGCACCACGTGCCGCCGGAGGATGCGCGGGCGGTCCGCCCCGAGCGATGCCGCCGCCAGGACGAAGTCCTGTTCGCGGATCGAGAGGGTCTGCGAACGGACCAACCGGGCCATCAGCGGCCAGGAGACGAGACTGAGCGCCCCGGCGACCAGTGCCAGCCGCCCGATCCCCCCGAACCGCTCGGTCACCGCCGGACCGAAGATGGCGGTGACCAGGATCGCCAGCAACAGGCCGGGGAAGGCGAAGAGGACGTCGGCGGTGCGGGTGACGACGAAGTCGACCTTGCCGCCGAGATAGCCGGCCGCCAGCCCGAGCGGCACCCCGAGCACGACGTCGAGCAGCTCGGCGTAGGCGGCGACCAGCAACGACACCCGCAGCCCGTAGACCAACCGCGCCAGCGTGTCCCGGCCGAGGTCGTCCGTGCCGAACGGGTGTTTCGCGGTCGGCATCGCGTTGATCGCCGCGTAGTCGATCTTGTTCGGGTTCGCCGCGAGCAGGAGCGGTCCGAAGATCGCGGTCAGGATCGCCGCGACCACGACGGCGAGACCGATCACGGCCAGCGTGTTGCGGTTGAACCGGCGCCAGAACAGCTTACGGAGCGAATCCGGCTCCCTGGTCCGTCGCGACATCAGGCGTCGAGCCTGACGCGGGGATCGAGCAAGGTGTAGGCGATGTCGGTCAGCAGGTTCATGAGCACCACGGCCACCGTCAGCACGACCACGGTGCCCTGGATGACCGGGTAGTCGCGCTGCTGCACCGCCTGCACGGAGAGGAACCCGACGCCGGGAATCGAGAAGAGCGATTCGACCACGAACGCGCCGGTGACGAGGAAGGCGACGGCGGGGCCGATCACGGTTACGATCGGCAGCAGCGCGTTGCGCAGGACGTGCGTCGTGCGGACGATCTGCTCCGGCAACCCCTTGCCGCGCGCCGTCCGCACGTAGTCCTGCCGCAAGACTTCGAGCACGTTCGCGCGCGTCATCCTCGCCATGTAACCGAGGTTGCCGGCGGCGAGGACGATCACCGGCATCACCCAGTACTGCAAGGAGCCCCACCCCGCCGCCGGCAACGAGGGCCAACCCCTCAAGTAGACCTGGTAGTTGATCCACTGCAGGATCGGGATGAGGACGAAACTCGGTATGGCGAAGAGCGCCAGCATCGGCACCATCGACAGGCGCTCGCCCCACCCGTTGTGGTGGAAGGCGGCGTACATCCCGAGCGGGATGCCGAGGAGGAGACTCGCCGCGAGCGCGACGCCGCCCAGCGCCAGCGAAACCTTGACGCCGGAGAAGATCAGGTGGGAGACCGGGCGTTGGGCGTACCGGTACGACATCCCGAGGTCGCCGTGCAGCAACCCCTGGAGGTAGCGCCAGTACTGCTCGTACCAGGGTGAATCGAGACCGTAGAGGTGGCGCAGGTTCTGGTAGACGACCGGGTCGCGCTGGTTGCCCATCATCGTCAGGATGGGATCCCCCGGCGCCAGATACCCGACGATGAACGTGAGGAACGTCACGCTCACCAGCACGAGCGGCAGACTGACCAGACGGCGGATGATGACCGCGAGCATGTCAGTAGGCAGGGGGACAGGGGGACAGGGGGACAGATGACCGATCTCCTGTCCCCCTGTCCCCCTGTCCCCCTACGATCCGCACCCGGTGACGGCGCTCCAGGAGGGGATCAGGTAGTCCATGCCGGTGACGTGGATGCCCTCGATGCAGTCGCGGACGAGGACGTTGACCTTGGCGTTGAAGAGCGGCAACCAACCGACCTGGTCGACGGCGATCTGTTCGGCCTGGTTGTAGAGCTCGGCCCGTTTCGCGAAGTCGTCGACGGTCGTGTCGGCTTCCTTGGTCAGGCGGTCGAAGTCGGCGTTCGACCAGTGACCGTTGTTGTTGCCGACGTTCGTCTGCAACTGGAGCGAGAGGAAGTTCTGCGGGTCGGGGTAGTCGGCCCCCCAGATGCTGTAGTAGGACTGGATGCCCTTGGTCGGGTCGACGTAGGTGTCGTTCAGCCGCGAGCTGAAGGTGGCCAGTTCGAGTGGTTCGAGCTTGACCGAGATGCCGAGGTTCTCCTGCCACATCGACTGGAGCACGGTCACGACCTTCTCGTTGTCGCCCTCGACGCCGTACGTCAGCGTGAAGGAGAGACTCTTCGGATCGATCCCGGCCTGGGTGAGGAGGTCCTTGGCCGCGGCGGGGTCGAAGGAGAGCCCCTTGACCGGCTTGTCCGAGGCGGGGAAGCCGGCCGGCAGGATGCGGTCGGTCGGGGTGACGGTGCCGCCGAGCACCGCGTTTGCCAGCGTGTCGCGGTCGATCGCGTGCGTCAGCGCCTGCCGCACCCGGACGTCGTCGAACGGCTTCTGCACGTTGTTGAAGCCGACGTAGCGGGTGTTGAAGGCGGGGGTCGACTTGAAGTCCGGGCTGTCCTTGACCTCCGGCACGCGCGCCGCGGGAATCGGCGCCTGGGAACTGCCGAGGATGTCTACCTTGCCGGTGCGATAGAGCTGGTAGCCGGTCTCGCTGTCCTGGTTGAAGACGAAGCTGAGTTGGGTGACCCCGGTGACCGGTTCGTAGAACTTCGGGTTCGGCACCAGGTCGAGACTCTGGCCGTGGTTCCAGGTCTGGACCATGAACGGCCCGCTGGTGATCTTGCCCTCGTTGTTGGGGTCGGCCATTGCGGTCTTGGAGAGGATCTTCGAGGGACCGGCCACGAGGGAACTGAGGAAGTAGGCGGCCGGTTCCTTGATCGTGATCGCGACCGTCTTGTCGTCGATCTTCTTGACCCCGCTCGCCTCGGTCGCCTTGCCGGCGGCGACGTCGTCGGCGCCGGCGATCA
>DATBFX010000580.1:0-6738 GCA_036558305.1 Thermomicrobiales bacterium | reverse complement strand
CTCCTCGCCGCCGCGATCACCGACGATCCGCCCGCACTGATCGGCAAAGGCAACGCCCTGCGACCCGGCTACGCCCCCGAGCTCGACGGCCACCGTCAGCGCGCCCGGGAGGCGCGCGATTGGATCGCCGGGCTCGAACGGACGGAGCGCGAGCGGACCGGCATCAAGTCGCTCAAAGTCGGCTACAACAAGGTCTTCGGCTACTACCTGGAAATCACCACCGCCGCCCTGGCCGGGGCCGAACGCGACCGCGCCGCCAACGACCACGCCAACTGCGCCGTCCTCCCCGCCGACTACATCCCGAAACAGACCCTCGCCAACGCCACCCGCTACTTCACCCCCCAACTCAAGGAGTACGAAACCGTCGTCCTCACCGCCCAGGACACCCTCGCTGAGATCGAAACCGACGTCTACCGCCGCGTCATGGCCGAGGTCGCCGGTCTTGCCGACCGCCTCCTCGCCGCCGCTCAGGCCGTCGCCTACCTCGACGTCATCTCGAACCTCGCCGAAGTCGCCGTCCAGCGCAACTACGTCCGCCCCGACCTCGACGACGGCGGCGCCATCGAGATCGTCGCCGGCCGCCACCCCACCCTCGAAGCGGTCATGGGGCACGGCGAGTTCGTTCCCAACGACGCCCGCCTCGACACCGACGGCACCCAGATCGTGATCCTGACCGGGCCGAACATGGCCGGCAAGAGCAGTTGGTTGCGCCAAGTTGCCCTGATCGCCCTGATGGCCCAAACGGGTTCCTACGTCCCCGCCGAACGCGCCCGGATTGGGTTGGTCGACCGCATCTTCACCCGCATCGGCGCCCAGGACGACATCGCCACCGGCCAGAGCACCTTCATGGTCGAGATGCTCGAAACCGCCAACATCCTCAACCACGCCACCAAACGCAGTCTGGTCGTCCTCGACGAGATCGGTCGCGGCACCAGCACCTACGACGGTCTTGCCATCGCCCGCGCCATCGTCGAGTACCTCCACAACACCCCGCGGCTCGGCTGCAAAACCCTCTTCGCCACCCACTACCACGAATTGACCGAGCTCGAAAGCCTCCTCCCCCGCGTCCGCTGCTGCCGGATGGACGTGTTGGAGGACGGCGACCGCGTCGTCTTCCTCCGCCAGGTCGTCCCCGGCGGCGCCGACCGCTCCTACGGACTCCACGTCGCCCAACTCGCCGGTATCCCCCGCGCCATCGTCCGCCGCGCCAACGAAATCCTCGCCGACCTCGAAGCGACCGGCCGCTCTTCCAGCGACCGCGCCGCCCGCCGCGGCGCCATGCGCGCCCCCGCCCCAACCCCCGACCCCGTCATCCAGATGACCTTCTTCGGCCAACCCGATCCGGTCGTCGAGGAACTGAAGTCGCTCGACGTCGAGGGCCTATCGCCGTTGGAGGCGATCACGAAGCTGTTCGAGTTGCAGAAGAAGGCGCGGACCACGAGCCCACCTGGGTGATACAGTCGTTTCTCTCCAGAGGGGAGGATGGCAAGTGCCACCAACCGTCATTCCGAGCTTGGCGAGGAATCTCTCTCCGCCAGAGGCGATGCGCCTCGTAGACGCCGCCTCCGCTGCGCTCCGGGAGATTCCTCGCCAAGCTCGGAATGACGGTTGGTCGTGCCGGGCAGCGCACGAAGGCTCAAAGGGAAGAACCGGAGCAGTCGTCGGCGCACGGCTACAATGAACACGAACCGGCTAGCCGATACGAGATCGGCAGAGCCCAGGGGCTCTTTCACCGGCTATCGGGATCGTGTCTATTGTCGATGAATTGATTCCTATCTGCAACCACCCGGTTTTCCCATTGAAGGACCGCACCCCCTATGGATGAGGAGCAGAAGCCCAAGATCGATCAGGAACTTGACTTGGAGGATCTCATCGGCTCCCTGCCGGCCCTCCCGAACGCATCGCCAGATTTCGAACGAGAGATCGACGAGGCGATGGAAGAAGCCCTGTTGAGAGAGCTTGAGAGACTCGGGATGTGGCCCCGGCGGCCGGACACCGAACCGTCTACATGATCCGCTGCCCAAACGTCCCCACGCCCTTGAAGGCGTGCTCCCGCCCCTCGCTGTCCACCGCCGGGGCCAGGTCGATGTCGATCTGCGTGCCGTCTTCGAGACTCAACACGTAGAGCCCGGCGTCGACCACCGTGTCCTCGTGGGCGAAGAAGATCTGACCGCCCCATTCGGCGCCGTCGGGCGACTGCGGTTCCACCTTGTAGGCGACGGTCGCCAACTCGTTGTCGTCGGTGTCGTAGAGGGTGCCCTCACCGGTCTGCTCTTGGATGTCTGCCATGGGTCGCCTCCTTCCGGGTCGTCGTTGCCAGGAGGCGACGTGTGCAATGGGTGTGCCAGTCGAACCCCGCTAACCGGCAATGGCGGGGCGGCGGCGCCAGAACTGCGTCGCCGTTTCGAAGGCGTGGGCGAGTTGGAGGACTCCGAAGTCGTCGCGGAAGCGGCCGACGATCTGGATGCCGACGGGGAGACCGTCCGGGGTGAACCCGGCGGGGACCGAGATGGCGGGGGAGCGGGTGACGGTGACCCAGTAGGCGGACTTCATCCAGGCGATGTAGTTCTCCATCGGGACGCCGGCGATCGCGGTCGGGTAGCGAAGTTCGACGTCGAAGGGCGGTACCTGGTTGACGGCGCAGAGGAAGAAGTCGTAGCGCTCCATGAACGTGCGGACGCGCTGGAAGAGTTCGGCCTGCCGCGCCATCGCGCGACCGACGTCGAGGGCGCTCAGCTTGAATCCGGCTTCGGCGTTCCAGACGGCCTCGGGTTTCATCTGGTCCCGGTGCAGCCGCAAATCCTCTTCACGAGCGGTCGCGCTGAGGGCAGCGCGCAAGGTCAGGAAAACCTCGTTGGCGTCGGTGAGATCGGGCACGGCTTGTTCGACGGTGCAGCCGAGGTCGGCGAAGACGTGGCGTTGCGCTTCGAGGGCGGCGCGGACGCGGGGATCGAGCGGCAACCCGCCGAGATCGGGGCACCAGGCGACGCGGACGCCCTGGAAATCGCGGTCGAGCGGCTGGGCGAAGGTGTCGGGCGGAATCGGGAGGGCCAACTGATCGCGCGGATCGGCACCGACGATGGCGGTCAGGATCAAGGCGACGTCGCCGACGGTGCGCGCCAGCGGCCCCTTGACGCTGAGCCCCATCCAGGGTGCGGAGGATGGCCAACTCGGCACCAGGCCGGGCGAGGGGCGGAAACCGACGACGTTGTTGAAGTTGCCGGGGTTGCGGAGGGAACCGCCCATGTCGCTGCCGTCGGCGATCGGCAGCATCCCGCTGGCGAGGGCGGCGGCGGCCCCGCCGCTGCTGCCGCCGGCGCTCTTGGTCAGGTCGTAGGGATTGCGGGTGGGCCCGAAGACGGGGTTGAAGGTGTGGGACCCGAGACCGAATTCCGGCACGTTGGTCTTGCCGATGCCGAGGGCGCCGGCCTTCCGCAGGCGCTCGACGATGAGCGAATCGCACTCGGGATGGTGGTTGCGGTAAATCGGCGAGCCGTGGGTGGTCGGGAACCCAACGGCGTCGTCGAGGTCCTTGAAGGCGATCGGCAAACCGTGGAGGGGACCGACCGGCTCGCCGGTCGCCAGGGCGCGGTCGGCCTCATCGGCGAGGCGCATCGCCTCCTCATCGTCGAGTTTGGAAACGATGGCGTTGACCCGAGGGTTCACCCGCTCGATCTGCGCAAGGTGCGCTGCCATGAGCTCGCGCGCCGAGAACTCCCGGCGCCGAATCTTCTCCGCCAGTACGGTTGCCGTCAGGAAACAGAGATCGCCATCGGTCACGCGCAGACTCCTTGCCAATCCCGCTCCCGGTCGGTCCGTTGCGACACGGGCGCGGCATCGTATCAGGAGTTCGGGTATGGCGGCCGAGGGTCGCACGCGGCGGACCGCCTCGACGACCCGCGGAGGGTGTTACAACGCGAAGATCGCGATCACGACGACGAAGACGAGGGCGACGATGATGACGACCGTCCACACCCCCAATTGGGCCGCGACGTAACCGGGAAAGCCGGTCTTCTTCTCTTCCTGCGGCCGGTTGGTCTCGCCGACGTCGACGCGGTCCAGATTCCCCGGATCGGTCATGTCTCGCATGGCGGACTCCCCTGCTGGCGATGGCGCGGCGGCGCGGTGCCGCCTCGTTGCGTTGCGCAGGTTCGGTGCCAGGGTGCGGTGGGCGACCGTCACCCGGCATCGCATCGCGGACCGCCCGTGTTCGCCTTGACGTGTGAATGGTTGCGGCTATTATGCAGTCCGCGCGCGACTCTCAGAGGACGACAGACCGACGGGGCCGCCGTGGGGTTCATCACCGGACGGATCGGTTTCGAGATCGGGAAAGGATAGCAACGATGGTATCCGCGAGGTTCAACCGGCGAACACTCCTCCAGGGCACGGCGGCAGGTGCGGCGGCGTTAACCACGGCGGGGAAGTTCGCGGCACCGGCGAGGGTGGGCGCCGCGGATGCCGTCGAGCTCGAGTTCTGGACCCCGGCCGACGATCCGGTCGGCAGCAAGATCATCCAGGACATCGCCGACGCGTTCAACAGCTCGGTCGGCAAAGACAAGGGGATCAAAGTCAACACCCGGATCAAACCGACGACCGGCAACAACTACGTCCAGTACACGACGGCGATGACCTCCTCCGGGTCGCCCGACGTCGTGATGACCTACGTCTACAACCCGGTCATCGCCTGGGCCGCCAACGGGTTCATCCAGCCGATGGACGACTACGCGGCGCAGGCGGGGATCAAGCAAGCGGACTTCTTCCCGGTCGCCTGGCAGATGATCAACTTCGGCGATCACATCTGGGGACTGATGCAAGAGTTCGATTTCAACCAGTTCTGGTGGAACAAGGACATCCACGCCGGCGATCCACCCACGACGATCGACGAACTCGACGCGCTCGCCGCCGAGTACACGAAATTCGACGGCAGCGGCAACTTGACCCAGGCCGGGTTCATCCCCTGGCTCAAGTGGAACGGCGCGCTGTCCGGCTACAACGACTGGGACGCGCTGTGGGGTGGACGCTGGTACGACCCCGACAACCGGAAGTGGACGATCAACACCCCCGAGAACCTGAAGTACTTCGAGTGGCTCGTCAAGTACGCCGACGCGCTCGGCGGGCGGGAGAAAAGCGACGCCTTCGAGGCAGCCGCCTCCCAAGTCTACGGCGACATCTTCGAGGCGGGGTTGGTCGCCTTCGCCATCGAGGGCGAATACATCCCGCCTGCCCTGAAGGCACAGGGGTTGAATCTCAACTACGGGATCAGCCAACTGCCGGTGGCCGAGGGCGTGCCCACCGGGACGGCCTACACCGGCGGCGGCAACCTCTTCCTGCTGCCGACCAACGCCAAGCATCCGCAGGAGGCGGTCACCTTTATCCAGTACATGGGAACCGGCAAGCCCGTGATGGACTGGTGCGTCCCCAACTCGAACATCCCGCCGACCACGGCTGCCGCCGCCGATCCGGCGTTTACATCGGCGCTGCCGGAGATGAAGCCGTGGCTCGATACGCTGGCGCAGAACCACATGGTGCCGCCGAGTCAATCGCCGCAACTCGATCTCTTCAGCAGCCAGGAGATCTACATCGCGATGGACGCGGTGACCTACAAGCAGAAGTCGCCGCAAGACGCCCTGACCGATCTCGAGGCCAAGATCGCCGACGCGGTCAAGAACTTCCAGGCCGCGCACCCGGAGTGGCAGGGCGAGTAAACGGGTAGGGCGGAAGGCGGAAGGCGGAAGGCGGAAGGGATCGTTCTCCCCGCCCTCCGCCCTCCGCCTTCCGCCTCTCGTACGTCGAGGAGGCGGCGATGACCAACCGGTGGCGGCGGTTGCGGCGGGGCGAACTGCTGCCCGGTTTGCTGTTCATTTCGCCCTGGATCATCGGGTTCGCCTGGTTTCAGCTCTATCCGATCGTCGCTTCGATCCGCTACAGCTTCACCGACTACAACATGATGCAACCGCCGGTTTGGGTCGGACTCGACAATTACCACCGGCTCTTCACCAACGACGATCTCTTCCGCAAGTCGCTGATCAACACCGCGGTCTACGCCGTCCTCAGCGTCCCGCTCAACGTGGCGGTGGCGTTCTTCTTCGCCCTGCTGCTCAACTTGAGGATTCCCGGCCGGCCGGTGTTTCGGACGATCTTCTACTTCCCGGCGGTCATCCCGAGCGTGGCGACGGCGATCCTCTGGTCGATGCTGTTGAGCACGCGGGGTGGTCTCATCAACGTCCTGGTCGATGCGCTCGGGTATCACCCGATCCCGTGGCTGACGAGTCCGAGTTGGACGATGCCCTCCTTGATCCTCCTCAGTCTGTGGGGCATCGGCCCGATCGTCGTCATTTTCCTGGCCGGTCTGCAGGACGTCCCGCGCGAACTCTACGAGGCGGCCAAACTCGACGGGGCCGGACCGTTCCGGCTGGTGCGGGACGTGACGATCCCGATGCTCTCGCCGGTGATCCTGTTCAACTTCATCATCGGGATCATCGCCGCCTTGCAGGTTTTCGCGCAGCCCTTCGTGATTTTCCGCGGTGGCGGACCCCTCAACTCCGTCCTGATGTACTCGGTCCAGCTCTACACCGTGGCGTTCCAGCAATTCCACATGGGCTACGCGGCGGCGATGGCCTGGATCCTCTTCGCGATCATCTTCGTCCTCTCGCTGACGGCCATCCGGTTGTCGAACCGGTACGTGCACTACGACTGAAAGGCGGAGGGCGGAGGGCGGAAGGCGGAACAACCCCGTTC
>DATBFX010000579.1:0-10637 GCA_036558305.1 Thermomicrobiales bacterium | reverse complement strand
TCCTGACCCCTGTCCCCCGACCCCCGACCCCTCCGTCCTGGACGGGATCGCGACGCTCGCCGACGCGAGTCTGTTGCGCCAGGAAGACGGGGGTGATGGGGAGCCGCGCTACCAGATGCTGGAAACGGTTCGAGAGTACGGGTTGGAGCGGTTACGGGCGACGGGCGAGGAAAGTGCGGTGCGGGCGCGTCACACCGCGTGGTGCCTGGCGCTGGCCGAAGAGGCGGAGCGGGGATTCTTCGGGGCCGATCAAGTCGCCTGGCTCGATCGCTTCGAAGCGGAGCGCGACAACCTCCGAGCGGCGCTCGGCTGGGCAATCGAGCAGGGCGATGCCACCGTCAGCCTGCGCCTGGCCGCGGCGTCGTGGTGTCTCTGGCGGGTGCGTGGGCACCGCACGGAAGGCAGGACCTGGCTCGATCGGGCGCTCTTCCTCGATCGAGGGACGGCCTCGCCGCAGCGCGCCAAGGCACTCGATACCGCCGGCGACCTTGCCTGGGTCCAGGGCGACGACGCCCGCGCCGAAACCCTCCACGAGGAAAGCCTGGTCATTTCCCGCGCCGCGAACGATCCGGCGGGGATCGCGCGGGCGCTTTTCGGCCTGGGCGACGTCGCATTGCGGCGACGCGACGTCGACCGGGCGACGGCCTGCTTCGAAGAGGCGCTCGGGCTCAATCGCGCCCAGCACGACCGCCTCTGGGAAGCCGGATGCCTGGTCGGTCTCGGCCAGATCGCCCGTCTTCGCGGCGACAACGCCGCGGCAGAACGCCTCCTCGAACAGGCCATCGGACTCTATCGACAGATCGGTTACACCTGGGGTGCCGCCTGGGCGATGACGATGCTGGCCGCCATCGAGCGCGACCGCGGCGACCTCGTCCGCGCGGCCGACCTCTATCGCGAGAGTGCCGGAATGGCCGTGGCGCATCGCGACAGCAAGGGGGTCGCGACCGCGCTCGATGGGCTGGCGATCGTGGCCGCGGACACCGGTCGCGCGGAGACGGCCGCCCGCCTCTTCGGTACCGCCGAGGCGCTTGCCGAAGGTGTCGGTGCGCTGCTCGAACCGTCTCGGACACGCCTGGAGGCTACCGCGAATCTCCGAGCGTCGCTGGGCGACGAGCGTTTCGCCCAGGAGACGACGGCAGGTCGCGCCATGACCGTACCGGCAGCACTCGCCGAAGTCGAGTCCGTCGGCGTCATCGTCGCCGAGCCGGCACCGGTGCCTCCCGCCCCGGCCGGTCCGCTTTCCGCGCGCGAGCGCCAGGTGATGCGGTTGCTGATCGAGGGGCGCTCGGCCCAAGAGATCGCCAGCGAGCTCTTCATCAGCCCGCGCACGGTGACGACCCACGTCTCGAACATCCTCGAAAAACTCGGCGTCGATACCCGCGCCGCCGCGGTCGCGGTCGCCCTCCGCAACGGTTGGGTGTAGTCCGCGCCGCCGCGGTGGGGTCGGGTGCTACGTCAAACTGCGTAGGTCATCTACGTCAGCGCTCGCCCCGGCAAATACGTCATCCTGTGGATGCGCGACCGGGGTGCATAGGTGATGATGTGAACGTGGCCGGAGGGAACGGCCGCGGAGATAAGCGGAACGGTAGGGAACGGAAAGACGACCGGTTGGCCGGTCGCGGCACATAAGGGGAGACCGGGCGATGCACAGTCAGATAATGGTCGAGGAGATGGTGAAAGCGGTGCGAAGCGAGCGGAATTGGCGCAACGCGGAGCACCATGGTTCGACGCGGTCATACGGGATCGATAAGGGTGGTCTGGCGGCCGGCGCGCAATACATGATGGGGCGCGCGCTCGTGCGGGCGGGGCGGTACCTCCAGAGGGGAGCCGCCCCCCGCCCGGAGCCGCTCGGATCCTGAACACTCCCTAAGCCTTTCACGGCGCGCGAGCGCCGCTGTGCCGGGCGCCAAGAGCGGCGCCCGGCGGACCGATACGGCAGATACGATCGAGCGCGACGCCGCGAATGGGTCTGGCGGGCGTCCTTCTAACGAGGTTAGGTACGACGATGAATGGTATGAGCTATAGCGTGGCGTTGATCGCCGTCTCGAGCACGATGCGAGAACACATGGACGGTGCGATCACCTCGGGAATCGTGCCCGAGCGGCAAAGTCGGCCACTGCCGGTCGCTTTCCCCGATGGATCCGGTCCCCGCGGTAGCCTCCTCGCGCGCGCCTGGCGGTTCGTGAACCGCCCCGCCGCGCGCCCGAAGGCGACCTGTTCGACCTGCTAAGACGATTCACGGCACGCTTGCTTGCCACCCGCCGTGCGCCTGTGCCTGGCCGCGCGGCGACCCCCAACCTCCCCACCTTTCCCCTGCCGGTCCCTTCCGCCCACAACTCGGAAGGGATCAGCGTTTAACGGCGTCTCGCGATCGGGCATCGTGGTCGTTCGCGTTCGGCGGTATGATGCCGTCGCCGACGATTGGGAGCCTTCGGGGAGGCGGGAGATGACCGAGCAGGGAAAGCCGACCGGCAACTGCTACAACTACGAGACGTTCGTCGGCGACGACGATTTTCTGGCCTTCCGGACGGCACTCCCGGTCGGGTCGAAAGCGCCCGATTTCCCGGTCGTCGTCGCGGCAACGGGCGAGCCGGCTCACCTGAGCGACTTCTGGCGGGACGCCGATCTCCTCATCGAATTCGGTTCCCTCACCTGACCATTCTGTGCGCTGGCGGCGCCGGCGCTCGACCCGATGGCGCGGGAGTACGCCGCCGAGGGATTCGCCTCGGTCTTCGTCTACACCCGCGAAGTGCACCCCGGCGAGCACTTTCCCGCCCACCGGAGCGCGGACCAAAAACTCGCCTACGCCCGGACGTTCGCCGAGCGGTTCGGCATCGAACGCCCGATCCTGGTCGACGACCTGGCCGGCACCGGCCACCGCTTCTACGGGCTGCTGCCCAACATGACCTACCTCGTCAGCCGTGCCGGTCGCGTCCTCTTCCGCGCCGACTGGACCGATCCGCCGACGATCCGCGCCGCCCTCGACTACGTCGTCGCGGCCCGCGCTCGCCGCCGACAGGGAATGCGCCTCAAACCGTTCTACGCCGAGTCGGTCGGCTACCGCTGGAGCGACCCCGCCAAATTTCAGGAAGGTCTGCATGTGGCCGGCCCGCAGGCGGTGGAGGATTTCGCGCAGGCGATGGAGCGGTGGGCGTCGGGAGCGCCGCTGAAGGGGGCGTTGGCGATCGACGAGGGATAAATATCACTCCTGGGTCGGCCGGTAGAGCACGAGTCCCGGTATGCGTTCAAAATGCCGTCGATTGGACGTGATCAGCGTCAAGTCATAGGTCAGTGCGGTTGCGGCGATCAGGAGATCGAGGTCAGCTATAAGCGCGCCGCGCCGCCGTAGCTGATGCCGCTCGTCGGCGAATCTCACCGCAATCGCGTCGTCGATTCCGAAGACGCGATACTGGCTCACGAATTGGCGCATGCTGACAAGGTGCGCCTGCGGATCGAGTGAGGAGTATGCCCCTTCGTATGCCTCGGCCACGGTGACCCAGCAGATCCCGATGGCCGCGCCTCGCAATCGGCGCAGGGTTGAGACGGCCGGCTCTCGTCCGGCGAGTGCCTCAATCACCCAGTCGGTATCGAGCAGATATGCCATCAGGGCCGATCAGCCGGGCGTGATCCCTTTTCGCGAGCCTCGTAGAGATCGGCAATGATCTTGTCAACATCGAGGTCGCTCCACGTACCAGCTACCTCGTCGAGCATCTTGCTTATCGCCTCGGGATCGGGTGCGTAGCCTTCCCAGGGGTCATCGCCCTGCGCATCGACGCGGCTCAGGAGATAGACAGCCCCCCCCCGTTCCAAGAGAACGGGCGCTGAGTCAGCATCAGGGAGTATCGCTTCGACCGTGCTCTCCGGCGTCACCTTGACCGTCTTGTGTGTGGCGACCATGCTTGTCCTCCTTTGGACGCCCTGAGCATAGCACCCGTAGAACCAGGTCAACAGCGCGGAGAAACGCCATGACGAATCCGAAGACCAAGGTCGGGGATGGACCGGGATCCTCGGTCGAACTGCTGGATATGATCTGGCCCGAGACGGGTCTGCAAACGACGACCCGCATCCCGCGCCGGCCGAAGGACGCGCTCTCGGACGACGACACGATCGAGTTGACGATCGACTTCGTCACCCTCTCGCTCACCCCCTTGGAATTCATCCAACTCGCCTCGTTCCTCCGCATGAGCATCGACGGTCTCCTCGACCACCACCCGAGCCTCCAGCGCGCCGTCATCAACGCCTTCGACATCCGCGAGTAGACGGGCAGACGGGCAGACGGGCAGACGGACAGACGGACAGACGGACAGACGGACAGGCGGACAGACGGACGGACGAAAGAGTGCCGAGGACTGAGGACTGAGGACTGAGTGGTTTGACGACTGACGACTCTCTTCTGTCCGTCTGTCCGTCTGCCCGTCTGTCCGTCTGCCCGTCTGCCCGTCTGCCCGTCTCAGATGGTCACCGTCGCCCGCTGTTCGAGCGAGGTTCTGGCCGCGAGACCGACCTGGAGGGCGAGGCGGGCGTCGGCGGGGGTGGCGCGGGTCGCCGGTTGGCCGGTGCGGACGCACTCGACGAAATAGGCGATTTCGGCGGTGTAGGGGTCCCGTTGGGGGACAGTCAGTTTGGTCGGGTCGGCATCGTTGGGATAGAGGAAGAGATCGTTGGTGCCGCCGGCGACCTCGACGCTGCGTCCACCGGCGCGGAAGTGGTATTCGAAGGCGCCGCTCTCGCAGAGCACCTGGAGGGACGAGGTGAACGGATAGGACTCGGGCATCATCATCCCGCCGTCGACCAGGGCCGAGGCGTCTCCATAGTCGATCAGCACCTGAACCTGATCCCACCCGTCCGAGCGCGGGTTCGTGATCCCGGTGGCCGTCACCGCCTTCGGCGTGCCGAACACCCAGTTCAACGCGTCGTAGTCGTGGATCATCATGTCGATGACCGCGCCGCCGGTCAGCCGCGACTGCGCGAAGAGCGCGGACCAGGCGGGAAACGGTTGTCGGCGGTACGCCAACCCGGAGACGGGTTTACCGTATCGACCGCCCGTGGCCAGCCGCTGCAACTCGACGTATTCCGGCCAAAACCGGAGGACGTGGGCAATCATGAAGACCCGGTCGGTGCCGTTGCCGAGTTGAACAAGGGCATTGGCGTCGCCAAGCGACAGTGCGATCGGTTTCTCCAGCAAGACGTGCTTGCCCGCCGCGATCGCCGCCTCGGTCGTGGCTCGGTGCTCCGGCGTCGGCAGGCAGACGTCGATCGCGTCAATGGAACCGTCCTCGAGAAGGCGAGCGAGATCGTCCGTCCAGGTGGTGCCCAACTCCTCGGCCAGCGGACGCGCCCGTCGGTCGCTCTGCGCGTAGATGCCGGCGACCTCGGCGTTCGGCAGGGAGTGGAACGCGCGTGCATGGGTGCCGCCCATGAACCCCGCGCCGAGGATGCCGACTCTGAGCATGGTGAACTCCCGAGTCCCTGGGTTTCAACCCAGGGCTGAAGCTACGACGCCCAGAGGGCACCCGCCTTCGGGGCTAGAAACGATGGTCACATCCGGTTGTCGTGCGAGTTCGGTGATTTCAAAGAGCGGCCACAGACGGTTGGCGGCGTGGTGGGTGCGTTGATTCTGGACGTAGGCGACGATGTCGGCCAGCGAGCGTTCACCGACTGAAACGACGCCGTATTGCGGTTGCCATTGGAACCACGCCTCGCGGTCTCGTCCCGCCCCATGATTGAGCAGGTGACTGCTTTCGCCCTTAAGTTGCTGAACGAACGCCGAGATCGCGATCCTTGGCGGAATCGATACTGCGACATGGATGTGATCGGGCATCATCCCAACGGCATAGAGAACGGCACCCGTTTCGAGGGACGAAGACCGAATCAACCGCTCGATCACCACCTCCCGCTCGTCGTCGATCAGCGGTTCACGCCCCTTCGTCGCCCAAACCAGATGGTAAAACAGCCGCCAGTACGACACGCCGCCACCCGTCCTAACCCCGAAGGGGTTTCGTTGCGTGAGCCCAGGGTTTCAACCCTGGGTACACACGGCAATTGGAGACCTACCCCACAAACCCCCTGACAAATCGGTACGACTCCGCCATCGCCGCGTCCACTTCCTCCAGCGACGGCCACGGTTCCCCCTGAAACTCGATCTCCACCGAGCACGGGCCGTCGAATCCGACCGCATCGAGCGCCGCGAAGATCGCCTTGAAATCGACCTCGCCGGTGCCGGCGGCCGGAAAGTTCCAGTTACGGGCGCCGCCGATTTGATCCTTGACGTGCATGTGCGTCACGAGCGGGGCGGCGGCGTGGATGTCGCCTTCGGGTCGGGTATCGCCGTAAAAGATCACGTTGCCGGGGTCGTAGTTGATCCCCACGTTCGGTTTGCCGATCCGGCGCACCAGCTCTGCCGAACTCGCCCCGGTTGCCAGCAGACCGCCGTGTGTCTCCAGGCAAATCGTAATCCCGAGGGCCGCCGCTTCGTCGGCGAGCGGACCGATGCGGGCGAGAAACCGCTCCCGCTGCTCGTCCACGCTGCCGGCGGAGGAGGCATCGTGGCCGCCGGTGCTGGTCGAGACGTAAGCGATGCCGAGTTTGTTGGCGACGGCGAGCGCCTTGCGGAACTCGGCCACTCCGGCGTCGCTGACGAGATCGGAGTGGCCCATGAAACTGATCGCCTCCAACCCGTATTGCCGGAGCATGTCCATGACGTAGCCGATCGCCTCCTCGTCCGCGTCGCGCCGGACGTGCTCCGTCCACCCTGGGACCGAGGCCAGTTCGACGCTCTTGAAACCTGCCCCGGCGATCCCGGCGAGCGCGTCTTCGAGCGAATACGTATGGTAGCTGTTGGTCGACGCCGCAAGACGGTCGTTCATCGGTTCGTTCCCTTCCTCCCAACGAATCGGCGAGGCCGGCATCCCGCGCTCGAAAGCACGGACGAGTCCGATGTCGCCTACCCCGTGAACCAGGTGCGCCCCGGTTTGAACTGCACGTATTCGACGTAGACGCCGTCTTCGCGGACGAAAGCGACTTTGGCAAGCGCTGGCTCGCCCGCCTCGAAGAGGAGGACCACATCCTTACCGGCGACGTGTGCGTTGAGATCGTCCACCTTGTCGGCGATGTGGGGTGAATCCTTGAACTCGTCCGGCAATGGACTCTCCGGTTCGTACCGCAGGTGCTCGACCTTGTTCGGGTGCTTGCGCGGGTCGGTCACCCAGACCCGGGTCAGGACGACGAAGTCTTCTTCCGGTTGCGGCTCCGTCGCCCGCAACCCGGCGTGGTGAAAGGTGCGCGTCCCCCTTGCGGCCTCGGTCATGTTACTCCTTTCGCCTGCGCCACTGGGCGGAAACGGCACCGGGCGGCCGCCCCGTCGGTGGGAAGGCCGCCCGGTGATCCATCAAGCGATCTGGTCGCGCCCTATGCGCTCGGCGTCGCGGTGCCTGCGTCGACACCGGCTCCCGCCGGTTCGGGCACCGCCGCGAACTCCGCCGAGAGTTGGAAACTCAACGCGTCCTGCTTCACCGTGTCGTGGTCGAATTCGTTGGCGCCGGCGATGAAGTCGTTCTTGACGACGTCCGCGGCGTTGACCTCCTTCGTCATCTGGCCGATCTGCTTGACGGTCTGGAAGTAGAGATTCCAGGAGTCGAGGTCGTGCCACCCCCAACCCTGCCGGTTGGCCCAATCGCCGCGGTAGATCTGCGCGCCCTGCCAGAGCGATTCGACGGCGATCGATTTATCCGGGAAGGATTGGTTGAGCGCGTCTTTGATCTCCGGGACTTCCATCGTGATCTGCGTCGCGGCGCGCGGATTGTGGAATCCGAACTCCAGACCCATCGCCCACCCGCGCAGATAACGGGTGTAGATGTCGTGCGTCGCGGCGTCGTCGAAGTCGCTCTTGCGGATGACGAACGAATTGGCGGGAAACTTCGAGTGTTCCTTGCCCAACCAGTAGTCGAAGTCCAGCCCCTCGCCTTGCCACTGGGCGCGCAAGCTCTCCCACGCCAGCACGGCGTCGCCCTGCCCCTGGGCGAAGACTTGCCCCCAGGCGGTGACGCCGGCGGCGACGTAGTTGATCTTCGAGAAGTCGACGCCAAATTGGGCCAGGAGCGGATTGGTGATCAGCGACCAGCCCGCGTCGCCGAGGACGATCGTCTTGCCTTCGAGTTCCTTCAGGTCGCTCACCATCTGGCCTTTGCGGAAGGCGAAGTCGAACGTGTCCTGCGCCACCTCGTGGAAAACGGAGACGACCGGGACGCCCTGTTCGAGGGACCCCGAGAAAACGCCCGGCGACGGGAAGGCCATGTCCGATTGGTTGGCATCGACCAGGGCCACCCCCGCCGAGGCCGCGCCGGGTCCGCCCTCGATCACGGTTTCGATGTCGCCGAAATAGCCGAACTTCTTGGCGACCCAGTAGGCATAGTCGTCCAGCACCTCGAGGCGACCGCGGGGGGAGACCCAGCGCACCTTGTTGCCTTCGAGCGCCAGGGCATTGGAGGTGCCGATCAGGCCGAGGGCCGGGACCGAGAGACCGAGGGCGGCGGCCCGCTGCATGAATTGTCGTCTCGAGATTCGGCTGCTGGTCAGATCCGCAATCAGGTCATCGAGCCGGCTCATCCGCGCTACCTCCCGGGGCCCGACGTTGGACCCCTGCCAACGATCGCGAGACGACGCCACCCGTCGCCCGATCCCTTCCACCGCGCGCCGCACGCGCTTGGACACCGTTCGAACCGCGCGGAACCTTCGCGCAATCGGTTGACGCTGTCAATCACGCCTGCCAACTCGCCCAGCGTTTGCCGATCAGATAGAAGATGACGTAGATGGCGACGCCCATCAGGGCCAACAGCAAGATGATCGCGTAGAAATGCGACATCTTCAGCAACGAGGCATAGACCGAGAGCTGGTTGCCGAGACCGTTCTTGCCGCCGACCATCTCCGCCCCGACCGCGGTCAGCAACCCGAAGATGCTGCCGACCATCAACCCGACGATGATCATCGGCAGCGCCAGCGGGAACCTCACCTTCGTAAAGATTTGGAACGTACTCGCCCCGTACGAGCGCGCCAGCGCGATCTTCGCCAGGTCGGTTCGCCGGAACCCGGTCGCCGAGTTGATCATCACCATCGGTCCCGAGGCGAGGGCCACGGCGATGTAGCGCGGCGTGCTGCCGAATCCAAACCGCAGCATCAGCAGCGGCACCAGCGCGATCATCGGCGTCGTCACCAGCAGCAGGATGTAGGGCGTGATCACCTTCTCGACGAACGGGAACTGGGTGATCACCGCCGCCAAGAAGATGCCGATCGAAGCGCCGATCGCGAACCCGACGAGCAACTCGCGCACGGTGACCTTCAGGTGCGGCCAAAAGAGGCCGAAATGCCGGAACAGCGTTTCGCCGATCGCGCTCGGTCGCGGGAAGATGTACGCCTTGATGTCGAATGCCCGCACGGCAACTTCGGCGCCGCCGATCACGAGCACCGCGACGAGGACGAGGGCGAGTGCCTCGGCTCCCGATTTCGCGAAGCTCATCTGTGTCAGCGCCGACCAGTTCGACAGGCTGACGTCGGCCTGCTGATCCTGAGTTGCCGTTTTGCCGAACGCCGGCACCGTGTCTCGTAGTTCGCTCGCCATCGGGCGTGTCTCCTCGAATCGGCGTGGGGTTACGCGAGCGAAGGGAGATCAGACGGCGAGCCCGTTCGGGCCCGGCCCGTCCGTCGCCCCCGCGTGCACCCCGCGCACGATCGTCTGTTTGATCTCCAGGATGACCTTGATGAACTGGGGCGAGTAGGTCTGCTCGATTGTCCGCGGTCGCGGGAAATCGATCGGGAAGATGTGGGCCAGGCGGCCGGGGCGCGGCGTCAGGACGACGACCCGGTCGGCCAGGAAGATCGCTTCGGTCACGTTGTGGGTGACGAAGACGATCGTCTTCCCCGTCTCCATCCAGATTTTCTGGATCAGCAGGTTCATCTCGTCGCGGGTGAAGGCGTCCAGCGCCCCAAACGGTTCGTCCATCAGGATCACCGACGGATCGAAGGAGAGGCAGCGGACGATGCTGGCGCGTTGCTGCATGCCGCCGGAGAGCTCCCGCGGAAACTTCTTTTCGAAACCGGTTAATCCGACTTCGGCGATCAACCCGCGGATGCGTTCCCGGTACGGCTTGATGTCCAGCTTCTTGATCTCGAACGGAAAGCGGATGTTCTGCTCGAGATTACGCCAGGGGAGGAGGTTGGCGTCCTGGAAAATCATCCCGATCTCCGGCCGCGGTCCCGTCACCGGCGTGCCGTTGAGGACGATCCGGCCCTTCGTTAATTCGTGCAGACCGGACATCGCCCACAGCAACGTGCTCTTGCCGCATCCGGACGGACCGAGGATGCAGACAAACTCGCCCTCGGCGATCGCCAGCGAGAGGTCTTCGAGGGCGTGGACGGCACCGGTTTTCGTCTTGTAGTACTTGGTGGCGTGGTCGACGACCATCGCCACGTTGCGCCGCGGTGACGTCGAGTCGGTACCGGACGCGAGCGTCCGCGGTACGTCTGGACTCGCCCCGTTGACCGCCGTCGCCCTCTGCTGAACCACGCGCGCTCCTCTCGCCGGAACCGACGGCCCATGTGCGGAACAACGCGCGGCGGCCATTCGCCACCGTGATACCCGCGTC
>DATBFX010000578.1:0-4805 GCA_036558305.1 Thermomicrobiales bacterium | reverse complement strand
AGCCGTCGATGCCTGGAATGAAGCGCTTGCCATCTATCGGCAGGTCGGTGACTTCCGCAAGGAGGGCAAAGTCCTCACCCGCCTCACCCGCCCGCTCTGGTATTTGGGGCGGAGCCCGGAGGCCGAGACCGCCGCAACCGCCGCGCTGCAAGTGCTCGAGCGACTGCCGCCTGGGCCAGAGCTGGGCTGGGCCTACAGCGAGCTGAGCCGGTTGCGGATGCTCGCGGGCGAGAACGATGCCGCGATTGCCTGGGCCGAGAAGGCGCTCCCCATCGCGACGCGGGTCCCAGACGAGGGGATGCTCGCTCACGCGCTGAATAGTCGCGGCTTGGCACGCATCATGCTCGGCGACCGGCGTGGCGTCGACGATCTCGAACGTAGTCTGCGCGTGGCGCTTGATGCGAAGCTCGAAGAACACGCCGGGCGGGCCTACTCCAACCTCTACTGGAACGCCTTTGGCTCATTCCAATTCCCAGAGGCGGAGCGGTGGTTGGAGGACGGCATTGCCTATTCGCTCAATCACGAGGTCGAAACCTATCGCCTCTGCCTCCTGTCCTGGCACCCCCTCCTGTTGTTCTACCAGGGACGGTGGAGCGAGGCGACCGACGGCGCGGAGGCGCTGCTGAAGCGGCCCGACCTCTCGCCGCTCTATCGCCTTCAGGCTTTGCTGGTGCTCGGGCGGGTGCGGACACGTCGGGGAGACCCGGAGGCGGACGACGCGCTCGAGGCGGCGCTCGCGATCGCGGGACCGACGGTCGATGTCGACCGACGCGCGCGGGTGCGCGTCGCCCGGGCTGAGGCCGCCTGGCTGGCCGGTGATCGCTGCCGCGCTGCGGCGGAGGCGAAAGCTGAGTATGATGCCGTCGCGGTGTGCGGCGAACCCTTGCTCGCCGGTGAACTGGCATTCTGGCTGTGGCGGACGGGTCAGCCCCCGGAGCCCCCGGTCGCCGCGGAGCCGTTCGCCCAGCAGATCGCGGGGGACTGGGCGGCCGCCGCGGCCGGTTGGCAGGCGCTGGGCTGCCCCTACGAGGCGGCGCAGGCGCTCGCCGACAGCGGCGATGAAGCCCTGCTGCGCCAGGCGCTGGCCGCGTTCAACCGCCTCGGAGCGCGTCCCATGGTCACCGTCGTGACCCGCCGACTGCGCGCGCTCGGAGCGCGCGCAATCGCGCGCGGACCACGCGCGACGACGCGTGCGAATCCCGCCCAACTCACCAGCCGTGAGATGGAGGTCTGGCGGTTGCTCCCCGAGGGACTGCGCAACGCCGAGATCGCGGATCGCCTCTCGCTCTCGCCGAAGACGGTCGACCATCATGTCTCCGCGATCATCATGAAACTGGGGGTCCGATCACGCACCGAAGCCGCACAAGCACTTCAGCAGCATGGCGACAGTCAGCATAAGGAGCACGTCACGCAAAGATAGGGAAGCTGCCGCCAAAACATGGGGAGAATTCCCGTCGAGCGGCGGCCATGGACATGGGAGCATCTCCTCAGCCGGGTCGGCCGGTGGACGACGACGTGGAGGAGGTGCTATGGCGCGATATCTGGTCGAGCGAACATTTCCCCAGGGACTGGGCATTCCCGTCAACGACGAAGGGGCGGCGGCCGTGCTCGGCATCGTCGGCCACAACTCCGAGCTGGGGGTGACCTGGGTCCACTCCTACGTCAGCGACGACAAGAAGACCACCTACTGCATCTACGACGGCCCGAACCCGGAGGCGATCCGGCGGGCAGCGGAGCGAAACCACCTCCCGATCGGCCAAATCACGAAGGTTAGTGTCCTCGACCCCTATTTCTTCCGGTAGCACCGGCGCCTTCCTGGCGCCCGCCCGTTGATCGCCACACAGCGATCGCCGACCGTGAATCGCCGCGGCAGCGGCCGCGGCGGTTGCTTCGCCTTACCCAAGGAGAACCCGATCATGCGTCACCGCGCGTTCTTGCTGTTGGCCGCCGGTTTGCTGCTGCTCCTCGCCTCGCCGACCGCTACCCATGTCGCGGCGGCCACACCGCCCACCGTCGTTGCCAGCGGGCTCGTCAATCCCAAGGGATTTACCTGGGGCGCCGACGGCACCATCTACGTCGCGCTCGCCGACCGCGCCGGCGGCGCCGCGCGCCCGCAAGTCGAACCGGTCCCGGCGACGCCGGCCACCGCCGCAGCGGGCGCCCAACCCACCGTGCCCGGCGTGGGCGAAGTGCATGCCGGCACCCAGACCGGGAGTGTGGTCAAGATCGTAGACGGCTGCCCGGTCACCGTGGCGTCCGGTTTCCCCTCTGCCACGGACCCCAACCTTGGCTGGGCCTTCGGCGTTTCCGCCGTCGCCTTCCTGGACGGGCAACTCTACGCCCTCGTCGACGGCGGCGGCGCCTCCACCCAAAACCCGGATCTGCCCAACGGCGTCTATCGCGTGAACGCCGACGGCACCCACGCGCTGGTGGCCGATCTCTCGGCGTGGCTGCACGCCAACGAGGTGTCCGACCCGCACGAGCCGCTCACGCCCGACGGCGAGCCCTTCGCCATGATCGCCGGCACCGACGCGCTCTGGGTCAGCGAAAGCAACCACGAGCAGTTGCTGCGGATCACCCCCGACGGGGCGATCACGCGGGTCGTCGACTTCTCGCCCCTCGGCGACGTCGTCCCGACCGGGCTGGCGCCGGCGCCCGACGGCGGGCTCTACGTCGGTTTCCTCTCGCCGTTGCCGTTCGCGGCGGGAACGGCCAAGGTGATGAAGGTGGACGCCAACGGACAGGCCACGGATGTTTGGACGGGACTGACGGCGGTGACCGCGGTCGCGGTCGGACCGGATGGAACGCTCTACGCAACCGAGCTGACGACCGGTCCGGACAGCGGCACGAACCCGCCCTTCGTGATCCCGGGGACCGGCAAGATCGTCAAGCAAACCGGACCCAGCAGCAGCGTGGAGGTGGCGACGGGTCTGAGTGCGCCGACCTCGCTGGCGTTCGGTGCCGACGGCGGGCTCTACGTGGGCGGTCCCGCGATCGGGGCGTACGACGGCGAAGGCATGATCGTGCGCCTCGATCCCTCGGCGACGAGCGCGGTCGACGTCAGCACGGTCGCGCCCGCGACCACGTGTTCGACGACAAGCTAGAGCGCAGGAGCAGTCGGATTCACCCTGGCACGGACACCGTGCCAATGGGGCGCAGGACGCCACTCCTGACACGCCGCATTCGTCACCGATGCTATCCACAGACGTGGCCGAGGTCGTTGCGGGGCGTGCATCCCAGACGGGACCGGCAATCGGGAAACGGCACCAAGGACAGTCAGGAAGGAGCCGGGTCATGCAGGCAGCGACGGTCGGGTCGCAGGCGGATCGGCAGCTTGGCACGGCGGTTGGGATCGCGGCTTCCCGGAGCACCACCCTCGTTGCGCCGGAAGGCGCCGGCGGCACGGCGGGGTCGGCGGGCGCCTTCGGAGCGATCGCCGCCTCGCGGTTCGGTGAGGGCGGCACGACGGCGTGCCGGAAATGAATATTTCGAGCGGTAGCCAGGCGCGGTCCGTCCCGTCGCGCCTGGACCGCCCGGCGGGCGGGCGGCCGCGCGCGGTCGTGGCCGCTTTCTGCCTGATGGTGGGACTGACCATCGCCGCGCTGGCCATGCTCTACAGCCAACTGGCGCTCGCGTCCCGGGAGCCGGTCGCGGTGCTCGGCGATCGGGAGGCGGGGGCCAGCGCCGCGCTGGTCGCCGAGTTCTACGCCGAGGTGTGGAACGGCGGACAGGTCGCGTCCGCCGGGCGCTTCGTCACCGCCGACCATGTCTATCATGACCCGACCCTGGGCGCCGTGCCATCCGGTCCCACCGGCGTCGAGCGGGCCGTCGTAACCCTCCGCCAGGGGTTCCCCGACCTCGTGATCAGCCTCGACGACGTGGTCGTCGCCGGCGACCGGGTCACCGTCCGCTTCACCGCACGGGGGACCCAGCGCGGACCGTACCTCGGCGCGGCGGGGACGGGCCGCGTGGTAGAGGTGACGGGGGTGGCGATCCACCGGCTCGTCGACGGCCGCATCGCCGAGACATGGGTGTGGTGGGACACCTACGGGCTGGCGTTGCGGATCGGTCTCGTCGTGGTGCCGATCGCCGACCTCGACGGCGGCAACTGGGAAGGAGCGCCCAGCGGCGGGCTGTCCGGGCACGCACAGTAGATCACCCGCAACAGGGAGGGGTGGAGCTCGCCGCGCGCGCTTTCGTTCCCCACAGGAGCGTATAGAGGGAGAGCGCGGGGATCGGACCGCGGGCGAGGTCGGTTTCGAGGCGGGCGAGACCGCGGGCGACGGCGGCGGCCGGGATCAGGTGGAGCGAGGAGAACGCGCGGTCTCGATAGGGTTGGAGGTCGGTAAGGTCGTAGGCGAGTTCGGCATGCCCGGTCTCGATGCCGGTGAATCCGGCCTGTTCCATCTCGCTTCGTAGGGTGGCGATGCGGGGATAGCGGTCGAGCTCGACGGCGACGGTTTCCGGGAAATGACTGCTGAGGGGGCGACGGCGGCGGATGTCTTCTTCGGAATCGGTCGCGGTGCAGAGGCGACCACCCGGTTTGAGGACGCGCCGGGCTTCGCGGAAATGCGCGGGGCGATCGGACAGGTGGTGGACGACGTCGACCGAGTAGACAATGTCGAATGAGGCGTCGGGGAATCCCAGCGACTCGCCGCGGCCCCGGACGAACGCGATCTCGTCTGTTCGTTCGCGTGCCGCGTCGAGCATGTGCGCCGAAGGATCGAGGCCGACGCATCGGCAACCGAGGCGGTCGCGGAGGGCAGCGACGTAGTTGCCGGTCCCGCAGCCGACTTCGAGGACGG
>DATBFX010000577.1:0-8791 GCA_036558305.1 Thermomicrobiales bacterium | reverse complement strand
TAGGCGGCGATCCCGGCGGTGATCGCCACCGCCGGGATCGCCGCGCGGTCCGATGGCCAGCCACCAGTTACGACCAAGCCGAAGATGACCAGCGCCGCGATGGTCGGGACCACGCAGACATTTGGAGATAGTGGAGGGCTTGGAGGCGGGCGGGTGCGGTAGTAGGCTTCCCGCCACTGGAGTGGGGAGCGAAAGGGATGCTGTGGTTTCGTCAGGACCGCGTGGCGGTGCAGACGGCCTCGGAAGCCGGCGAGCGGCCCGATCTCGCTACGACAACGGCCTGCGGGCCGCTCGACGAACTGATCACCGCGCACTAGACGAAACGAGTCTTCGGTATGCCAAGAACGGAGACGATACCGGGTGCGGCGCAAGGTTTTGCACTCGGCCGTGGCGGGCGTGCGGGCCGGCGCCGCCGGCACCGCCGGCCCGCCGGACGGAGCGACAGCGGCGCACGCGCTCCGAGCGGGGCGACGGCTCCCTGCCCCGCCGCCGCCCCGGTCCCATCGCCGACCGTACGTACGCGACTGCAAAACGTTGCACCGCACCCGAGGATACCGGTCTGGGTCGACATCGTGGTCGTTACCCTGCTGGCTGCGGTGCTGCGCCTGCCGCGGCTCGGCTACCTGGGATTGAGCGTCGACGAGGGCTATACCCTGACCTTCACCCGCCAGTCGTGGCGCGGCGTCCTCGGTCTCGACGGCTTCTACGACTATCACCCGCCCCTCTTCTTCGCGCTGGCGAAACTGGCGACGCTGGCCGTGCCAGAGGTGCTCGCGGCCCGCGTCGTCGCCGTGCTCGCGGGCGTGGCGACCGTCCCGCTCTTCTATGCGCTCTGCCTGCGGCTCCTCGACCGTCGGGCGGCGTTCGCCGCGACGGTGCTGCTGTCCGTCTCGCCGCTGCACATCTTTGCGTCCCGTTGGGGCCGGATGTACACGGTGCTGGTACTGGCGGTGCTGGCGTCGTATCTCTGCCTGATCGCCTTGTCGCAGTCGCCGCGGCCGGCGTGGGCGGTCGGGTACGGCGTGGCACTGGCGGTCGCGCTCTACGTCGACTACAGCGCCGCCTACGCGCTCGCGCCGCAAGCGGTCCTGCTCGTGCCGCTCCTGCGGCGCGGCGGCCGCCCAGCTCGATACCTGGCAGCAGCGATCGGCGCCGCGGTCCTGGCCTACCTCCCCTGGGTGCCCCAACTCCGTGACACCGTTGCCGCGTCCCGGCACTACGGCGGCGGCGGCCGCGATTTTCTGGTGGTCAACCAGGACAACGCCCGAATGGCGGCACTCTATCTCCTCGGCTTCAACAACTACGGCTCGCAGGTGCACGACGCCCACGCAAGCGCCTGGGACCGCTGGCCGGACGCTCGACCGTGGTTGCAGCTCGCCTTGGTCCCGATTGTCGTGGCCGGCGTCCTGGCGCTCCGTCGCGCCCCGCGCGCGCTGACCGTGACCGGTTTGCTGATCGCGGGGACGATCGTTGTCACCGTCGGAGCGAGTCAACTCAGCCCCGGGTTCGCGGCCCGCACGATGCTCGTGGTCGTACCCGGGTGGGCGCTCCTCGTCAGCGCGGCCCTGGCTGGCCCCGCGGTGACCCGCTTCGGGTCTCCCTGGCCGCGGAGAATTGGTGCCGTCGGCTGGTGCTTCATGGTGGCGGTGTCGCTGGCGACCCTGCCGACGGTCTACTTCAACGGCAGCCGCAACGAGTTTCCCCGGTTGGCCGCCGACCTGGCGAGTCAGGTCGACCTCGGGAAACCGATCCTCGTCCCCTCGGCGGACGGCTTTGTCACCGACGTCCTGGACGTCTACGCGCACGACGACCTGGCGCGGGCGCGCGTCATCACCCTTCTCGACGGCCAACTCGAGCGCGAAACCGGCGGCGACCGCTGGCTCGACCGCGGGCCGGCCATGGCCGACGTCAGCAACGGGCGCCTGGCGGACCTGCTCCCGCCGCAGGATCCGGCGAGCGATGCCGTCTGGCTCGTCCGGCGGTTCAACTACCCCGCGGTCGAGGAGTCCCTGAAGAGCCTCGGCTACCAGCCCGTCACCATCGTCTACTACTACCTGATGCAGCTCGTGCTGTACGCCCGGCCCGGGGCGTCGCTGGGGGCACCCGTGGGCAGCGGCGGAGGCGCCGTCGCAATCGGCCCGGACGGGGGGGGCTGGCAGCTACCGCCGGCCGGCGCCCACGTCGCACCGGACCCAGAAGGAAACGGAGGCATCCTCGTCTTCGACCAATCGCCGACGAAGGCGAGCGCTTCCCGCCACGTCGAGCCGGCGGTGCCGGGGCTGTATACCCTGACCGTGGAATTCCGAGGCGGCAGCGCGGCGACGCTTGCCTGCCAGTCCGCGACGGGGACGACACTTCGGACGCTCTCCGCCGAGTCCGACGCCACGACCCAATCCGCTGCCTGGTCTTCGATGCGCGTAGCCGTTCTCTGCCCGGCGGAAACCTCCCGGGTCGCGATCACGCTAACCAGCAAGGGTCAGCCAGGGGCTAGTTTCCGCCGGCCCGGGTTGACCCTGAGCCCGTCAGCCGGCACACCGCCTGGCAGCGCCACGCGCGCGAAGCGATGAGGCTCCCCGCCAATCCAACCACCCGGTTCACCACGGTCGCAGCAAACGTCGCGGGAAGCTCGCGATCCATCGCCACTGGAAGTGCGGCATCTCGTCGACCGTGATCTGGACGTGGAACGCGACGTTGAACGCCGAGGCACTGCTCACGATTTGCCCGTGGTAGCGCAATTCGATCGTCTGCCCCGGCCAGCGATACCTGGTCATCTGCCGGCCCCGCAACCGGTCCCGCACCGGATCACGCTCGTCGACACGCGCGTTCGCCTGGTCGCTCGACTCGGTCAGGTACCCACGATCTCCCGCGCCCCGCCGTTTGCCGGGTGCGGCCGGATCGCCGACCTCCCTATCCATCCCCGGCGGCGGTGACGGCCCGTCGCCAGGGCAACAGCGCCCGCTCGAGCAGAGCGACCGCGGCAAACAGCCCGACGGCGATGACGGAGAGCACGACGACGCAGGCGAAGACCCGATCGGTCCGCAAATTGGCACCCGACAAGGTCATCAGGTGCCCCAAGCCCGCTTCCGCCCCCACCAACTCCCCGAACACGGCACCGATGACGGCGACGGCGATGCCGATCCGCGCCCCGGAAAAGAGGAACGGCAGCGCCCCCGGCATCTTGACCAAGCGAAATCGGGCCCAGCGTTTGGCGCCCAGGGTCCGCAACAGATCAAGCGTCTCGCGATCGGCCGAACGCAGCCCGTCGACGGTGTTGACGGCGATCGGGAAGAAGGCGATCAAGGCCGTCACGATCACCTTCGGCAGCAGGCCGTGGCCGAACCAGATCAGGAGCAACGGCGCCAGGGCGACGATCGGCACCGCCTGGCTGGCGATGACGATCGGGTAGAGGGCACGGGCGACGATCCGCGAGCTGTCGATCGCCACCGCCACGACCACACCCGCCACCACCGCCAGGACGAATCCGACGAGCACCTCGCGCAGCGTCACCCAGGCGTTGGTGAGGAGGAGGTTGCGGTCGCGCGCGAGGGCGCGTGCGACCGCACTCGGCGCGGGCAGAAACCATTGCGGTGTGTCGTCGATGCGGACCCACGCCTCCCAAACGGCGAGGGCGAGGAGGAGGAGAAGGATGGGGGCGAGGATGGAGACGGCCCCTTCGGCCCTCACCCCCAGCCGCCACCCAGAGGGTCCCCGGCCCTTCCGAGGGAGAGGGGGGCTATCCGCCTCGGCCGTCCCCCCCTCTCCCTCGGAAGGGAGAGGGGGCCGGGGGGTGAGGGCGGTCAATCCGGCTCTCCCAGCAACCCCAAGGCGGCCAGGACGGCCGCCTTGTGGGCGACGAACTGCTCCGAGGTGACGAGCGAGCGCCGCCGCGGTCGGGTCAGGCAGATCCGCTCGACGTGGACGACACGCGCCGGACGCGCCGACAAGACGACGACGCGATCGGCGAGGAAGGCGGCCTCTTCGACGTCGTGGGTGACCAGCACGACCGTCCGACGCTCGCGCGCCAGCAGGTCGAGCAGCCAATCCTGCATCGCGGCGCGCGTCAGCGCGTCGAGGGCGCCGAACGGCTCGTCGAGCAGGAGGAGGGGCTGACCGGCGAGGACGGTCCGCAGGAAGGCGACGCGCTGCCGCATGCCGCCGGAGAGTTGGGCGGGGTAGGCGCCGGCGAACCCTTCGAGACCGAACTCCGCCAACCGCGCCCGCACCGCCGCCCGCGCCCGCCGCCGCCCCACCCCCGTGACCTCCAGTCCGAGGGCGGCGTTGTCGAGCGCGGTCCGCCAGGGCAGGAGGAGGTCGCGCTGGTGCATGTAGGCCGACCGTCCCAGTCGTTTCGGCGTCGGGACCGCTTGTCCGCCCAAGAGCACCTCGCCCGCCTCCGGGTCGATCAACCCGGCGACGACGTCGAGCAGTGTGCTCTTGCCCGAACCGGAAGGGCCGATCAAGGCAACGAACTCGCCCTCGGCGACCGCGAACGAGACGTCGGCCAGCACCGGCAGCACGTCGCGGTCTTCGACGTAGGTCGCGGCGAGGTGGCGGACTTCCAACGTGGGGGCCCGGCATGCCGTGCCCGCCTCGGAACCGCGCCCCGATCTGGGCACGGCATGCCGGGCCCCCACGGGCGGAACGCCGTCTTCGGGCGAATCGGTACGGGACATCGCGTTGCCAGCAAACTCGACGGCGGCGACCGATCGCGCGGCGGTCGCCAATCGGCAACGGATTGTAGCCGTCGGACCTGGGCACGGGCCCGCGGCCGCGCCAAGTGGCGCGGGAACCGCCGGCCGGTCGCGGTAACCGGCCATCACCGCAATGGTTGTTGTCGTGTACCACAACATCGTCGACCGCGATGGGGTCGAAATCGGATCGCTGTGACGGCCGTCGCCGGCGCCCCGCCGGGTCGCCGTTTAGTAGACTGGCAACCGGCCGTCCGGGGTGCGGCGTACGGGGTTGATCCCGCGGCTCGGTTTCGAGCCGCGACGATGAGGATGTTCGCACGGATGACGCGATCGGTTCCCATCCAGGCGACGGTCTTGGGCGCGCTGCCGCCGGCCGAGGCGGCGGTCGTCGAGCACCTCGGTCGCGCCTTCGCGGCGACGGGGCACGAATTGGTGCTGGTCGGGGGGATCGTCCGCGACGCGCTGATGGGCCGCGAGTTGCCGAACGATCTCGACTTCGCCACGGACGCGGTGCCGGAGCAGACCCAGGCGATCGGCGAAGCCGCCGGCGCCTCGTCCGTCTACCTCGTCGGGGCCAAGTTCGGCACGGTGGGTCTCGTCTTCGCGGACGACGAGGGAGCGCCGATCACGGCCGAGATCACGACCTACCGGAGCGAACACTACCCGGGCGAGACGCGGCACCCCGAGGTCGCCTTCGGCGACCGGCTGGAAGACGATCTCTCCCGCCGCGACTTGACCGTCAACGCCATCGCCGCCGACGCCGCGACCGGGGCCCTGATCGACCCGTTCGACGGCCAGTCCGATCTCGCCCGCGGCATCCTTCGCGCGGTCGGCGATGCCGACACGCGCTTCCAGGAAGACCCCTTGCGGTTGCTGCGGGCGGCGCGGTTCGTCGCGCAACTCGGGTTCTTCGTCGAACCGGCGACGGCGGCGGCGATGGCGCGGCAGGCGCCGAGTCTGGGCCGCATCAGCAACGAGCGGATCTACGCCGATTTGACGAGGCTGCTGACCGGCGACTGGGCCTCGCACGGCCTGGAAACGCTGCACGAGACCGGCTTGATCCCGATCGCGATGCCGGAACTCGCGCCTCTTGCGGCGGAGGCGGAGAGCCGGCGCGACCGGCGAGGGCCCGTCCATCGCGAAAAGGATCTCTGGGAGCACACCAAGAAGGTCGTCGACCGGGCACCGGCCCGGCCGATCGTGCGCTGGGCGGCACTGTTGCACGACGCCGCCAAACCGCACACGCGCTCGGTCGATGCGACGGGCGACGTCCACTTCTTCGGCCACGAGCGGGAGGGCGCGGCGCTGGCGAAGCGGTTGCTCGGTCGCCTCAAGGCCGACCGGAGCACGCAGGTGGCCGTCGCCCGCCTGGTCGAACTCCACCTCCGCCCGGCGACCTACGAACCGGACTGGACCGACAGCGCCGTCCGCCGCCTCATGCTGGAAGCCGACGGCGTCCTCGACGACCTGCTCGACCTGGTCGCCGCCGACGTCACTTCGGCCCGCGAGCAGAAGCAACGCGCCGCCGCCAGGCGGATCGAGCTGCTCCGCGCCCACATCCGTCGCCTCGAAGAGGAACGCGCCCTCGCCGAGTTCAAGAGCCCACTCGACGGCGACGACCTGATGCGCCTCTTCGCCCGCCCGCCCGGTCGCTGGATCGCCACGATCAAAGACCACCTGCGCGAACTGGTCCTCGACGGCGAACTGGCGCCGGACGACGTGGCGACGGCGGAGCAGATCGCGCGGGGGATGATCGAGCGGGGGGAAGCTTAGTGGCGCTCACGCGCGTGCCGCGTCTCCCCGTAGGGGCGGACCGCCGTGTCCGCCCTCGTACGTTCGCGCAATCAAGGAGGGCGGACACGGCGGTCCGCCCCTGCGACGATACCTGCCTCTTCCTGCGATTCGCTTTACAAGGAAGGGTAAATGAATGAGCGTCTATGCGTTATGGCATATCGCTTCAGGCAATCTCCTGGGAAGCTTCGATGACGAGAAACCCGCCCTGATGTTGGTTCGGGGTCTCGTTGCGAGCAACGGCCCAGCCATCGCCGACGAGCTTGAGCTCGGCGTCGAAGACGATAACGGCGACTTCACACATCGGGGGACCGGTTCTCAGCTTATTGCCCACACCGAAGCCATTCTGGCACGAGTTTAGCCGTGGCCATTCGCGACGAACTCACCGATGCGCCTGATGCGGATCCAGCGCGTCCCGCAGCCCGTCGCCGAGGATGTTGAGACTCAGGACCGCGAGGATGATCGCCGCGCCGGCGAAGACGACCGCCGAGGGCGAGTGGTCCATGAATTGCCGTCCCGTGCTGACCATGATGCCCCAGGAGGGCGTCGGGGGTTGCGTGCCGAGCCCGAGGAAGCTGAGAGCCGCCTCGTTGATGATCGCCCAGGCGAAGGCGAGCGTCGCCTGAACGATCAGCGGAGCGGCGATGTTAGGTAGGACGTGGCGGGTCAGGACGCGGAGGTCGCCCGCTCCCGCCGACTCGGCCGCCTCGACGTACTGGTGGGCGCGCACGCTGAGGGTGGAGGCGCGGGACACCCGCATGAAGATCGGGGTGTTGACGACGCCGATGGCGATCATCACGTTGCGGATGTTGGACCCGAGCATCGCCATCAAGGCGATCGCCAGCAGGATCGCCGGGAAGGCGAACATGACGTCCATCACGCGGCCGAGGACGGAGTCGATCACGCCGCCGTAGTAGCCGGCGGTCAGGCCGAACGCGGTGCCGGCCAGGAGCGCGATCCCGACGGAGATGACACCCACCTCCAACGAAATGCGGGCGCCGTAGATGAGGCGGCTGCAGACGTCCCGGCCGAATTCGTCGGTACCGCAGAGGTGGTCGCGACTCGGTCCCTGGAACCGATCCCGCGGCGCCATCGCCAGCGGATCGGCCGGCGCCACCAGCGGCGCCGCCAGCGCGACGACGACCATCAACAGAAGGTAGAAGGCGCAGGCCAGCACCACCTTGCTGCGGCGCAACCGGCGCAGGGACGCCGCGAACGGGGATTCCCGCCAGGTGTCGACCCTGGGCAGGTGACGGCTCCCCGTCAGCGTGCGCGTCGTTGCCATGCTGGGCGGCCCCCTACCCGTAGCGGATGCGCGGATCGAGGTAGGCGTAAAGGATGTCGACGATCAGGTTGATCGTGACGAAGACGATCGTCACGAAGAGCACCGTCCCCTGCACGACCGGGTAGTCGCGCATGTTGATCCCGTCCAGCGCGTAGCGGCCAACCCCCGGCACGGCGAAGATCGCCTCGATGATCACGGCGCCGCCGAGGAGGTAGCCGAGCTGGATCCCGATCACGGTCACGATCGGGATCAGGGCATTCTTCAACGCGTGCCGAATCACGATCGCCAGACCGCGCAGCCCCTTGGCGTAGGCGGTGCGGATGTAGTCCTGGCGGAGCGTTTCCAGCACCGAGGAACGGGTCATCCGCGTGATGTAGCTGGCCGAACCGAGACCGAGCGCGAGCGCTGGCATGATCATCAGCTTGAGGTTCTGGATGGGATCCTCGCGGAACGGAACGTAACCCGAAGGCGGGAGGAAGCGCCACTCAAGCGAGAGGAGGAGGATCAGGAGCGTCGCCAGGAGGAATTCGGGGATCGAGAGCCCGGCGAGGGCAAAAACCGTCACCACGTAGTCGATCTTGCTGTACTGCTTGACGGCGCCGAGAATGCCGGCCGGGATGCCGATCGCGAGCGCGAGCAGGAGGGCGAGTCCGGTCAACTCCAGCGTCACCCCGAAGCGATCGATGATCTGCCCGAGCACGGGTTGCCCGGTCCGAAGCGACGTGCCGAAGTTGCCCTGCAGCACGTCGCCCAGCCAGTGCAGGTACTGGACGTACAACGGTTCGTCGAGACCGAAGATCTTGCGGAGCGCCGCCCGCGCCTGGGGCGACGTTCGCGGTCCCAGCAAAACCGAAACGACGTCACCGGGCACCAGGTGAACGAGCAAGAAAACGACGATCGAGATCCCGAAGAGGACCACGATCAGCGCCAGGATGCGGCGGACGATGTAGCGGATCATCGCAACCTTGGAGGGCGGAAGGCGGGGGGCGGAAGGCGGAAGGAATCGTTCTCTCCGCCTTCCGCC
>DATBFX010000576.1:0-1675 GCA_036558305.1 Thermomicrobiales bacterium | reverse complement strand
GCAGGCGGTCCCAAGTCTCACCCACGGTCGTCGCCGGAGGGGGCGCGGGCGCCGCTCGCCGCGCACGGGGTCGGGTGGCCACCCGACCCCGTGCCGCGCCGCTCTCAACACAACTCGGCGCCGCATTCCAGATACAAGGGGGGCCGGGATCCCAAATCGCAGCGGCGCCCACCTCACCCTCCCAGCGCTTCGCGCCGGGCCCCTCCCTCTCCCCCCTGAAGGGCGGAGAGGGGCACAGGGCTTCGAAATCCATGCCGGGCTACTTCGCCGGGTTCAGCTCCTTCCACGGGTCCTTGACCTGGGGGATGGTCGCGATCTCGACGTTGGCGAGCTTGCCGTCGACCTTCTCGACGCGGCGGATGTAGACGTTCTGGATGATGTCGCGGGTGTTGGGGTCGATCGCGATCGGTCCGCGCGGGCTGTCCGGGTTCTTCCATTTCTTGAAGAAATCCATCGCCTCGTCGGCGGTGAACTTGCCCTTCGTCGCCTTGACGAGGTCGTAGATCATCGCCATCCCGTCCCAGCCGTCGGCCGAGAAGAAGTCGGGGATCGACTTGTCGCCGTAGGCCCGCTTCCAGGCGGCGAGAAAGGCCTCGTTGGCCGGCCGCTTGCCGGCCGCCGAATAGGTGCCCGACGTGATGAGGCCCAACGGGATGTCGCCCATGTTCGGCAATTCCTCGTCGGGCAGCAGGTCCTGCGGTGCGGCGATGTGGATCCCCGCCTCGCGCAGGCCGACATCCTTCATCGCCCGGATCATCGCCGTCGCCTGGGTTCCGGCCGGCACGAAGATAAAGGCGACATCGGGCTTGGCGTCCTTGATGCGGTGGACGAACGGGGTGAAGTCCGGGTTGACCGGCGGAAACCGGTCGGCGCCGAGGATCTTGCCGCCCGCCTCGGTGAACGCCTTGGTAAAGGCGTTCTCGGCGTCGTGCCCGGCGATGAAGTCGGTGACCGCGGTGTAGGCGGTCTTCCAGCCCTGCTCGGCGGCCCATTTGCCGATCGGGTAGGAGACCTGCCACAGGGTGAAGGTGACCCGCGCGACATAGGGCGAGATGCGCGGGATCGAAACGCCGGCGGCGGCGTAGCTGATGACAAGCGGCACCTTCGCTTCGGCGGTCAGCGGCGCGACCGCGGTGGCGACCGGCGACAAGACGATGCCGTAGAGCAACTGCACCCGGTCGCGGGTGATCAATTCCTGCGCCAAGCGCTTGCCGACCTCGGGGTTCGAGGTGTCGTCGCGCTTCAACAGCTCGATCTTGACCCCGGGCGGCAGGTCCTTCTCGTGCTCCTTGATGTAGAGGTCGGTGCCCTTCTGCCCCTGGTCGGCGACCTGCGCGACAAACCCCGAATAGCTGTTGATCAGCCCGACCTTGATGGTCTGCGCGCGGAGCGCGGCGGGCGACAGCGCGACGGCGGCCAGCAGCAGACCCGGCAACATGCGGCGCATTCCCAAACCCTCCCTGTTTTCGCCCGGCCATCCTACCACGCCGCGGCCATGGCCTCGTAGGCAAGAGCGCTGGCGCCCGGTACGATGGGGGCGTGCGCCGCGACGGGAGAATGAAGCCATGCCCGATTTCGATCTGGTGATCCGCAACGGCACGGTGGCGACCGCGGCCGACACCTTCGAGGCCGACGTCGGGATCAAGGACGGCGTCGTGGCGATGCTGGGGCGCGG
>DATBFX010000575.1:0-30058 GCA_036558305.1 Thermomicrobiales bacterium | reverse complement strand
GACGGCGAAGCGCAGGTAGCCCTCCGTCGGCGGGCTGGCGTCGACGACGAGCGAGGTCGCCGTCCCGAAGTTGGTGCCCGCCGTGCCGCTCGTGTTGCTGACGTAGGCATCGGCCTCCGGGGCGAAGGCGAGCGTCGTCGGGCTCGGCGTCGCGGTCGGCGTGTCGGTCGGCGTGTCGGTCGGGGTGGGCAGCGGCGTCGGCGTCTCCGTGGGCGTCGGCGGCGGGCCGAGCGGGATCGGGGTCGTGGCCACGGCGACGTCGTCGAAGGCGATGTCGTAGCTGCGGGGCCCCGTACCGTTGTCGCCGAGCTGCACGAAGCCGACCGGCGCCGTTCCGAACCCCTCGGGGTCGCTCAGCACCCGGGTCCCGTCGAGCCAGACCTCCACGAGGCCGCCGGACCGGTCGACGGCGAGGTGGACCTCGATCTCGTGCCAGGTTCCCTGGCCGACGGTCGCGTCGCTCGTCGTGGCTGCGTCGGTAACGTCGTTCCGGTAGCCGAGCCTGCCGCTGCCCGTCACGTAGAGGCCGAGGATCGAGCTACCGGCGGGATCGCCAAACCGCAGGAGATAGACCGAATCGTCGCTCTGGCTGATGATCTTCACCATCGTCCGGTAGTAGAGCTCGGTCTGCGGGGTGCTCAGGGTCTTGCGCGCGTAGGTCGGGTCGCCGGCGCCGGCGCTCGTCGCGCGCGCGGCATAGGTACCGCCGTGGGCATCCTGCGGCAGCACTTGCAGCCCGCCGGCGCGCGTCCAGTTGCTCAGGTCGCCGCTTTCGAAGCCGTCCTGGAAGCCGGCGAACGGCTTCGGCGTGCCGGTCGCGGTCGCGGTCGGCGCCGGGGTGTCGGTCGACGCGGGCACGCCGGTCGGCCCGGTCCGATCGACCGTCAGCACCAACTGGGGCGGAGCGGCGCCTTCGCGCGACCAGAACTCGACGCCGTCCAGCGACGTCGGCACCAGCACGAAGGTGTAGGCGCCGTCGCCGTCGACCAGGGACGTGACGTCGTACTCGACCCAGGCGTTCGCCTTGACCGGCCCCGCGTCGGCACCGGCCGGACCGATCGGTGCCGGCCGGTCGGCCCAGGTGATCCCCGCCTCGGTCCAGTCGCTGCCCGCGGCGGCCACGGCGGGGCCGCCGCTGCTGACCGCCCAGGACGCGGTGGTGGTGTGCAGCCGGAGCGTGGCGCGCACGACGGCACCGTCGACGCCGGTCACCGCGAAGCGCAGGTAGCCCTCGGCGCGCGCGCCGGCGTCGCCATCGACGAAGAGCCTGGGCTGGCCGCCGAAGTTGACGGTCGGGGCCGCCTCGCCCACCCACGCGTCGGCGCCCGGCCCGACGACCAGGGTGGCCGTGGGTGTCTCCGTGGGCATCTCTGCGGGCGTCGCCGTGGGCGTCGCCGTGGGCGTCGCCGTCTCCGGCGGGGCCGCCGTGTCCGTCGCCGTCGCGGTCGTCGCCGTCGCGGTCGTCGCCGTCGCGGTCGCGGAGGGTGCCGGTGTCTCGGTGCCCTCCTGCGTCGCCGTCGGGGGCGCCTCGGTAGCCGGAACCTCGGTAGCCGGAACCTCGGTGGGCGGCTCCTCGGTCGGCGGCTCCGTCGGCACGGCCGTTGGCGTCTCCGTGGGCGGCGTCTCGGCCGGCACCGGCGTCGAGTCGGTCGACTGCCCGGCGATCGGGGACGCGAGCACGAGGAGCAGCACCACGGCGAGGCACCCGGCGAGTAGACGCGTCATCGAGCCCCCTTCACTCAGGACGACAGTCTAATTTTTTTGGGCAATTCTCGCAAGATGCGTGCCCGGACCGGCCGTCCGTGGCCCGCCGGCGGGCGGCGGCGAAGCGGGCCTCAGGCGCCCACGGGCCGCCGCGCGGCGAAGCGGCCGAGGCCGCGCCCGCGCCCGCCGGCGCGGTAGACGACGCGGTACTCCGGCTAGTCCTGGCGCGCCGGCCCGCGGTCCCCTCGCCGGTCCCGCCAGGCGGGGGCCAGTTCCCAGTAGGCGCGGGCGGCGACCCAGGCCCGCCGCCGCGCCCCCGCGCACCGCTCGTCGGGGCCGCGGTCGGGGTGGCAGGCGGCGTCGTGGGCCGCGACCAGGGCGGCCAGGGCCGCGTCGTCGGCGGCGACCAGGTGGGCGCCGCACGGGCAGTCGACGGCGCGCACGGTGAGCGATGCCCCGGCGCCCGGTCGCCCGCCCCCCGGCTCAGCCACCGGACGCGAAAAAGCCGGTCACGGTGCCGAGGACGGCGACCGTCCCCACCGCGGGGTCGTCGAAGCTCGCGTCGTAGGTGCACGCCAGCAGCCGGTCCTGCTGCCCGGTCCGGTGGCCCTGCCCGACGCTGAAGATGTCGGTTTGGGTGACGACCTGGCCGGTGGCGGGGTCGGTCCAGGTGCTGACCTGGATGAAGGACGCCGGGACCAGGACCGCCGTGCCGTCGAGGATCTGGGCCGCCGCGCCGACGCCGGCGACGACCTCGTAGGTCTGGCCGGCGCAACTCACGGGGAAGACCGCCTTGTGGGGGCTGGCGACCGGGTCGGCCCCGGCCGGCGCCCGCAGCAGGAGCCCCAGGGCGAGAGCCGCCGCCACCCCACACGCCGCCGCTCGGATCCGCCGCATTGGTCCACCTCCCCGGTTCCGGCCCGTGCCCGGTCCCGCGTGACCGCGCACCACCAGTCAAGCAGGCGCCGCCGTCGGCGCCTAGTTACGGGCGTCCTCGGTTGGCGACGACGTTTGTCACCGGGGCGCGGGTATACGTGTACCCTTGGCGCCGGGACGGAGCTTCCTCCGGGTGCCGCCACCGAGTCCTGGACGATCGACGCAACCAGCCCCGCCAAGGACGTTTGGCGCCTCTTCCATCCCGGTGACCACGAAATACCCGTCCCGACCCCGATCACCCGTCTGCTGCCCTTGTACCCAGAAGGCCCCAAGAGCCGGCGCCCGGAAAAACGATGGGCAGCTTTCGCGTCGACGTGTCGCCAGACGAGTTGGTCTGGGCGAAGCGAAGCAGTGGCCACTCCGTGGAAGACGAGCGCTCCACCCGCTCCATGGCCGTTGGCTTGGTGGGGCGCTTCCGTAACCACGTCGGCGCCGAGGTGCTCGTGCCGGTTGGCCGGTCTGTTCAAAGTGAGCGCGGAAGCGCTGCTGCTCAAGCTCGTGACACGGGGCGAGGCGTCTGGGGACATGTACTCGCAGCGGCGACCGTTCCTTGTCCCACGCTAAAAGGAATTACGCGAGCTTCGCGAGGCACAACTCGAAGCGGCGGAGGGCGGACCGAGCCCGTACCTCATGAAGATCCGCAACCTGGACCGGCGCTACGCCACCGGCGTGTTGGACGCATGCGACCGCGACTTGATCGATCCGTCCCGTTCGACGTCTCGGATTTCCTCGACATCAAGGGCGACAACCTGACGAAGCTCGTGGCGCGGCTGGCGTCTTGATTCCCGGGGGGCCGCCGCACCACAGTATCGACACCAGCATCTTCGTCAACGCCTGGACGCGCGACTACCCGCCCGACGCTGTCCCGGCTTTGTGGGAGAGCTTCGTCGACCTGATCGCCGAAGGGCGGATGCACGCCTCGAAAGAGGTGCTTCTCGAAATCGAGGGCAAGGCCGACGACGTCCCTGCCTGGTGCAAGACCCGGAAAGACTCCTGATCTCGCTCGACGCGGCGACGGTGGTGGCGGCGCAAAACATCCTGGCGGCGTTTCTGGACCTCGTCAAAACGGGCACCGGTCGCACCCAGGCCGACCCCTTTGTCATCGCGGTGGCGAAGGTCAACGGGTGTTCCGTGGTGACGTGAGAGAAGGGTGGCTCCCAATCCCAGCCCAGTATTCCCCGCATCTGCAATCGGGTCGGCATCCGGTTCATCAACGTCATCGGCTTGGCCAAGGCCGAGAAATTGGTCTCTACCCGCCAACAATGACTCCCTCTTTGGCCCGACCTCTGCTCCATTTGCATAGTCTTAGTGGTCCGTCCGGCAAATCGGTGGTAGGACGGCGCCCCCGCAGGAGGTGACCCGTGCCGACCTGTCTGGCCTTACGGCCGCTGACCGACGAGGTAGACCGCGCCGGCGACCGCGCGGACCCTGGGCATCACCGAGGCGACGGCGCGGCTCTGGCTGAAGCGCTTCAACGCCCGCGGGCTGGTCGGCTTGGTCGACGCCCCCGCGCCGGGCGGCCGCCGACGTACACAGCGGAGGAGGTGGGCGCGGTGATCGCGGTCAGCCTGACCGACCCCGCCGCCCTCGGCCTCCCCCTCGGGAGCTGGACCTTGGATCGCCTGGCGGCGTACCTGCACGAGGAATCGGGGCCGGCGGTCAGCCGCAACCGCATCGGGGAGCTTGTGCAGGCGGAGGGTCTGCGCTGGCGGACGCAGGAGGCGTGGTCCGGCGAGCGGCGGGTCCGGGCGACCCAAGAGATCGACTACGGCCGGCGGGGCACGGGCCACGTCTTCGGCGCCTTCCGCCCGGCGACCGGGGACGCCCTCACCGCGCCGTACCCCGGCCGCGCGATCGCCAACTGGGTCGACTTCCTCACCCCCGCTCGCCAGCCAGGCATGGGCGAAACTGTGACGAAACTGGTGAGGGTGGATCGGGCCGATGCCAGCCTCCTTCGCGCGCTTGTTGAGGATTTGATTGACGCCGCTGCCGGCCATGGCGCCCTGCTGACCGATCCAGAAGTGGGGCAGATCCGCGTGTCGATGTTTCGTCCGCGCACGCAGGTACCGGTCGAGCGCGGCGGACGTCTTGTTCCGAAACGGGCAAGCGCGCGGTCGCCGTCCCTTCCCTACGACGAAGACGACGTCGTGATCGAAATCGATGTCTTCCAGTGTCATCCCGGCCAACTCTGCCCTGCGCATGCCCGCGTCGAGCAGGAGGCGGATCACCGCAGTGTCTCGCCGGTCCGCGAAGGTCGTGCCGCTGCAGACTTTCAGGAGCTTGGCCAACTGGTCGTGGGATACCACCGCTGGCGGTAATTCGGGCACATGGGGCGGCTTCATCCGCCGCATGGGACTGTCGGGTATCTCGCCCTCGTCGGCTAGCCACCGAAAGTTGGTCCCCAGCGCCCGCGACCGGTTGAGCGCCGTCGCGGGTTTGACGCGTGCTAGGATGTCGGACATGAACGCCTCGACGGGGTGATCGCGGTCGGATCGGTGGGCATTCCCTGGTCGGCAAGAAAGGCGCCGAACGCGTCGATGGCCGCCACGTACGTCACGACCGTCATCCGGGCCTTGTTCGAGGCTCTCAGGTGTCGATCGTAGGAGCGTACCAGCATGCGATACGCCGGATTCACCGTCGACTCCTGTGAAGCCAGAAATCGGCATCGCTCGGGAGAGTGAGGTGACCAGATGTACTTCAAGCAGGTGCTCGACGAAATCTGCGGTTGCGCGTCCTACCTGATCGCCTCCCGGCAGTCGCACGAGGCCGCGATCGTCGATCCGGCGGTCACGATCGAACAGTACGAGGCACTCCTGACCGAACGCGACTTCCGGCTCCGCTACGTGATCGACACCCACGTCCACGCCGACCACGTCTCGGGGGCGCGCAGGCTGGCGGCCAGGCACGGCGCCGACCTCTGCCTGCACGAGTCGGCGCAGGTGACCTACCCGTTTCGCGGGCTCCACGACGGGGAGGAGTTGCCGTTGGGTCAACTGAGATTACGAATCATTCATACGCCGGGCCACCGGCCCGAACTGATCTCGGTGCTCGTCGTCAATCCGCTCCGCAGCCCGGAACCCTCGATGGTCTTGACCGGCGACTCGTTGCTCGTCGGCGACGTCGGCCGGCCCGACTTCGGCGGCGGCGACCCACGGGCGCAGTACGAGAGTCTGACCCGACTTTTGCGCCTGCCGGATTGGGTCGCCGTTTTTCCGGGGCACTTCGAGGGACCGTGCGGCAAGGGGATGTGCGGTCGACCCAGCACCACCATCGGGTTCGAGCGGCTCTACAACCCCCTGGCCCGCCTCGACCGCGACCCGTTCGTCGCGGTCTTGACCGACGGCGTGCCGGCCCGCCCCTTGAACATGACGGCGATCGAAGCCACGAACCGCGGTCTGCGCGACGACGCCTGGGCGATGCTGACCACGGCGCCCGACGTCCCCGAAATCGGCCCCGACGAGTTGGCGGCACGCCCCGCCGACGCGGTGGTGGTCGACGTGCGGGAACCGGAGGAATTCGCCGTCGGTCACGTCCCCGGCGCGATCAGCCTGCCCCAATCCGACCTCGCGACCCGTCTCGCCGAGTTGCCGCGCGAGGCGCCGTTGCTGCTGGTCTGCCAGGGCGGTTACCGTTCGCTGCGCGCCGCCCAGTTCCTGCACCAGGCGGGATTCGACCGCGTCGCCAGCGTCCGCGGCGGCACCGAAGCCTGGCGGGCGGCGGGGTATCCGGTCGAGGCCGAAGCCGGCGCCGCGCCGCCCCGGATCGTCGAGTCGGAGTGGGCGCACGCGGGCGCGGCGACGTACAGCATCTGACGACGCACCCAGGTCGCGACAACCGAGATCGGAAACAGACAGGCACGGCTCGTGCGTAACACTTGCGTCAGTCGCCGCGATACGATATTATCTCATGAGCATATCGCGATCCATGACCAACCGGCCCGAAGCACGAAAGGTCGCTATGCACACCAGCCCATCGTGGTCGCACGCCGCGGACGTGTTCCTCTTCTCCACCCCCGCCGTGTTCTCCGTCGTCGGCGAACACCGCACCGACCCGGATCGCCTCCTCCTCCTCGGCGACGACGGCCGCTTCTACACCTACGAATCCGACGACGCCATCCCCATCGCCGTCGAGCTCACCCCCGACTGGATCGTCGACGCCGCCGCGTAGACGAGTGGCACGTCACGGTGGGTAAGGGAGGGCCCTGTGCCCTCCAGCGTTCATCGGCGTCGCGTCTGATGTGGGGGAATCGCGCCCGTCAGACCGGGAGGGCACAGGGCCCTCCCCTACCAGACGGTGCAGCGTGTCCGCGAGTTCCTCCGGCTCGGACAGCATCGGCCAGTGACCCGTTTCCAGGTGCTCGATCCGCCAGTCGGGTGAGCGGAACTGCTGGAAGCGGGGCGCGCCGGTCGCCATGATCGTGCGGAAGTCGTTGCAGGCGACGATCGCACGCCGGTAGTTCCCCGCATCCTCCCCGCTCAGGCGAAGGGTCTGGGTGTAGGTGCGGAATGGTTGGGCGACCGCTTTGGCGGTCATCAATCGCCGATCCGCATCGCTCAAACCGGCGAAGGTCGGGCTCATCGGAAGGTCCGCAAACGGCGGTGGCGGCAGCCGCCAACCGTCGCCCTGCTCCTCGACCTGGCGCCGGAGCCCCTCCTGGTCGCCGGCCAGACCCACGAAGTCGAAAAGGGACTCGCCGTTCTCGATCGGAGCCGAGTCGACGTAGATCAGGTGGGTCAAGCGTTCGCCGATCCGGTCGGCAACCCCGGCGACGACGGCACCGGCGTAGCTGTGACCGGCGAGCGCGACCCCGGTCAGATCCTCGAACGCGATCAGGTTGACCACGTCGGCGATGTGGGTCTCCAGGTCCACCTCCGGTCTCGCCAGGTGGACGCGCTCGCCCAATCCCGTCAGCGTCGCCGGATAGACCTCGTGACCGTCGTCCCGCAACGCGGCGGCCGCCCGCTTCCAGATCCACCCACCCATCCAGGCCCCACCGACCAAGACTAACGTCGCCAATGTCGACTCCTTTCCGGGGCGCTGCCTCGTCCGGGAGTCAGGATACGCGCCGGTACCTGCCACCTTTTGTCAGGTGAGATCGGTGGCGACGCCGTTCGCAGGGTGGGCGGCAGGACGCGACCGAAGCCGGTCGGATCACCGGTCCCGGCGGCCGACGGCCAGGAGATGGGTGCTCAACCCGAGCAGACTCGGTTCTTGTTCGATGGCCCGTGCGGCGAAGAGGACGTCTTCGCGCCGCGACGGGTCCGCCCAGGCGGAATCCAACAACCAACCCGGTCCCTCGATCCCGAGGAGCGCTTCGAAGATCAGACCGGCTTCCCGGATTTCGGCCGCCAATTCGTCGGGGTGGTGGAAGAAGGCGGTCGTGAACCACGCCGGGTGGTGGTGGGGGTTCCGGTGCTGCCCATCGCGCAGGTCACGCGCAACGATGTCGGCGAAGACCGGATCGCCGAGCCAACCGGCCCGCAAACCATCGAGCAACGAGGCGAAGCGCGGGATCCCGGCCGCGAGCAGGCGTCCGCCCGGTCGGAGCACCCGCCGCGCTTCGCCCAGCGCCGTCAGCCTGTCCGCCCGCTCGGTCAGATGGTAGAGCGGACCGAGGAAGAGGACGGCGTCGGTCGAGGAATCCGCTTCGGCGAGTCCGCGGGCGTCGCCGACGGCGGCGGTGAAGGGCGCCTCGGGTTGGGCCGCCGCAACCGTCCGCGCCTGCTCCACGTGCAACGGCACCGGGTCGACGAGGTGAACATGGTACCCGCGCCGCGCCAACCAGGCGGCATAGACACCCGCCCCGCCGCCGATGTCCAGGATCGAGACCGGGGCCGGTGGGAGATACCGCAGCAGCAATTCCCGTGTCCGCACCAGTTCGATGGTGTCGCCGTCGCCGGTGAGCCGTTCCTGCTCCTCGCCCCGGTCGTAATAGCCACGTATCTCGTCAACCATCGCCCACCTGCCTGGATCGCGCGGGGTGAGACCTGGCCGGCGTGGGATGCGCCCGGCCGGGAGAGTTACCGGTTCAGACCCATCGCCTCGACCATCGCGGCGAAGAGGTCGGTGTTTTCGAGGTGCCCGCTCAGGCGTTCGGAGCCGGGGCCGAGGGCGTTGAGCGGGACGTCGACTTCGGTGTGTCCCGTCGTCGCCCAGCGGAGCAGCGCGGCCAGGTCGAGCGTCGCCGGATCGAGGCCGCGCTCGATGCCGACCGGCGGTTCGTCGAGGGTGAGGCCGCCGCACTCGTGGTCGGCGGTGACGATCACGAGCGTCTCGCCGTCGCGCTCGGCGAAGGTCTGCGCGACCAGCACGGCGCGGTCGAGTTCGTGGACGCCCTTGATCGCCAGGCGCGCGTTGTTGCGGTGCCCCATGCGGTCGATCGCCGCCTCCTCGACCATCAGGAAGAAGCCGTGCGGGTTGGCGCCGAGGGTGTCGAGCGCGGTCCGCGTCATCTCCCAGAGCGGAACGGGCGGATCGTACCGCGCCTCTTCCCCCTCCGGCGGGTCCTGGATGAAGAGTTCGTCGCCGGCGAAGAGCCCCAGGAGTCGCGCGGAGCAGACCGCGTGCAGGTCGGCGGCATTCGCGGCGAAGGCATACCCCAATGCCTGGGCGCGTTCGGTAAGGTCGGCGAGCACGCCGGTGTCGGGGTCGGTGGCGGTGTCGGGCGACCACCAGCGGCGACCGCCGCCGAGGATGAGATCGACCGCGGTCTCCTCGATGAACTGGCGGGCGATCTCGCGCTGGTCGGTGCGGTGGGCGACGTGGGCGGCGAAAGCGGCCGGGGTGGCGTCGGTGACCTGGCAGGTCGTGACCAGTCCGACCGCTTTCCCGGCGCGCTTGGCCAGCTCCAGCACCGTCGGTACCGGGTGACCGTCCGGGCCGACGCCGATCGCGCCGTTGTAGGTCTTGACCCCGGTCGCGATCGCGGTCGCCGCCGCGGCCGAGTCGGTCACCGTCGCCACCGGATCGGCGCAGCCGGTGGCGACGAGACCGCCGTGCGGCAACCCGTCCATGATGAGCGATCCGCCGGCGAGGAGGCGGGCGGCGTCGCGTTGCGCGCGTCCCATGCCGTCGCCGATGAGGAGGATGACGTTTTTCGCGATCGCCGGTCGCGACCCGAACCGGCGGAACCCGTTGCTGCTCACGCGCCAACCCTTATCGTCTCTTGCCCGTCCGTGACCTCGCGCAGGCACGGGCTGCCGCCCCTGCTCCACGCCGAGGCAGGTCGTGTCCCGATGGGTTAACCGCGTGTCGACGGGTGGAAACCTCGTGCTTCGGCTCGACCCGGCCAGGACCGTCCTGCGCAAAGGATACCGCACCGGCGTCGGCGATCCACGTCGCGCCCGGACGGAATCCATGCCCGCACCGCATGCGTCTGCCGAATAGGCGCGCAACACGCTGGTCGCGTCACCGGTTCCGTGCGAAGACTTCGGCACGGCGAGCGGTACGCTCGTTCGGCGGTCGCACGGGCCGGTTTGCCTCCTTTCCCGGCTCGTGCGCCGCCACCGCGGCCCCTACCCCCGTCTCCCTCCACATCGGGCGTTCAGCGCGTCCCCAAAACCGGCAACCCCGTCAGCGGAGACCGAGGAGTCTCCACGGGTTCGGCATGACCTCGACGGGGACCTCGATCAGGGTCGGTTCGGCGGCGGCGATCGCTTCGCGGAGGGACACCCGGAGTGCGTCCGGGCTATCTGCTCGGCGACCGGCGACGCCGAAGGCGTCGGCGAGTTTCAGGTAATCCGGGTTGACGAGATCGGAACCGATGATCCGGTTGCCGTAGTCGAGGTGTTGCATGCGGCGGACGTTGCCGTAGGCGTTGTCGTTGAAGACGATCGTGATCAGCCCGATTCGGTGCTGGACCAGCGTCGCCAGCTCGTTGAGGGTGAAACCGAAGCCACCGTCGCCGTTGATCGAGACGACCGGCACCTCCGGTCGCCCCACTTTCGCGCCCATCGCCGTCGTGAAGCCGTATCCGAGCGTCCCTTGATAACCGGCCGTGATGAAGGTGTTGGGGCGGTAGACCGGATAGCCGAAGTTCGAGACGTAGCCGACCTGGGTCATCTCGCTGACGTAGATACCCTCGTCGGGAAGTTCGGCGCGGATCGCCCGCGCGAAGGCCGCCTGCGGTTGGACCTCGTCGACGAGGGCCTCGATGCGGCGCTTCACCCGGGTCAACTCCGCCTCGCGGGACTCACGGCGGCGGTTGTGGCGGGTCGCCCGCTCGGCGAGGGCGGCGAGGGCGGCTTTGGCATCGGCGAGGATGGCGAGGTCGGCCGGTTGGTTGCGCTCGATCTCCTCGGGGTCGACGTCGAGGCGGATCAGGGTTTGACCGGGCGCCATCGGGCGCGGTCCGCCGAGGATGTCGACGAAACGGGTGCCGACGGCGAGGATGACGTCGGCGCGCGGGGTGAGCTCGGGTCCGGCGAGAAGACTTTGGGCCAGGTAGTGGCGGTCGGAGATCGCGCCCTTGCCGTTCATGGTCAAGACGACCGGGGCTTCCAGGAGTTCGGCGAGTGTCTGCAACTCCTCCCAGGCACCGGCGCGGAGGACGCCGCCGCCGGCGTGGATCAGCGGCGATTGGGCCTCGCCGAGGAGTTTGGCGGCGCGCTCGATCAGGTCGGGATCGCCGGCCGGGCGAGGGCGGGTGCCGGCCGACGGAAGAAGTGCCACCTCGGACTCGGCGAAGAGGGTGTCGGGCGGGACCTCGACCTCGACCGGGCGGGGGCGACCGGTGCGGAGTTGGCGGAACGCCTCCTGGACGGTGGCCGGGATCGCCTCCGGCGTGGTGGCGCGGGCGGCGTGTTTGGTGTAGGAGCGGACCATCTCGAGTTGGTGCGGCACCTCGTGGAGGACGCCGCGGCCGGCCTCGATCAGGTCGGAGCGGATCTGGCCGGTCAGGCAGAGGACGGGCGAGTTGCAGGCGTAGGCGGTGGCGAGACCGGCGGAGGCGTTGAGGACGCCGGGACCGGGGACGACGAGGCAGACGCCTTCGCGACCGGAGACGCGGGCGTAGCCGTCGGCCATGTAGGCGGTCGCCTGCTCGTGACGGGTGTGGACGAGGCGGACGCTTTCGCGCTCGTCGTGGAGGGCGTTGAAGAGACCGTCGAGTTGGACGCCGGGGAGACCGAAGATCGTCTCGACGCCCTCGCGTTTCAGCATGGCGGCGAGCGCCTGCCCGCCGGTCATCGTCCGCTTCTCGTCCGCCGCCGTCACCCCGTCGTGCCGGACCGGCGCCGCAACCTGTGCCACCAAGGGGCCTCTCCTCATCGAGTGGCGACGCTCCGCGGGCGCGGACGGATCGCCTCGGGACCGATCCGCCAATTGTACGCGAGGGGTCGTGCTAGACTCGTCGCTCGACGGCCCCCGTGGCGACCCCGCCAACGGAGAGGGGACGAACCTCCATGACCACGAACGACGCCGCGGCAGCGGCGATCTGTCGCTTCGACGACCAACCGCGCGACGGCGTCGGTCAGCGGCTGGTGCGGGCGGTGACCGACCGGCGACGCCTGGTGACGCGGTGGCTGCCCGGTGCGCTGCTGGCGTCGCGCGCCGGCAGGTCGAGGGGAGCGGTGGCGGCGGCGAAGGCCGAAGGGCGGGCGCTCTGGGTCAACCGGTTCGAGTACGGCTCGGCCGGCGACATCGCGCGGATCATGGAGCGGGCGGCGGGCGCGCATTTCAACCTCGTCTACTTCCAGGTGCGCGGCGCGGCCGACGCCTTGTACCGGTCGGCGATCGAACCGTGCGCGATCGAACTCTGCGGCCGGCTCGGCGGGGAGCCTCCCTACGATCCGCTCGAGGTGGCGGTCGCGGAGGGGACGGCGCGCGGACTGGAAGTCCACGCCTGGTTGAACGCGCTGGCCGGCTGGAGTTCGGGGAGCGAGGAATCGTGCGCGCGGTTGACCCAACCGGACGGGGAGCACCCGCGCCACCTCCTCTTGCAGCACCCCACCTGGCCGGTGATGGACGAGCAAGGGCGACCGCTCGCTTGCCCCAACCAGGAGGAGTACGTCTACTTCTCGCCGTCCCACACCAAAGTGAGGACGCAGTTGGCGGCGGTGGCGGCCGACATCGCCACCCGCTACAAGGTGCGTGGGATCCACCTCGACCGCATCCGGCTGCCCGGCAAGGGTTGGTCGTACGACGAGGCGAGTCTGAAGGCGTTCGGGCGCGATCCGGCGGCGAACCCGGCGGCCTGGGACGACTTCCGGCGCGGGCAGGTGAACGAGGTCGTGGGGGCGACGTTCGCGGCGATGGCAGGCGTCGACAGGACGCTGGTCCTCTCCGCCTCGATCTGGGAGCTGTACCGCGACCGCTGGGATTGGGGGGCAACCGGCGGCTACGAGGGCTACTTCCAGGACCCGCGGGCCTGGGCCAAAGACGGCTACCTCGACGTGGCGGTGCCGATGACGTACGACCCGATCACCGACCAGCGGTGCGCCCGCGCCGATTGGGATTGCCTGGTCGACGACCACGTCGCCGGTATCCAGGAAGCGACCGGGCGGCACGTCTACGCGGGGATCGCGGTCTGGAACGGCGAGGACCAGATTCGGCGGTCGATCGAGATCGGCCGGAAGCGGGGCGTGGCGGGGTTCTCGCTCTATTCCTCCAGCCAGATCGAGCAGCGGGATCTCTGGTCGTTTCTGGCGGACGGGCCGTTCAAGGAGCGGGTGGAGATCCCGGCACTGCCGTGGAAGGCGGCGACGCGGGTGGTGGGGGACGGGACGGACGAGGCGATAGGCGATAGGCGTTAGGGGTACGGTGGGTTACCCTCCGGATCGGATCGTGGGATTTCGCGCGGTCCGTGAGAACCCTCACCCCCGGCCCCTCTCCCGGTGCGCGGGAGAGGGGGGCGTTGCTGTGCTCGACGGGGTGTGGGCGGCGGAGGTGGCGCGGCGCCGGCAAGGGTTGCAGTTTGCTGCGGCGCGACCGGGGAGGGGCACGCGGTAGCCGGCGTGTGCGGCCGGGGGCCGTTGGCTGGTCCGAGCGCAGGTGGCCTTGCCTGGGCGGCACCCAGGGGGTTCCCGCTGCCTACCCAGGCCCGCCCACGCAACCGCTAGGTGACCGCTTGGGGGCAGGGTATTGGACCATATGACCCATGTCGATCGTGTACGGACGGCCTGTCGGGAAGGCATTTGAGGGGGAAGGCGACGGTCAGGCGTGTGGCCGCACTTGAGGCGGACTCGGTCTTGGGCGATGCTACGGAGATCATGGACGAACGGGCAGCGGACCGGACAGCGGACAGCGGACAGGACGCGGCGGCGTCGGCCCTCTCCGCCAAGGCGGCGGCATCGGCGCTCGGTGTCAACGAGCGGACGATCCGCCGCGCCATCGCCAGCGGCGAGTTGCCCGCCGAGAAGGTGGGCGGTGTCTACCGGATCGCGACGGCGGACCTGGCGCGCTTTGCCGGACGACGCCGGATGCTCGTCCCGCACGCGATCCGAACGCAGGGCGAACCGCCCGAACCGATCCCGTTCCCCGGACAGGGGCAGGCGGAGCCGCCGGTGTTGCCCCGACCGCGCACGGACCTGATCGGGCGGGAGCGCGAGGTCGCGGCGATCGGTGACCTGCTCCTGCGGCGGGATGTGCCACTGGTGACACTGACCGGTCCCGGCGGGGTGGGGAAGACGCACCTGGCGTTGGCGGTTGCGGCCGAGGTCGGCGGAGCGTTTGCGGACGGGGTGTGGTTTGTTGGGCTCGCCCCGGTCAGCGATCCCGAACTCGTCGGCGCGGCGATCGCTCAGGCACTGGGGATACGCGAAGGAAGCCAGGAGTCGACCGCCGCCCGGTTGAAGACGTTCTTGCGAGGCAAGCGCCTCTTGCTGCTGATGGACAACTTCGAGCAGGTCGTCGATGCGGCGCCGGTGGTGGCGGACTTGTTGTCGGCGTCGGTCGGTCTCACGGTGCTGGTGACGAGCCGGACGCGACTGCGGCTTTCGGGAGAACGCGAGATCCCCATTTTGCCGTTGGCCGTGCCCGACGCGGGGGGGATGCGCTCGCTGGATGAACTCGCGAAGATCGATGCGGTGCGCCTGTTCGTCGAGCGAGGGCAGGCGGTCAGTCCGGCGTTCGCCCTATCGGCCGAGAACGCACGCGAGGTCGCGGCTATCTGCCGCCGGCTCGACGGGCTGCCACTGGCAATCGAGTTGGCGGCGGCGCGGATCAAGGTGCTGCCACCGGCGTCTATGCTGGCGCGCCTGGACCGGCGGCTGCCGCTGTTGACCGACGGGAACCGCGATCTGCCCGCCCGCCAACGCACGATGCGGGACGCGATCGCCTGGAGCTACGACCTCCTCGATCCGGCGCGTCAAGCGCTGTTCCGCCGGTTGGCCGGCTTCGCCGGCGGTTTCACCCTCGAGGCGGCGGAGGCGATCGCGGAAGGGGACGATCCCGGCATCGACGTGCTCGGGGGAGTCGCCGCACTTGTCGACCAGAGCCTCGTTCGCGCGCTCGATCCGGTGGCCGGCGAGGCCCGGTTCGGGATGCTCGAAACCGTCCGGGAGTTCGGCTGGCAGCAGTTGGAGGCGTGCGGGGAGTCGGACCTCCTCCGCCGCCGGCACGCGGCGTACGTCGTGGGGCTCGCTAGCCGCGCCGAACCGGAGGTCCACGGCCCTCGCCAGCGCGACTGGTGGCACCGGCTCGACGCCGAATATGCGAACGTTGGAGCCGCGCTCGCCTGGCTCCGACATTCGGGTGAAGCGGAGGCGATGCTCAGGCTCGCCGTTGCCCTGACCGACTGGTGGGTTCCGCGGGGGCGACTGACGGAGGCGCGGGATTGGCTGGACCGTGCGCTCGCGCTCGGCGGGCAACCGTTGTCCCGGGCTGCCGCCTTGTTGGAACGCGCCAAGGTCGCCTTCCTGCTGGGCGACTTCGATTGGGCACTCGTGTTGGCCGACCAGGCGCTGCCGCTCGCGCGCTCGTGCGGTGACCGGGCGACCGAGGGACGGCTGCTCTACTTCCTCGCCACCGTCGCCTGGAGCCGGGGAGACGGCGACCGCGGGCGCAAGCTCGGGCAGGCGGCGATCGCCACCCTGCGGGCGGCGGACGACCGGGTCTGGTTGGCCTGGGCGCTCGGCGACATCGGCGTGCTGGGGGCACTGGCGGGCGACCAAGACGAGGCACCCGGCCTTGTCGCGGAGGGGCTGGCGCTCCACCGGGAAAACGGCAACGGTCTCGGCGCCGCCTGTTTGCTCGCGGACAGCGGCGCCGTCGCCCACGCACGCGGCGAGGCAGCAGCGGCCGCCCGTGCTTACGGGGAGAGCCTGCGTCTTCTCGCGGCGCTCGGCGAGACCTGGTGGATGGCCGCTCCGCTGGTGGGCCTCGCTGGTCTCGCCGCGGCGTCGGGACGATTTGTCGAGGCCGCGCGCCTGCTCGGGGCGGCCGGTGGGGTGCGCGCCGCGGGTGCGGGAACGCCGCAGGTCACCGAAGGAGACCGCGCCATCCAGGTCGAGACGGAGATCCGCCGTGCCCTCGGCGACGACGGTTTTCGGGCGGAATCGGTGGCCGGCCGGGTGGACAGCATCGACCGGGCGTTGGACCTCGCGTTCGACGTGGTCGCGCTGATCGATCGCTCGCCGGCGCAGCGGGCGGGAGACCGAGGCACGGGCCCGTTCGGACTGACCCCGCGGGAGGAAGACGTGCTGCGATTGCTGGTTCGGGGCGCCTCGGACCGTGCGATCGGCGAGGCGCTCTTCATCGGGCACCGGACGGTGCAGACACACGTCGCGAACATCTTCGCCAAGCTCGGCGTCCGGTCGCGGACGGAGGCGGCGAGCGCCGCGGTACGGCTCGGGGTCACGGCGATCCCACGACCAGACTGATCGACCCGCTACTGCGGAGGCGACGTCCGTCCACAGGGCGGGCAACTCCGCAATCGGAATCCGCAACCTGCCCGAAGCTCGTGGAGCCTCGCGGCACCAGGATGGTGTCGGATCGGGAAGTGCCCGGTTCGGTCTGACCGCTGGAGGCCCCACCATGTCGCATCACCTGGGTTCCCCGTACCTCTCCGACGAGGCGATTCGGAGGCGCGAGGCATACGTGCGCGATCGCGTGCGCCAAGCCGGCTGCCGAGATGACCGCGACGCCGTGTCTGGACGATCCGTCGCGCGGTGGTTCGTGCTCGTCCTGATCGCGACCGTGTCCGTCTGCGCTCTGGTGACAGCCGGCGCCCTGGCGAAAAACGGTCCCCCGCCGCCCGATGCCACGCCCGGCGCCGTCGGGGTTGGCGGGGTCCCGCTGGGCGGGGTCGAGCCGGCCGTCGCCGCCGGCTACCGGCTGGAGGTCGTCGAGCTGACGTGGGCGCCGGGGGCCCACGCCAGCCGCCACTTCCACCCGACGGCCCTCGTCACCTGCGTCCAGGAAGGCGCCCTCGGCTTCGAGTTGCGCGTGGGCGCGGCGACGCTGACGCGCGGCGGCACCGCGGACGCGCCCGGCAAGCCGGAGCCGATCGCGCTGAACACCGAGGTCCTCCTCCAGCCGCGCGACTGCATCGCCTTCGACGAGTTCGCGACCCACAGGGAGCACACTGGCTGGAATGCCGGCGACGGCCCGCTGGTCCTCTGGGAGGCCCGCCTGCTCAAAACCGGCGAGCCGTTCACGACCTACGTCGACGCGCAAGGGCACGCCGGTGCCGTAGCGCCGCGCGCCACCGGAGGGAGCCAGACGGCATGGCTCGGCTCCCTTCGCGATGGCGCTGGCCCTGGTGATGGGCGCCGTGCTTGCCGAAACCGGCCCGCGGAGCCCATCGGTTCCGGTCGGGACCGTTCCCGTATCGGATAATTGTGGCGGAGGCATGATCCGGAGGCAGGGGGATGGCAGTGGCCGGCGGGCGGCAGTTCGGGACTGTACCGGCGGGCACAACACCGTCCGAGCGGCCGGGCGCCTACGCGGTGGCGATCGTCGCGGGGCGGGTGCTCGTCGTCGAGACGCCGGCCGGGTGGTACCTGCCGGGCGGCGGGGTCGATGCCGGCGAGCCGCTCGAAGCGGCGCTCCGGCGCGAGGTGCGGGAGGAGACGGGTTACGAGGTGGTGGCGGCAGACCGGCTCGTCACTGCCCGGCAATACGTCGGGACCGCCACCAACAAGGTCGAGACGTTTTTTGCCGTCTCGCTCGCGGGAGAGGCAGCGCAGAGAGAATCCGACCACCGGCCGCGGTGGGTCGCGGTCGAGGACGCGCTGGCGGGACTGGCGGAAGAGGCTCAGGCGTGGGCGCTCGCTGCGGGCCGGGAGCGGGCCGCGCGACCGGATGGGTAGCGGTCGCCCGGGAACCGGATTGGTCTTATGATTGGCCCATTGGGGTAGATCGCCGAAGCGCACCGTCGATCCGACGGCGGGTGTGATTGCGAGGTTCGCCATGGGCGCGGACCGGAGCATCGGGCAAGCGAGCGCTGCCGCCGCGCGGCCGGCCGCCGTTCTCGTCGGGCGGGCGCGGGAGCGGATTCTCCTGCGCGAGGAGTTGGCGGCGGCGCTCGGCGGGCGCGGGCGTCTGGTCTTGCTGGGGGGCGAGGCGGGGATCGGCAAGACGTCGCTGGCTCGTGACCTGACGCGCGAGGCGGAAGATCTCGGCGTCTGCGTCCTGGCAAGTCACTGCTACGACCTGACGAACACTCCTCCCTACGGACCGTGGCTTGACCTCCTTGATGGGGATCGATTGCGGCCGCTGGTGGCCCCGCCGGCCGCGTTTGCGGGGGGCAGACTGAAACAGGTAACCGATCAGGCCGCGCTCTTTGCCGACGTCCGACGGTGCTTGGCGGAACTCGCGGCGGCCCGTCCGGTGTTCGTCCTGCTGGAGGATCTGCACTGGGCCGACCCGGCCAGCGTCGAATTGCTCCGGCACATCGCGCCCTACGTTGGGCAGTGGCGCGTGCTGCTGGTGGTCACCTACCGTGTGAACGACCTGACGCGGCGGCATCCGCTGTATCAGCATCTGCCGGCGCTGGTGCGCGAGGCGGATGGGATGCGGCTCGACCTCCGGGGTCTCGACAGGGAGGCGCTAAGGGGACTCGTCGCCGGTCGTTTCCGGTTAGCCGACGCGGACGCGGAGCGGCTGGTCGCCTACCTGGAGCGGCACGCCGAGGGGAATCCGTTCTTCACGGTCGAGCTGCTGCGGGCCTTGCAGGAGGAGGGGTTGCTCCGGCCCGGCAGCGATCGCTCGTTCCTGGGCGAACTGGCCCGGGTGGTGGTGCCTCCGCTGCTGCATCAGGTGATCGAGGTGCGGGTCGCGCGGTTGGGCGAGGAGATGCGGCCGCCGCTGGCAATCGCGGCGGTGATCGGGCAGGAGGTGCCGCTCGATCTCTGGGCGACCGTCGCCGACCTCGACGACGAGGCGCTCCTGGCGATCGTCGAGCGGGCGGTCGAGGCCCAACTGTTGGAAACGGACCGGGACGGCACCCGCGTCCGCTTCGTCCACGCGCTGACCCGCGAGGCGCTCTACGAGGGCATTCTGGCGCCACGGCGACGGAGTTGGCATCGACGCGTCGCCGAGTCTTTGATGGCGCGTCTCCGGGCCGATCCGGACACGGTGGCCTTTCATCTTCAGGAGGCAGGCGATCCGCGCGCCTGGGTGTGGCTCGTTCAGGCGGGCGACCGCGCCCAGCGCGTATACGCCTGGCGGACGGCGATCGAACGGCTTCGAATGGCGACCAGATTCCTCGATGGCGTCGAAGACGAGGATCGCATGCGCTGCCGGCTCGCCTGTCGCATCGGCTGGCTCGCGCGCTTTTCTGACCCGGCCGGCGCCGTCTCTGCCGTCGAAGAGGCCGCACGTACGGCGGCGCGGCTCGGTGAGTCGGTCCTGGCCGCTGAGCTCGGCTGGCTTCGGGGGGTCCTGCTCTTCTACTCGGACCACGTGCGTGCGGGCGTCGCGGAGATGGCTGAGGGGAAGCGACGGCTCGACGCGATCGAGACGGCTCCGTTCGACGCGGCGGGGGTGCCGGTGGTGACCGAGTCCGGGTTTGTGGCTGGGCTCCCGTGGGTGGATGCGGTCGACTCGTCTCAAGACGATGTCGCCGTGGAGCGATTCCGTGATGGCGGGCAGCGCTTTCGACGGGGCTGCCTGATTTGGCAACTCGCGTCCAGCGGGCAGCCAGGTGCGGTGACCGACGACGACCAGCAATTCGTCGCACTCGCCGACGTTCCGGAGTCGAGCAGCACGAACCGCGCAGCCGTCGCGTTCACCTATCACGGTTTCGCCATCGACCATGCGGCGATGGGTCGTCCCGACGCGGCGCGAATGGCGTGGACGCGAGCTCGGGAACTGTTCGCGGAGTTCGACCACCACGCCCTGATCGCGTTTTCGCTCCTGACCCAGGCCCGCGATGTCGGGCACACCTACGCCGCGGCGATCCCTGACGTCCGACGGCGACTCGCAGCCGAGGCGGAGGCCGCGCTGAGTCGGGCCGGTGGCGCACTCCGTCCGGGCATTTCGCCGCGTCTGGCCTGGCTCGGTTGCTTCGTCCTCGACGGCTGCTGGGCGGAGGCGGTCCGGATCCTGGACGATCTGCCGGTCCCCGGCAATTGCTACCTGCGGCGGGAGATGACCGACACACGGGCCGTCCTCGCTCGTCTCCGTGGGGAGCGAGAGATCGCCTGGGCGCAGATCCGTCCCCTCTTCCCCGACGGTCCGGCAACCGAGCCCGGCGACATCATCCAGCAGGAGGGTCTGTGCCTCCAACGGCTGGCGGCCGATCTCTGTCTGGACGAGGGCAATCGAACGACCGCCCGCGCCTGGCTGGAGGCGCACGACCGGTGGCTCGCCTGGAGCGGGGGCGTGCTCGGTCGAGCCGACGGGCAGTTGGGCTGGGCGCGCTGGCACCGCGCGGCCGGCGATCGCGGGCGGTCGCGTGATCTCGCGACCGAGGCGCTTTCCCTCGCTGCCGCGCCCGAACAACCGCTCGTCCGATTGGCGGCGCACCGGTTGCTCGGGGAGATCGACACCGCCGACAAGCAGTTCGCCGCGGGCGAGGACCATCTGACGGCCGCGCTCGACCTCGCCGCCGCGTGTGAGACCCCCTTCGAGCGGGCGCTGACGCGCCTCGCCTTCGCGGAGTTGCGGTTGGCGGCGGGGTCGATGGGTGAAGCCGGGACGATGCTGGACGAGGTTCGCCGGATCTGTGCGTCGTTGGGGGCGGCGCCAACACTTGCTCGGGCCGAGGCCTTGGCCGGGCGGGCCGGGAAACCGCCGACCGAGATCTATCCCGCTGGTCTGACGCCGCGTGAGGTCGAGGTTCTACGACTGCTGGCGCAGCACCGGACCGACAAGGAGATCGCCGAGGAACTCTTCGTCGGACCGCGCACGGTGCAGACGCACGTCGCCAACATCCTCAACAAACTCGGGGTGGACAACCGACGGGCGGCGGCGGCGGAAGCGGCCCGGGTCGGTTTGGTCTGACGCCCACCGGCAACGAGACTCCGTAGCCTTTGCCGAGGCATCCCGATTCTCTCTCCGCCAGAAACTCGGTAATTTCGGCGGATGTGTGCCGGTGCCTCGCGGCACAAGATGGCCCCACGCCCGGAAGAATCCAGTCGTCCAAAAGGCGGATTCGACGCGGTCCCGTGTGGACGGGAGCGTCGTGGGCACGAAAGGAGCCGACGATGCGCGCGTCCATGGACCAACGCCCGGGTCCACGTCCGGTGTGCGCCTACGGTCTTGATGCGGCACACGCGCTGGCGCGGGCGGAATGGCGCTCCTGGGTCGAAGCCGAAGCTGAGGTGGCAAGGCAGGTGGAGGAAGCAAGGGCGGCGCGGCAGGGTGACGCGGAGGATGTGCGGTACGGGATCGCGGCCGGAGCCGGAAGGTTACGGAGGGCGATCGGGTCGGGTCTGATCGGGATCGGGCAGCGGGTACAGGGCACGGCGGCGACGCGCGCGGCTTCCTGAACGTGCATTCGACGCCGTAGACGGTGGGACCCGGCGGGACGCGGAACTCGGTAGCAATTGCGGAGTTCCGCCCGCCGGGTGCCAACTCAGGACTCCGTAATCGCGGCGGATGTCGGCTGCCGATGGCAGGCGCATCCTGGGGGCGCGGTTGGGACGAACGGGATGACGCACGAAAGGAGGAGGTCGGTGATCGCTCCGCGCTTCAACTCCGCGATCTCGGCGCAGGCGATCGCCCGCGATGAGTGGCCTCGCGGTGCGAAGGCGGCGGTGGACCGCACGCGAGTCAACCGCGAGGCCGGGTCGGCCGCCGACGGCGGTACTTGTCCCTTCGCGGCGGTTCGGCTGGTGGTCGTTGACGTGCGGAGACGTGCCGACGATCTGTTCCCTCATGCGCTCGGGCGCGCGCGGCGGTGCGCCCTTGTCCGTAGAACGGCGGATGCCGTGGCCGTGGCGGCGCGCGATTGTCCGTAAAACGGCGGATGTCGTGGCGGCCACGGATCGTTAGAATGGAGGTATCGCACGAACAGGTTCGGCCGGACACGGCCCGGTCCGGTGCGCACCCGGGATGGGGCCGCGCTCGGCGTCTTTCGATCGGACGACCTAGACACGGAGGCAAGGACGATGGTCACGGCAACCGCAACGACGGCCCCAACCCTGTCCGAATCCGCGATCCAGCAGCTCGCCGCGGCGATGCGCGGGGAGGTGATCCGGCCGGGCGATCCGGGCTACGACGAGGCACGCAAGGTCTACAACGGGATGATCGACCGGCGGCCGGCCTTGATCGCCCGCTGCGTCGATGCCGGCGACGTGATCGCCGCCGTCAACTTCGGCCGCGAGAACGATCTCCTCGTCTCCGTCCGCAGCGGCGGGCACCACGGCGCGGGATTCAGCGTCAACGACAACGGATTGGTGATCGACCTTTCGCCGATGAAGGGGGTGCGGGTCGATCCGGTCGCTCGTACGGCCAGGGCCGGCGGGGGATGCACACTCGGCGACGTCGATCACGCCACGCACGCGTTCGGGTTGGCGACGCCGAGCGGGATCTTCTCGACGACCGGCGTCGGCGGCATCACCCTCGGCGGCGGGGTCGGACACCTGGCGCGCACCTTCGGACTGTCCCTCGACAACGTGCTCGAGGTCGACGTGGTGCTGTCAGACGGCCGGTTCGTGACCGCAAACGAGCAGCAGAACGCCGACCTCTTCTGGGCGCTGCGCGGCGGCGGCGGCAACTTCGGCGTCGTCACTTCGTTCGTGTTCAAATTGCATCCGGTCGATACGGTCTACGCCGGGCCGATGCTCTGGCCGATCGAGAAAGCGGCCGAGGTGCTCAGGTGGTACGCCGGCTACCTGCCCAAGGCACCGGACGAGGTCAACGGCTGGTTCGCGTTCCTGGCCGTGCCGCCGGGGCCGCCGTTCCCGGAGCACCTGCAAGGGAAGACGATGTGCGGGGTCGTCTGGTGCTACGCGGGTCCGCTCGACCAGGCGGAGGCGACGTTTGCGCCGATCCGGCAGTTGGCCGGAGGTCCCGCGCTCGATTGGGTGGGACCGATGCCGCAACCGGCGCTGCAGAGCATGTTCGATCCGATCTACCCGCCGGGGTTGCAGTGGTACTGGAAGGCGGACTTCTTCAACGAGCTGACCGACGAGGCGATCGCGACCCACGTCAAGTTTGGGTCGCAGTTACCGACCGGGCTCTGCACGATGCACATGTATCCGATCGACGGGGCGGCGGGCCGGGTCGCGCCGGACGCGACGGCCTGGAACTATCGCGGTGCGAAGTGGGCGCAGGTGATGGTCGGGGTGAGCGCGGACCCGGCGGACAACCCGCGCACGATCGGCTGGGCGCGGGACTACTGGGAGGCGATGCACCCCTATTCGGCGGGCGGCGCCTACGTCAACATGTTCATGGAGGAGGGCGCCGACCGGGTCAAGGCGGCCTATGGCGCCAACTACGACCGGTTGGCGGCGATCAAGACGAAGTACGATCCGACCAATCTGTTCCGGGTCAACCAGAACATTAAGCCGGTAGCCGGTAGCCGGTAGGTTTGGTTCCCCGGCCTTCCGCAGGGGCGGGCCGGGGAGCCCCGACCAGACCGCACGCGGACCCGTTTAGCGCGGGCTGTGCCGGCGCTGGTGCGCGCGGACGATCCGCTCGGCCTCGGCGATGGCGGCCAGGGCCTCGGCGTCGGGGAGGGTCGATCGCAGGGCGCGCAGCACGTCCGCGTCGGCGGTCTCGACGTCGATGGCGGCCGCGCGGAGACCGGCCAACCACGACCGACCGACGGCGTTGTTGATCCGGCTCGGCAAGTCGGGCTCGGTCAAGCCCGGCGCGTCGGGTCGGGTCAGGAGCGCCGTCAGCGCCAGCCATTCGCAGAGGGTGTAGGTCAGGTTCGTCCGCATCGTGGACCCCGCTGGGCGACATCCCGAGCGTGTCGTCCGCCACGCTCGCCCGCCCCTCTCCATGCCGGAACCGTGCCAGGCCAGGCGTCTCCGCGAGGGCGAGACGGGCGACACCTCCCCGGGCGTTGCGGACAGTCCACGTCCGCTGCGGCCGAACGGAGGGCGGACGCGCTTTTCGATCACCGACAAACGACCGACGTTTTAAGGACGCGCAATCGCGTCTTCGGGCGCATGATGGGGGTGGATACGGGGAGCGCCCACGGTCAATCCGGCCGGTGGGTCCTTCCCGCGTCGGTGCGCGCACCGACGCAGCCTCGGAGTCCGCGTCATGCGTCGCACCGTCGTGCCCCTCGCGCTCGTCCTGGCGCTGCTCTCCGGGGTCGTGCTCGCCGAGACTCGCCTCCTCGTGCTGGCCCCGGTGGTCGACCCCGATGGCGATCCCCAGGTCCGGGCCAACGAAGCGTTGGTCGGCCGGTTCTACGCGGCCGTGAACGATGCGCTGGCGACCGGCGACGACGCCTCGCTGGCGGCCGTGCTGGCCACGGACTTCGTCGACCACGATCCCCGCCCCGGCGCGACGGACGATCGGGCGGGGTTCCTGCGGGCCGTCCAATCGCTGCACGCGGTCGACCCGGCGCTCCGGCTGACGGTGCTCGACGCGATGGCGCAGGGGGATCGGGTCGCGGTGTGGGTCGGGATCGACGGCGGGGAGGACGGGCGGTTCCTCGGTCTGGCGGTCAGGGACGCGCAACTCTGGAGTTCCGTCGACGTGTTCCGGGTTCGGGCAGGGCTCGTCGCCGAGCATTGGAGCGAATCGGCGACGCTTGCCGGGTTCGACCCGATCCTCGACGTGACCGTAGCGATCGACCAACCGACCAGCAAATACCTGACGCTGGACCGATGGGTCTACGCGCCGAACGCACGGGAGACCTGGGCGACCGATTTCGGTTTCCTCGTCGTGCTCGTGGAGACCGGGACGCTCACGGCCGCGCTCGACCCCGGGTCACCCGCCCCTGCCCAACTGGTCCCGCGGGGAGCGGCCGGAACGCCGTCCGACGAGCGCCCGGTCGCACCGGGGGAAGCCGCCACGCTGCAACCGGGCGACGCCCTCGTCGTCCCCCGGCTCGATCGCTTTGACCTGCGCAACGACGCAACGGAGACGGCGGTCGCGCTCGCCGTCGGTGCGACGAGCCCGAAGCCACAACCCGATCTCATCTCGGCGACGCCGGGGGCGACGGAGGCAGCGGGGAACCCTCATCAGCACCTGGCGGGTGGGATGGCAGAACATTTGCCGGCCGGTCGGTTGACCGTGGCGATCGGGCGCGTCGTGCTCGCGGCAGGCGACGAATTGCCCGCCCACCGCGTCGATGTGGCCGATTTGGTCGCGGTGGAGTCGGGCGCCATGGCGGTGACGGTGGACGGCGGTGCCGCCTGGGTCACGTCGGACGGCGCAGGGACCGACCGCAGCAACGGGGGAACCGTCTCGGCGGGAAGCGGTGTGATCGTCGACGAGAGAACCGGCGCCGGTTACGGCGCCTCGGGCGAGAGCCCGCTCGGGTTGCTTCTGGTCACCGTCGGTGCGTCCGGAGCCGATTCCACCGCGGCCACCGCGTCGAGCGCTTCGTAGCTGCGGGGTGCCGCGGCGTACCACTCCATCGTCGCGCGGGCCCGCGAGATGACCAGATCGCACAGCTCGGGCGGATCGATGACCTCGATGCGGGGACCGTAGCCGAGGATGGCTTCGACGGCGTCTTCCTCAAACTGGAAGCGGATTTCGACGGGGACCCAGCCGTCGGGATCGGGCGGGTCGGTGCGCTCGACGCGGGCGAACCGGCCGAGGAAGGCGAGGCGGGGGAGGAGGGTCGGGTCAGCCCGGACCAGGGCGCGGTAGCGCGGGAGACCGGCGACGAAATCGGCTTTCGAGCTTTCCCAATAGGCGGGAAGGTCGAACGCCTCCGGGCGGACGAAGGGTTCCTCGGTCGGGCGGACGGCGAGGACGCGGGAGACGCGGTAGGTACGCGGTCCGCCGTCGACGGCGGCGACCAGGTACCAGGTGCTGCCCTGGGCGACCAAACCGAGGGGGTCCACGAGGCGTTCACGCGGTTCGCCCGTTTGCGGTTGGTAGGTCAGCCGGACGCGCCGCTCCGACCAGATCGCCTCTTGCAGGACCGGCAGGGCCGGGACGGGCTCGCCGCCGCCAGGATGCCAACCGCCGACGTCGATGTGGATGCGTTGGCGGACGTCCTCGGCGCCCCGGCGGTGGGGCGACGGGATGGCGGCGAGGAGTTTGATCAAGGCCGCTTCCGCGGCGCCGCCGAGACCGAGGTCGGCGAGGAGGCGCGAAGGATTGCCGAGGAAGAGGGTGCGGATCTCGGTTTCGGTCAGACCGGTGGCGTTGGTGCGGAAGCCGTCGGTAAGCGCCCAACCGCCGCCGGCGCCGCGCTGGGCGTAGACGGGGACGCCGGCGCTGCTGAGGGCGTCCATGTCGCGGTGGATCGTCCGCTCCGAGACCTCGAGGCGGGCGGCGAGTTCGCCCGCGGTCAGGCGGCGATGGACCTGGAGCAGGAGCAGGATCGAGAGCAGGCGATCGGCGCGCATCGGCGACCTCCGGCGAAGGATTCGAGCGGGTCTCGACAGGTTGGGCGTTCTGTGCGATACACGGTGGTCGGATCGTGGCGAGAAGGATCGATCACCCCGCACCGTGAGGGAGGCTCGGCGTGGCACGACATCCTTGGGTGGCCCAGGCCGACGCCGGTGTTCGCTTCGGCGTGCTGGCGACGGGGGCGCGCGGTTTGACGAGTCCCGGCGGCGGCGAGCACGGGTGGCTGATGCACGACGACCCGGTGCGGGAAATCCTCGCCACCGCCCGCGTCGCCGAGGAGATCGGCCTGGACACGGTCTTCGTCCCGGAAACGCCGCGGCTCTTCCCGGACCCGCTGGTGACGCTGGCGGCGCTGGCGATGACCACGGCGCGGGTCCGCCTGGGATCGCTGGTGATCGTGGCGCCGTTTCGCCACCCCGCGTTGCTGGCGCGGATGGTGGCCGACGTCGATCGCTTCAGCGGTGGCCGCCTCGTCCTCGGGCTCGGTATTGGCGAGACCGAGCGGCAGTTCCGGACGATCGACGCCCGCTGGGGGAGTGTGGCCACGCGGCGGGCGGCACTCGACGAGGCGATCGAGATCGCGACCAGATTGTGGATCTCGGAGCCGTTGACCTTCGAGGGACGGTATTACCGGGTCGAGGACATGCGGGTGGCGCCGGGACCGCGGCAAACGCCGGGCCCGCCGCTGCTGATCGCCGGCAGCGGGGACGGGACGTTGGCGCAGGTGGTGCGGCGCGGTGACGCCTGCAATCTGTTCGGTGGGCCGGATCAGGTGGGCGAGCGGCTGGCACGGCTGGACGAGATCTGCGATGCGGCGGGACGACCCCGCAACGAGGTATTGCGCAGCTATTACGATTTTCCGGTCCTGGCGACGAGTTCGGCCGAGGCGGAAGCCAAACTCCGCCGGGTGATGACCGAGGACGTGATCGCCGCGCGGGGCGCACGGGGTCTGCTCGTCGTGGGGACACCGGACCAGGCCGTCGCCCATTACCGATCCCTCGTCCACGCCGGTATCCAGTACTTCACCGTCAATCTCGCCGATACCGCGGATCACGAGACGCTGCGACTCCTGGCGACGGAGGTCGTGCCACGGCTGACCGCCTAGCGCCCGGGTCGCCACCGCGTATCCTCCCAGAGAAATATGACACACCGTGTCATGAAACGCGGTGTAGACGTCACGCAATCGACCGGATTGGGATGCATCGAGACAGGAGGATCGGGAATGGCGGATCGGGCGCGGACGATCGAGCGGTCAGAACCGGCGGCGGATCGGCCGTCGATTCCGGGCTACGGGGTGCCGGAGACGACCGAAGGGATGTTGCCGTGGACCTATGCGCGCGAGCGGTTGGCGCGGGCGAAGAACTACTGGGTCGGGACGGCGAGTCGCGATGGCCGGCCGCACGCGGTGCCGGTTTGGGGGGCGTGGCTCGACGGTGCACTCTACTTCGGGGCGGGACCGCGCTCGACGCGCAACCTCGAAGCGAACCCGCGGGTGACGGTGCACCTGGAAAGCGGCGACGAAGTCGTCATCGTGGAGGGGGTTGTCGAGCCGTTGTTGGACCCGGATGGGTCGATCTTCCGGCGTCTGGCCGAGGCGATGGCGGCCAAGTACGACTACCGGCCGGACGAACCGTCGGGGTACGTGCTGCGGCCGCGGGTGGCCTATGCCTGGTCGTCGTTCCCGGCGGACGCGACGCGGTGGCGGTTCGGGGAGGAGTGACGGTCGGGTGCGGGGCGCCGGCCGAGGGGGAGCCGGGCCGTGACGACGGTGCCGCCGGGATTCGAGACGATCCCCAACTCCCCGTTCAGTTGGCGCAGGCGCTCGCGCATCCCGGCGATGCCGACCCCCAACGGCACGGCGTCGCCGGGCAACCCCCCGGCGATCCCCCGGCCGTTGTCGATCACGCGCAACACGACGGTTCCAGGCTGACGCGACAGCGCCAGCGTCGCCCGATCGGTTCCCGCGTGGCGGGCGACGTTGGCCAGCGCCTCTTGGGCGACGCGGAGGAGGACACCCTCCGCGTCCTTCGACAACGGGCCGACGTCGCGGACACCGGAGACGTCGACGAGAACGCCGCTGCGGCGACTGAATCCCTCGGCGTACTCGCGCAGGGTGGCCGCCAAACCGGCGTCGTCGAGCGATGGGGGGTGGAGGACGTAGGAGATGGTGCGAATCTCCTGGAGCACCTGCTGACCCAGTGTCTGTGCCTCGGCCAGCAAGCGGTCGACCGCGGGGTCGGTGGTCGTGCCGAGGCGTTGGCGGACGGTGCCGAGGTCCAGGGTGAGGGCAACGACGGTCTGCGCCGTCTGCTCGTGGAGCTCGCGGGCCAGTCGCCGGCGTTCCTCGTCCTGGACCGAGAGGAGGCGCCCGCTCAAATCGCGCAAGGATTCTTCGGCCCGTTTGCGCTCGGTGGTGTCCATGGTCACCCCGAGGAAGCGCGACACCCGGCCGTTGCGGTCGTGGGCGACGGCCCGGCCCTTGGCCTCCAACCACCGGATGGTTCCGTCCGGCCAGACGACGCGGAACTCGGCCGCGTAGGAGCGACCGTCGGCGATGCGTCGGCGGTCGGCGTCGCGCATGCGCCTCCGGTCGTCGGGGTGGATGAGCGCGTAGACCTGCGGGATCGAGAGACCGGGCGTACCTGCCGGCAGACCATAGAGCGGGGCGGTGTGCTCCGACCAGGCAACCCAATCGGCGTCGACCTGCCATTCCCAGGTGCCCATCGCGGCGTTCTCCAGGGCGAGGCGCAATTGTCCCTCGCTGGCCCGCAGGGCGGCTTCGGCCCGCCGGAGTGCGGTCACGTCGCGGCCGATCCCCTGGAACTCGACGACGTTGCCGGCCGCGTCGTGGATGGGTCGGTCGACCCAGTGCTGCCAACCGACGGAGCCGTCGGGCAGATCGGTCTCGTGCTCGATCTCGGTGGTTCGCGGATCGGCGACCAGCGACGCGAAGTACGCCGAGAATCGCTCGAGGACCGATGCTGGGATGAGATCGAAAATCGTGCCGCCGAGAACCTCCTCCTTCGTCATGCCCAGGCTACGGCAAAAGGCGTCGTTGGCGAAGGTGACCGTGGCGTCCGGCAGGTAGCGGCAGATCATTTCGGTCTGGCTGTCGACGACGGCCCGGTAGCGCGCCTCGCTCTCGCGCAGGGCCAACTCGGCTTCCCGGAGGGTTGTGACGTCGAGGGCGGCCCCGACGACCAAACACGGGCGACCGCTGGCGTCGCGTGTCAACACCGTCAGGCGCGTCGTCAGCCAACGCCAGTCCCCGTCGGCGTGGCGCAGCCGGTAGGCGTGTTCCACCACCTCCCCGTCCGCGGCCACCTCGATCTGGGCCATCATCGCCGGTAGGCGCGCCAAGTCTTCGGGGTGCATCAGTCCGCTCACGAAGGAGTCGCGGACGCGCTCCACCTGCTCGGGCGCGTAGCCGAGGACGCGGGAAATCGCGTCGTTGACATAAACATTGCGGTCGTCGATCTGGTCGTAGACGAACAGGATGGCCGGACTGGCCGTCGCCACGCGATCGGCCAGGCGCTGGCTCGCC
>DATBFX010000574.1:0-11266 GCA_036558305.1 Thermomicrobiales bacterium | reverse complement strand
GGCGGCTACTTGACGACAATGGTGCCGCGCATGCCCTGGTTGGGGCTGCCGTGGATGGCGCAGTAGTAGGGATACTCGCCGGGTGCATCGAACGTCAGCTCGGCGCTGTGCGGGAACGGGAAGCGCGTGCTGAGGAAGCCCGTATTGGCGAATTCGCCGTCGCGGTACGCCGGTTCGCCCGCCGCCGCCACCAGGTCGGGGTTGAGGATAAGCAGCGGCGGGCCGTCCTCTTGCGGCTCAACCACGACCAGTTCGGGCGGCGGCTCGGTGCCGGCGAAGGTGGCGGTGTGGAGTTCAAGGGTCGAGCGCTCGAGCGTCCAACTCACGGTGTCGCCGGCTTTGATCTCCAGCCGTTGCGGGATGAAGGCGGCGACCTCAACTGCGCCGTCGGTAACGCCAGCCGTGACCTCCCAGCGGTTGGCGCCGCTGCCGAGGGCGACCGGTGACGGCTGGTCGTACCGGTCGATCTGGGCCCGGCCGCGTTCGATCAGCGGCGCCTGTTGCTCGGCGGTCGCTTGATCGTAGTCGTCCTGGGTCTTCGGCAGCGCCGAACCCCGGTCGACGACGATCACCTTACCGGTAGCGACCATCGGGAAGACGAGGTCGACGTAGTCATAGGTGCCGGGCGTCGGGAACGTCAACATATACGACGTACCCGGTTGGAGGAGGATGCTCATGCCGGAACTGACGACGCCCGCCCCGTCGACAGCCGCCGCACCCTGGGGAAACGCCACCTGCGGGTTGAACATCAAGCGCGGGTTGGCTGCGGCGTCTGGTTCGGGGACGACCAGGTCGGGCACGGGTTGCCCGGCGAGGAAACTGACGGTGTGGGGTATTTCGGGCATACCCTGGCCGAAGTCGAAAAAGATCGCGTCGCCGGCGTTGATCGTGATCTCGCCCGGGAAGAAGCCCATCAACTCGATCCCGTCGTCCATGCTGGCTCCGGCAACCTGGACCCGCCACAGGCGGCTGCCGTCGGGACGAAGACCGATCTGGGGCGCTGCCGGTTCGGGCGTCGATCCCTGGCCGGCAACTCTCGAGATGCGGGTGCCGACGATCGCGACCGCGCCGAGGACACCGATGCTACGAAGGAGGCTGCGTCGGTTCATCGCCGCGATGGGAAGCGGAAACGGATTGGGCACCGAAGCATTTTTCGGGTATGCGATTCGCAACGGATTCTCCTCTTGGTTGAACACCCACAAACTATTCGCACGCTATGTCTTTCCGATTTCGCGCGAGTCGTCCTCCCTTCACGTCGATCTGCAGGCTGGTCGATGGTTTTCGACCATCGGCCCGACGGCGACCTTCGGCCTCGCCGCCACTTTAGGATGCGGCAGAGAGGGGCGCATGACGCGTAATGCGCAATTGAGGTGGCACATTTGATGTTGGAGGAGCGTGAGCGTCTGCGTAGTATTGCGCAAGATGCGACAGCGCGGCGAGGTGGACGCGATGGAGCGAACGATCGACCGGTCGCTCAAGAAGGGTGGCCGATGGTATCCCCGGCAGGGATCGAACCTGCGGCCGACCGCTTAGCAGGCGGTAGCTCTGTCCACTGAGCTACCAGACCGAAGTACTTCCGATGTTCACGGACGGGCAACCGTACTGCATTGCAAGAGTCGAGACCAAAGGCTAGGAGCGTCGAAGCTCTCGATCGTAGTCTGCGTGCGTACCGATCCAGACCCAAAGGATGTTCTCCGGGTCTCGGATACCGATTGCTCGGTAATGAATGCCGATGCGGACCGACCATATCCTGGAGTTGCGTGGATTGACGGACTTGAATTGAAGACCTGGATGGAATGGATCCTCGCAGAACAATCGGTACGCATCTTGTGCCTGCCGCTGGACCGGTTCCGGCAACGATTCAAGCAGTTCGCGAAACTCTTTGGTCGTCTTGGATCTCACCAGCGATCGGTCGATTCTCGAGTAAGACCAGAGTCGTCTTCCCGCAAGGCCTTGGACGACAACCGTGCGAGGAATCGGTCGGAAGCCTCCGTAGCAAACAGTTCGTCCCACTTCCTATCGGCCAATTCGCGCTCGATCATTTCGGCGATCGCGTCTTGTTCCTCGGGCGGAAGCTGCTCGACCAGATTGACAATTCTCTGGAGGCTTTCTGTCATCGCAATGGTCCCTTCAGCGGGTCGGCTACTGTTGGTACCCCCGGCAGGGATCGAACCTGCGACCGACCGCTTAGAAGGCGGTAGCTCTATCCACTGAGCTACGGGGGCAAGGGGTGGGCACGCAACCGGGCGATCGGCGTTCGTCCTCGCGAACCGCGAACGCACCATACGGGCCATCGATGCCGCGATCTCGCCGGATGCCGCCCGAGATCGATTATACCCGAGCCTCGACCCGATCGCGCGCGTTTGCTCTCGTAACCCGCGAACGCTATAGCCCGGCGATGATCGCCCAGGTCGTCAGGGCACTCATGATGCTGGTCCAGAATCCGAACTTTTCGTAGTACCAAACCGCGTAGTCGACCTGGAGATCGTGGTCGAGTTCACCGTTGATCTGCGGATCGGAGAGGTTGCGCACGACCACCCACTTCGGCGGCGCCGCCAACTCGTCCGCGACCAACCCGAGCACCGCATCACCCATCTCGACGGCACAACCCTCCTGCTGGAGGTTGTTCGCCGACGTGCCGTACTCGAAGTAGTCGGTGGTCAAGATCGGATGAAACTCCGGAAGATCGCCCGTCCCGTCGAGTTTGATGTCCGGTGTGAACGTCGGCGCCTGAAAGGGCTTGCCGCTGTGGCGAATCGTCGGTGGCAGCAGCGGTGGCTCCTTCAGATGGTCGGCAAACGAGTGCATCAAGTCCGTGGCGGTCGCAAAGTGCGTCTTCGGCACGTCCCACTGGCTGCGGAACGTCTTCCCGTTGAACGGCGCGTTGCGAAACTCCGACTGGAGCCTGAATTTGGCGGCGCGAGTGACGACGACGTCGCCCAGGTCGTGGTCCGCGAACACACCACCGCTGGTACCGGTGGTGATGACCACATTTGGCTGCACCTCGTCGATCAGTTGGGCGAACAGGCCCTTGACCGGAAGGGTTGCCGTGCCCGGCACGTTCGGGTCGCGAATGCCATCCTGGTTGAGGTGCAGCTCCGACTTGAAGCAGACGACCGACATCCCGCCGACATCGGTACGAAGCCAACGACCGAGCCGCTTCGCCTGCTTGGCCGGCGCACCGGCACGGATCAGCCGGGCGTAATGGCTGGCGTACCGTCGACTGTACGGCGACCAACTCCGGCTGGAAAATCCCGGCGTCAACACTGCCGCGAGCGCATCGTTTTCGTCGACGGTCCAGGTGACGACGACCACGTCGGCGCGCGGCAGCTTGTCGGTCGGCCCGGCGTTTGGATCGGGTGCGTGCGCCGAGGGAGCCAATCCGGTGGGGAATTTGCCGGTCAGTTCCGGTGCCGGCACCGCCTGTGGAAGCGCCGCCACCTGGCCAGGTGGAAGAAACGTCGGCGCTTCCGCTCGGCGGGCGATGAGGAAACGTCCGAGTTCGGTGCGCGCTTGCAGCTCGGTTGCGCTCAGTACCACGGCTCACCTCCTTGCTGTCGCCGGCGGCGTTTCGTCCGTGCGCTTGAAGGGCATTGCAGTAGTCGGACGGTCGCTCCCGTTCGGAGTCACGCGTCGCACGTGGCCATTCGCCTGGCGGACCGTGCCTACCCCGGCGGTTCCAATGTCTTGATCTGGGTTGGTTCGATCTCGAGCCCGCTCGCATCCTCCGCGGCGGCGGGCTCGCCCCGGTCCGCGGCAATCGCGTCGACGGACCGCACCTTGCGGAGTCGCTCGCTGCCCGACACCGCGCGCCGATCTTCGTCGTAGAGGTCGAACCAGGGGAGTCCGTACTCGGTGTAAGTCTTCGCGCTGATCGGCGTCCGTGGCCGCCGCTTGCCGGTGAGTGCGCGGTAATCCGTGCTGGTGACGATGTGGACGACGGCGGTACCGGTGTTGTCCGGATCCCACGTCTCCACGCCGTAGGGATCGGCGTAGATGCGCTGCCGCATGGCGCCGCCCGCCCCGAACCCCATCGCGCCGATCGCGGCGGGCCGGCCCAATCCCAACGGCCGGTCCTCAACCGGCGGCTCATCGGGGAAACGACCCGGTTTCGGTTCGAAGACCTTGATGCGGAGACCGCCCTGCTCTTCCCGCCCGGTCAGTTGTCCCTCGACGGTGTACCCTTCGCCGAGCCGCACCGCCACGAACTGCCGGACGACGCCGTCGCCGACGTTGATGCCGTCCAACCAGGGTTGGTACGGCGTGACGAGATAGTTTTGCGGGTCGTCCGCAAGTCCCTCGTCCGCCGCCTCCCCCGTGACGACGTTGACGCCGCCGATCCAGATTTGGACGGCGTTCGGTTTCCAGGACGCGCCGTCGAAGCCGAACCACATCGCTTCCCGTTGGTACATCGGGATGAAATATCCACCCTGCTCCCGCCACGCGGGCGGGACCCGATCGGCGTAATCGGCAACCCGGTGGATCGGGAACCGACCGAGTCCGGGCGGGAGCGGATAGGTCTTGCCGTCGTCCGGCAACCGCAGGGTGCGTTGGAACGTGACGGCGAATCGATCGCCGATCCGTATTTCGTCGTCACGTGCCTGCACGCCGAGCATGGCTCACCGTAACCGGATCGCGGCCGGGCCGAGCGATCCTACTTCGGATACATCTGGCGGATGAAATCCTTGTCCTTCTTCGACAACTGGAAGTTCAACGGCGTCGCCTTGTGGTCCGAAAAGAGTTCGGCGGGGAATTGGTAGAGCATGATGGAGTCCCTGTCGAACCGCGTGAACTTCAGCCCTTCGGGCGAATACTTCTGGAGGATGTTGAAGTCGATGTCTTCTTTGCTCCAGTAATTCGGCGGTCCCGAGAAATAGCGATAGACGGCCGGCTTGTTCCACTTCAACGTCTCGGCCGGACTCTGGTGCTCGTGGATCAATCCGAGCGCGTGGCCGAACTCGTGGACCACCACCCGTTCGTATTCGTTGTCGTCGGTGTCGTCCTTGAGCCAGCCGTAGTTCATCGTCGGTTGGTATTTGGGGAAATAGCGCTCGACCAGGGCGTCGGTCCCGACCGCGGACCACGAACCCGGATCGGCCGAAAACGAGATCCGGACCTCGGCGCTTCCCCTCGTCACGAACTTGAGCTGAACGTTCGCGAATTGCTCCCAAATCTCGGCCTTGCCTTGCACCCGTTTGCGCTGGGTCGGGCTGCCGTCGAGGAACTTGCAGGTCAAGACGTGGCCGTTGTCCCACTTTTTGGCCAGGACGATCGCCGCGTGCGGGACGAAGATCGGTCCCGAAGCGTCGAGATCGGGCAGGGCGGCGCGATTCTCCTTCTCGGCCAGACCGAGCAACGCATGAAACGCCGCGGCGTGGGCGGGGTGGAATTCGTCCGGGACGACGCGATCGAAACAGATGTGGCTTTCGACCACGGATTTGGCGGTCGGTGAGCCGGTGCGCCTTGGCATGATCCGATTGCCTCCTCAAGCTGTCAACGACGAGTCGAGCTGGGCAGCGAGAACCGACGGCGTCTCCCCGCCCACGATACGCATCATTGCACCGCGGGGACGCAACCGCGTCCTACGAATTATGTACGAAATGTGTGTATTCGCGACGACACACGTGCTCGGCAGGTATTGACCGCGACGTCGCGGGGCACCGCGGCCCTACACGAATTGCGGTGCGATTTCCCGCGCGAAGCGATGCAACGGATCGTGGTCGTAGGCAATCCGAGGGAAGTAGACGATCACGTAGTCGATGCCGACGTCCACGAGACTCTGAATGTGGGCGCGGATTTGATCCGGCGTCCCGATCAGCGTCGGCCAACCGAACGTCGGAAAGTCGCCGCGCGCCCGCACCTCGTCGGGATCGGTACCCTCGTCGATCAAGACGACGTCGGCCTCCGCCGATTTGACGATCTCGTCGTCGTTTCGTCCGATCGCATCGCAGTGCCGCTTCAGCACCTCCAGCTTGTGGCGGATCGTCTCCGGGTCGCGTCCGATGTTGCAGGCGTCGCCGAACTGCGCCACCAGCTTGAGCGTCACCTTTTCGCCGCCGCCGGCGATCCAAAACGGGATGTGGGGTTTTTGCGCGCCCTTCGGCTCGTTGATCGGACCGTCGATGGCGTAGTGCTTGCCGTGGAAGACCGGGCGCTCCTCGGTCCACATCTTGTGGACGATCTCGATCGCCTCGCGAAACCTCGCCATTCGCTCCGGCGTCTCCGGGAAACCGTACCCGTACGCGCGCCATTCGTGCTGGTACCAGCCGGCGCCGAGTCCGGCGTCAAGCCTGCCGTGGCTCGCGACGTCGACGGTGGAGGCGATCTTGGCGTAGAGCGCGGGGTTGCGGAACCCGTTGCAGCCGGTCATCTGCCCGATCCGCACCCGCCGCGTGTCCCGTGCCAGCGTCGACGTCGTCGTCCAGCACTCGAACGTCGTCTCGATCTCCGGCGTCGGCACGGTGTGGAAGTGATCGTAGAGCCAGATCGAATGCCAGTTCGGTTCCGCGTCGGCCGCCTTGGCAACCGCCGTCATCGCCTCGAACTGCGCGACCGGATCGTCGATCTCCGCCAGATCCATCTTCCAACCTTGCGGCACGAACAGCCCAAACTTGACCGCCACCGTCGCCCCTCCTGGCATTCCATTCCCGCCAACCGATGGTGCCTTCCAGATCGTCGAGGCGTCCCTTTGCACAGGGAGTCGCACGACCCGCGCGGCGAAGGGTACGCCACCCGTCGCCCAGCGGGGGCGGAAAGTGGTGGCGTTCGGGCGCGACGGTTTACCGGATACACTGAGGCAACAACCCGGTATGGCGAGTGAACGATCCGGAACGAACGGGGAGGGGCAACCAGGAGATGATCACCGATCTGGGACACACGGCATTCGCCGTTCACGACGTCGACGCGGCCCTGGGGTTCTACGCGAAACTCGGGCTCAACGAGTCGTTCCGTCTGAACCACCCCGACGGCTCGCTCATGCTCGTCTACCTGCATATCGGCGGCGACCGCTTCCTCGAACTCTTTCCCGGTGGCCCCGAGCCGAGCCGGGACCGCCCCCACAGTTTCAAGCACGTGTGCCTCTTGACCGACGATCTCATTGCCACGGTCGATCAACTCCGCGCCGACGGCATCGCGATCGAGCGCGAACCGAAGCAGGGACTCGACCACAATCTCCAGGCCTGGATTCGCGACCCCGACGGCAACGCGATCGAGTTGATGCAGATCTCCGATGAGTCACCCCAGCGGCGCACGGAACGAGCTTCCCGCTAGTGCGGGTTCGAGCAACTCGTGTGAACCCAAGCACGCTGATCAAATCCGGCTAGCCTGTGCAGAGGACCAGACGCCGCGTTTCTGAGAGTATCACCGCGTTCGGTTGCCGATCGCAGGGACGGGAAGTGCCATGCCGCCGAGGAGGCAATCGGCCGGAGGGAGCACCCAACCGTGAAGATCACCGACCTCAAGTGCGCCGTCATCGGGAGCAACCCGGTCGTTCGCATCGTCACCGACGGGGGGATCAGCGGCTACGGCGAGGTTGAGTCCTACAAGCCCTATCTGAAGCACCACGTGCTCGCCCTCAAACCGGCGCTTCTCGATCAGGACCCGACGAACGTCGAGCGCGTGATGCTGCGGATTCGCCAGCGCGGCGGATTCAAACCGTGGGGCAGCGCCGTCAGCGCCGTCGAGATGGCGCTTTGGGATATCGCCGGAAAAGCGGCCGGAGTGCCGGTCTACAAACTGCTCGGCGGCAAGGTGCGCGATCGGGTCCGCGTCTACAACGGCGCCGTGCGCTTCCCGATGACCGGCTACGAACCCGAGGACTTCGCCGAGAACATGGCGAAGATGAAAGCCGCCGACGAGGGTTTCACGATCATCAAGCAGGGGATCGGTTTCCACAGTGCCATGAAAACCGAGGTCCCCGATCTCTTCTACGGCGAACCGCAGGCAAGCGTCTTCCACGGGCAACTCGTCCGCGGTCTCTTGACCGAGCGCGGGCTCAAGCACATCGTTGCCTGCGCCGAAGCGATGAAAGAGGTATTGGGCGATGAGGTTGGACTCGCCCTCGACTGCGGTCCCGGTTGGACGGTGCCCGACGCGATCCGGTTGGCGAAGGCGGTGGAAGGACTCCATCTGCTCTGGCTCGAGGATCTGATCACCGGCGACTACGTCCCCTGGGTTGCGCCCGACGTCTATCGTGAGGTGACGCGAAGCTCGACCACGCCGATCCACACCGGTGAACAGATTTACTTGCGCCACAACTTCAAGGACCTGATCGAGCGGCACGCCGTCAACGTGATCGGACCGGACCCGTGCGACGTCGGCGGCATCGCCGAATTGAAGTGGGTCGCCGAATACGCCGATCTCCACGGCATCCTCATCGCCCCGCACGGTACCGGCAACGGACTCCTCGGTCTCGCCGCCCTGGTTCAGGTCTGCGCCACGCTTCCCAACAACTACATCGCGTTCGAATATCCCACCGGCAATCCTGCCTGGTGGTACGACATCGTCGATGGTCTCCCCAGCCCCATCGTCAAAGACGGCTTCATCGACGTCTGGGACCGACCAGGGATGGGGGTCGAGTTGAACGCCGGAGCCGCGACGCCGTATCTGACGGAGGACGACAAAGGCTTCTTCGATTGACCGCAACGTCGGGGAGAGAGATCCTTCGCCGGCGCTCAGGATGACAAATGTGGGCGGTCCCCGTCCCGTCACCTTGAGCTTGCGAAGGATCTCTCCGCGTCAACTCCACAATTTGTCGTTTGCCCCTCTTAAGACGCTGCTCTGAGGGCGGCGGTTGCCGCCTCGTCGATTCTCTTCCCGTCCGCGGTCACCAGAACCCCGTAGGCATCGCGCGCGTGGTCGGGCGAGACCAAACCGCTCTCCACGTCGGCAAGGACCGCGGCGGGATCGCGCGTCAACGGGTCGAAAAATCCACCGCCGCCTGGGAGTTGCAGGGTGACCGTCGTCTCGGGTGAAAGTTCGCGGGAGCCCTTGCCGGCGTAGTGTTCGCCCGTCGAGAGACCGATGTCGGCGGTGGCACCGGGTTTGCCGCCGGCGTAACCGGCAGCCGGGTGGTGCAGTCGGTCGAAGAGCGGGGAAAAGGTGAACGGGCGATGCGTCCGGACGCCAAGCCTCAAGGTCTGCCCGCAGCCACCGCGAAATCGACCCGGTCCGGCCGAATCGGCGCGGATCGATCGCTCGTAGACGATGACCGGCGAGAGTTGCTCGATCACTTCCGCGGGCACGCCGGCGATGCCGCTCGGGAAGGCGGTCGCGTGCAGACCGTCCTTCGTCGGCCGGGCGCCGGTCCCGCCGCAGGAGAACCAGACGTAGGTGAACGGTCGATCGTCGAGGTCGTGTCCCGTGAATTGCAGATTCCAGATGTTGGCCGCGCCTTCGGCGATCACGCGGTCCGGGACCGCCTTCGCGAGCGCACCGAAGACGGCGCCGGGGAGGAAGTGACCGAGGATGTGGCGGGCGGCGACGGCGGCCGGCGGCAACGCGTGCAAGATGCTGCGCGGCGGGGCCGTCACCGTGACCGGGCGGAAACTCCCTTCGTTGTTCGGTACCTCGGGAGCGAGCGCGCACTTCAACGCGTACGTCGTGTAGGCGTGGGTGTAATTGAGCACGACGTTGATGCCCCGTCGACTCTCGGGCGAACTCCCCGCCCAATCGACGAGCAACTCGTCGCCGCGTTTGGTGATCGCGACGTGGAGGCGAACGGGTTCTTCGTAGCCGTCGGAAAAGACCTCGTTCTCGTAGACGCCATCCGGTAACGCGGCGATCGCCGCTCGCATCGCCCGCTCCGAGCGGCCGATGATCTCCGCCGACAGCTCGTCGAGCGATTCGAGGCCGAATTCCTCCATGAATTCGAGGAGTCGGGCCGCGCCGACGTCGTTGCCGGCCGCCTGGGCGTGGATGTCGCCGAGCACCGGTTCCGGCGCCCGGACGTTGGCGGCGAGGATCTTCAACAACTCGCGGTTGGGTTCGCCGGCGTCGAACAACCTGGTGACCGGGACGAATAGACCCTCTTCGAACACGGAGCGCGCATCGGTCGACAGACCGATCCCGCCGATGTCGAGGACGTGGCAGGTATTGCCGAAGAACCCGACCAGTCTTTCTGCCTTGAAGACCGGAGTGATGACCGTGAAGTCATGGAGATGACCTGACGTTTTCTGCGGATCGTTCGTGATCATGACGTCGCCGGGACGCAATGTCGCCGCGGGGTAGACCGCCAGGAAGTGGTGGATGCAGGTCGCCATGGCGTTGATGTGACCGGGCGTACCGGTCACCGCCTGGGCGATCATGTTGCCCGCGACGTCGAACACCCCGGCCGAAAGGTCACCGGCCTCGCGGACGATCGAGGTGAAACTCGTCCGCATCAACGCGGCCGCCTGCTCGTTGACGACCGAGATGAGTCGGTTCCACATCACTTCCAGTTGGATCGGATCGAGGCGACGTTCCGGGGCAATGGTCATGGGCACTTCTCGCGTGGAAATGCGCGGGCGGCCCGATCGGGCCGCCCCGCAGGTCGGTCAAACGCAGTCGGTCGCAACAGACGCGGTCGAGGACGCGGTCGCCGAACCGGCAGCCGGGCTACCTGCCGGTGACGAGGCCTTGGCGGACGAACTCGCGGCCGGCGACGCCGCCGGTGAACCGGCACCCGGGCTGGCCGCCGACGTCTGAGTGGCCGCCGGCGACGGCGCGCACGTCGGCAGCGGCGTGGAGGTTGGCGGTGCCGGTGTTGCCGTCGCCAGAGGCGGAACAACCGTGGGCACAGGGGGTACCGGTGTCGACGTCGGAGGCTGGCGGGTCGCGGTCGGCGGCACGGGCGTCGCCGACGGAAGCACCTTGGTTGCGGTTGCGGTTGGCGGGAGCGGGGTCGAAGTCGCGGTCGGTGCCGGCGTCGCCGTGCGCGTGGCGGTCGGAGGAATCGGCGTCGCTGTCGGCGGCACCGGGGTCGCGGTGGAAGAGGATGTCGCGGTCGGCGGCACAGGCGTCTTCGTCGCGGTTGGCGGCAGCGGCGTCGCCGTCTTTGTGGCGGTCGCGGTCGGCGGGACACGAGTCGCGGTGGACGTCGCCGTCGCTGTCGCGGTGCTCGTTGCAGTCGCGGTCGGCGGAACCGGCGTCGCCGTAGAGGTTACCGTAGCGGTGTAAGTCGCGGTTGCGGTGAGGGTTGCGGTCCGGGTGGCGGTCGCGGTGTGGGTGGCGGTATGGGTTGCGCTGGCAGTAGCGGTTGGCGTCGCCGTCGGCACCTTCGTTGGTGTTC